>JBJMLB010000039.1:0-22325 GCA_045805465.1 Conexibacter sp. | reverse complement strand
TGGTGGACGGGAAGATGCACTACGACCTCACCCCGTCCGAGCTGGCCGAGTTCCACGCCCGCTTCATCACCGACCTCGGCGTCAACGTCGTCGGCGGCTGCTGCGGCACGACGCCCGAGCACATCCGCGCGATCGCCGAGCGCGTCAGGGACCTCACGCCGCAAGCGCGTCCGGACGCCCGCGCCCCCCACGTCTCCTCGATGATCGCCGCCACGCAGCTCGCGCAGGAGCCGCGCCCGACGATCGTCGGCGAGCGCGTCAACTCGCAGGGCTCGCGCAAGGCCAAGGCGATGCTGCTGGCCGACGACTACGACGGCCTGCTGCAGATCGCCGAGGGGCAGGTCGAGGGCGGCGCGCACATCCTCGACCTGTGCGTCGCGCTGACCGAGCGCCAGGACGAGGCGGAGCAGATGGCGACGCTCGTCAAGAAGGTCTCGCTGTCGCTGCCCGCGCCGATCCAGGTGGACTCGACCGAGCCGGACGTGATGAAGGCCGCGCTGGAGCAGATCCCCGGCCGCGCGATCGTCAACTCGGTGAACCTGGAGGCCGGCCGCGCCAAGCTCGACCACGTCGTGCCGCTCTGCATCGAGCACGGCGCTGCGCTGATCGCGCTGACGATCGACGAGGAGTCGATGGCGAAGACGCGCGGGCGCAAGGTCGACGTCGCGCGTCGCATCCACGGCTACGTCTGCGACGAGCATGGGATGGACCCGCAGACGCTGATCTTCGACGCGCTCACGTTCACGCTCGCGACGGGCTCGGACGAGTTCAAGGACAGCGCGGTCGAGACGATCGAGGGGATTCGCGAGATCAAGGCCGCGCTGCCGGGCGTGCTGACCTCGCTCGGCGTCTCGAACGTCTCGTTCGGCTTCGGCAGAGCGGCGCGAGAGGTTCTCAACTCCGTCTTCCTGCACCACTGCGTCGAAGCCGGCCTCGACCTCGCGATGGTCCACCCCGCCGACATCACGCCGTACTCGGAGATCCCGCAGGTCGAGCGCGACCTCGCCGACGACCTCGTCTTCAACAGACGCGAGGACGCGACGCAGCGCTTCATCGAGCACTTCGAGGAGAAGGGCGAGAGCGCCGAGGACGAGAAGGCCGACCCGACCGCCGGCATGGAGCCCGAGGAGGCGCTGCACTTCCACATCCTGCGGCGCAAGAAGGATGGCGTCGAGGACTGGATCGACAAGTCGGTCGAGAAGATCGGCGCCGTGCCGACGCTCAACGACGTGCTGCTGCCAGCCATGAAGGAGGTCGGCGACAAGTTCGGCGCGGGCGAGCTGATCCTCCCCTTCGTGCTGCAGTCGGCCGAGGTGATGAAGAAGGCCGTCGCGCGCCTGGAGAACTACCTCGACCGCATCGAGGGCTACACGAAGGGCACGGTCGTGATCGCGACCGTCTTCGGCGACGTGCACGACATCGGCAAGTCGCTCGTCAACACGATCCTCACGAACAACGGCTACACGGTCGTCGACCTCGGCAAGCAGGTCCCGATCTCCACGATCCTCGACGCCGCCCAGGAGCACAGAGCGACCGCGATCGGCCTCTCGGCGCTGCTCGTCTCGACCTCCAAGCAGATGCCGCTGTGCGTGCAGGAGCTGCACGAGCGCGCGCTGCCGTTCCCGGTGCTGATCGGCGGCGCCGCGATCAACCGCGACTTCGGCCTGCGCATCCTCTACCCGCACGGCAGAGAGGGCGAGGACGTCTACGAGCCCGGCGTCTTCTACTGCAAGGACGCGTTCGAGGGGCTCGCGAAGATGGACCAGCTGGTCGACGCGGAGGCGCGCGCCGCGCTCGTCGAGAAGACCCGCGCGGCGGCGAGAACGCTGCGCGAGAAGCCGGTCGTCGTGGACGACGGCCCGCCGACGACCGACAGCTCGGTCCGCAGCGCGGCTCGCACCGACACGCCCGTGCCGACGCCCCCGTGGTGGGGCGTGCGCGAGATCGAGGTGCCGCTCGACGAGGTCTATCCGCACCTCGACACGCACGTGCTGTTCAAGCTCCACTGGGGCGGGCGCGGCGTGAAGGGCGAGGCGTGGCGCGAGCTCGTCAGCGAGAACTTCCAGCCGCGCCTGGAGCGCATGTGGGCCGAGCAGAGATACCTGCACCCGCGCGCGAAGCTCGGCTACTTCCCGGCCGCCTCGGAGGGCAACGAGGTCGTGATCTTCGATCCCGAGGACCACGAGCGCGAGATCGACCGGCTCGTCTTCCCGCGCCAGCCCAAGCACGACCGCATCTGCCTGGCCGACTTCTACCGGCCGCTCGCCAGCGGCGAGAAGGACGTCGTGGCCCTCCAGGTCGTCACCGCCGGCGACGAGGTCACCGAGCTGATGGCGCAGCTGGAGAGAGACGGCGAGTTCGCCGAGCAGCTGTTCACGCACGGCCTCGGCGTGCAGACCGCCGAGGGCATGGCCGAGTGGCTGCACACGAAGGTGCGCTCCGACCTCGGCATCGAGCTCGACCAGGGCCGCCGCTACTCGTGGGGCTACCCCGCCTGCCCGGACCAGTCCGAGCACGAGAAGGTCTTCGCGCTGCTCGACGCGCCCTCGATCGGCATGCGCCTCTCCGGCGGCTACGCCGTCGAGCCCGAGCAGTCGACGGTCGCGATCGTCGCGCACCACCCCCAAGCCGTCTACTTCGGCATGAGAAGCGGCTTCCTGCCGAAGGACAAGGCGCCGGACGACATCATCGCTGGCTCCGACCGCGATCCCACGCTGCTCGACGAGGACCCGGCCGACGGCGCCGTCGAGGCCGAGGTCGAGCGCGCCGCGGACGCCGCCGGCGTCGACTGACTCTCGGCGCCCCGGCGCCGTCGCACTCCGTTACGGTCGATCGACCAACGTCGACCGAAGGAGTCCACGATGGCCAATGACGACGTGCTCTTCACCGGCTGGGGAGAGGTCGTGGCAGGACGCGAGCAGAAGGCGCTCGACGTCTTCCAGGAGACGCTCCAGTACTGGACGCTCGCGCAGCAGGACGGCCGCATCGACAGCTTCGAGCCCGTGCTGCTCGACCCGCACGGCGGCGAGCTCGCCGGGTTCGTGCTCGTGCGCGGCGAGCGCGCCGCACTCGACGCGATCCGCAGCGACGAGGAGTTCCAGCGGCTGGTCGCCCGCGCCGGGCTGATCGTCCACGACTTCGGCGTGATCTGCGGCTACGTCGGCGAGGCGCTCGGGCGCCAGCTCGCGCAGTTCGACAGAGCGGCGGAGGAGCTGGGCGGGTAGCGGCGTCTACGCCTCGGAGGCGGCGGGCTGCGGCTCGCCGCCGCGGCCGTGGTACGTCCGGGGGGCGCGCAGCTCGACGGGAGCGGTCTGCAGGGCGCGCAGGCGCACGTCCTTCCACGACAGGCCCTCCTTCACGAGCGCCGGCATGCCCATCACGACGGCGGTCGCGATCTCGACCGCTTGCAGGATGATCCCGTAGCCGAGCGCGTCGGCCTGCGAGACGCCGTAGCCGCCGCTCAGCACGACGACGCAGGCAGCCTGGAAGATGCCGAGGTTCGACGGCGTCGCCGGCAGCACGGCCGTCACGTTGACCGCGAACAGCACGGCCGCGGCGGCGCCGAGGCCGGCCTGGTGGTCGAGCCCAAGCGCGACGAGGAGGACGTAGCAGGAGAGCCACTGCAGGATCCAGGCGGCGAGCTGCGCCGCGACCGCCGTGCTGCCGAGTTTCGGGTCGCGGAAGACGACGAGGCCAGCGCGCACGCGTGCGAGCGCCTCGCGCGCCTGCCCCGTCAGCTCGCGCAGCTTCGCGAAGCGCGAGTGGCGCCCGGCGCTCAGCAGCGGCGGCGCGAGCAGCACCAGCGCGAGCAGCAGCAGCGGCATGATCGCCGCGAAGATCAGTGCGTCGTGGTGGTTGCGGAACAGTCTCACGGTCGAGAACGTCACGACCCCCAGCAGCGTCAGCGCGAGGATGTTCAGCAGCGCCTGCGAGACGATCGTCCCGAGCACGACCGGCAGGTGCTCGCGCGGGCGTCCGGTGCGGCGGGAGACCACGAGCGCGCGCGAGGGCTCGCCGAGGCGCGCCGGCAGCGTTGCGCTCATCAGCACGCCGATGAAGGTTCCCTGCATCGCGTCGCGCAGGCGCACGCGCCCAAGCGGGATCGCCGCCTTGAGGATCGCGTGCCACGCGACCGCGCGCACGGCCATCGAGACGCACATCACCCCCAGGCCGACGAGCACCCACGCCGGGCTGGAGTCCAGCAGCGCGAGCGCGATCTCGTGGACGCCGATGCGGCGGAAGGCGAGCACCGTGCCGACCAGCGCGAGCGCGGCAAACGCGAGCATCGCGACGCGACGCGCGAACACGAGCGCGGGCTTGCGCGCGCCCGCGGGCGGCGGCGGTTCGAGGGTCGGCAGCCGCTGCGGGCGCACGTGCGGCCGCAGGTCGGCCGGCTTGGCGCCGATCCGTACGGCGGCGCGCTCCACGGCGCCCTGCGGCGAGGGCGTCGCGATCGCGTCCTCGTAGGCGTCGAGCACTTCGCGCGCGACGTGCGGCCAGGCAAAACGCTGCGCATGCGCGGCGGCAGCCTCTCCCATCGCAACGCGCCGCTCCGGCGCGAGCCACAGCTCGAGCAGCGTCTCGGCGAGCGCAGTCGCGTCGCCGCGCGGGACGAGCACGCCATCGACGCCGTCGCGCACGACGTCGCGGTAGCCGGCGATGTCGGAGGCGACGACCGGCGTGCCGGCGGCGAAGCCCTCCGTCAGCACCATGCCGAAGCTCTCGCCGCCGAGCGACGGGGCACACAGCAGGTCAGCCGACTCGAGCACGCGCTGTTTCTCGGCGTCGTCGACGCGCCCAAGCACCGTCACGCCGCGATCGTCGAGCAGCATCGGCTGCACCTCGTCGCGATTGGCGCCGACGACCGTCAGCTCGACGGGCACGTCGTGGTCGCGCAGCGCCTCGAACGCGCGCAGCAGCACGGGCAGGCCCTTGCGCTCGACGGCCTGGCCGACGAACGCGAGCCGCAGACGGTCGGCCGGCGCACGTGGCGCGCGCTCCTCGGGGACGGCCACGCCGTTCGGGACGATCCGGTAGCGCCCGCCGAAAAAGCGCTGCGCCGTCCACGCGGCCGCCTCGGAGACGGCGATGCGCACGTGCAGGTGGTTGAACATGCGGCGTGCGCCGAGCACGTTGGCGACGTTGTTCGTGAGGCGGTTCGTCGAGTAGCAGTGGAACGTGCCAACGAGCGGCAGGCGCGTCGAGACGCACGCGTCCCAGCACAGGATCGGCACGACCGGCTCGTGCAGGTGGACGACGTCGAAGCCGCCGGCGCGCAGCTCGCGCCGCATCCGGCTGAGGCCCGCCGCACGCGAGGAGAGGTTCGAGACGGCGCCGTTCGCCGGGAAGCCGAGCGTGCGCCCGAGCGGGATCACGTAGTCAGGCATCGCGCGCTGCTGGGGCGCCGCCCCGCGGTGAAGCACGGCAGAGAGGCGATCGTCGGGATCGAAGGGCGCCAGCACCCGGACCTCGTGCCCCTCTGCGAAGAAACGCTCGGCGAGCGCCTCGATGTGGCGAGTCACGCCACCGGGGTACGTCCACGAGTACGGCGAGACCAAGGCAACGCGCATACGCGCGTGATCCTAGCGTGGTCTTCGGTCTTTCTCCGGAATCCGCGGCACAGCTGTGACCGGTGCGTACTATCCCCGGCGTGAGCGCCGAGACCTTCCTGCGGGCGGCGGACCCGATCCTCGGCGCGCTGATCGACGCCGTCGGCCCCGACGGGCTCGGCGACAGACGCGCCGGCCGACCCGACGACCACTACGGCGCGCTGCTGCGCGCGATCGTCGGCCAGCAGCTCTCAACGAAGGCGGCGCGCACGATCTACGGGCGCGTGACCGAGCGCTACGGCGGCCGCACGCCGACGCCCGCGGAGCTGATCGCGGACGACCTCGACGAGCTGCGCGTCGCCGCCGGCCTCTCGAGAGCGAAGGCGTCCTACCTGCGCTCGCTCGCCGAGCACGTCGTCAGCGGCGAGCTCGAGCTCGAGCGGCTCGACGAGATGCCTGACGAGGAGGTCGCGGCCGAGCTCGTCGCCGTGAAGGGCCTCGGCCAGTGGACGGCCGACATGTTCCTGATGTTCCACCTCGGCCGCCCCGACGTGCTGCCGGTCGGCGACCTCGGCATTAGACGCGCCGTCGAGCGCGCCTACGAGCTGCCCGCGATGCCGAACCCAGCCGAGCTGACCGAGATCGCCGAGCCGTGGCGCCCGCAGCGGACGCTGGCGTGCCGCTATCTCTGGCGCAGCCTGGACAACGAGCCCACGTAGGGGCGCGCAGACGGGTCAGACCGCGGAGACCTGCTCCTCGTCGGCCACCCGGAAGGACGAGCCGCAGCCGCAGGCGGCGATCACGTTCGGGTTCTCGACCTTGAAGCCGGCGCCCTGGAGGTCGTCGACGTAGTCGATCGTGGAGCCCTCGACGTACGGCAGGCTCGGTCCGTCGACGAGCAGGCGGATGCCCTGCTGCTCGAAGACCTGGTCGCCGTCGCGCTGTTGGTCGAACGCGAGCGCGTACTGGAAGCCGGAGCAGCCGCCACCGCGCACGCCGACGCGCAATCCCGCCGTCTCGACCTCGCTCCCCTGGGAGGAGAGGAACTCGCGAACCTTCTCGGCGCCTTTGTCGGTAAGCGTGATCATGAGCTGGTCTCCGTCGCGTGGGGCTGCATCACTTCATTCAGTGTAGCGACCCGCCCGCACCGCTACCCTAGGGCGCGATGGCAACTAAGGAAGAGCTCAAAGCACGCATCGAGGCCGGCATTCCCGGCGCGCGCGCAGAGGTTCACGGCGACGACGGCCAGCACTTCGAGGCCGTCGTCGTGGCGCCCGCGTTCGTCGGCCTCTCGCGGGTCGCCCAGCACCGTCTCGTCTACAACGTCTTCGACGGCGAGCTCGGCGGCAGCATCCACGCCCTGTCCCTGCAGACGAAGGCCGAGTGAGGACCCCACCGTGAGCGACGAGACGCAGAACCCCCTCCGCGACGCGATCGAGGACGCGATCAGGTCGAACCCCGTGATCCTCTTCATGAAGGGGACGCCCGAGCAGCCGATGTGCGGCTTCTCCGCGCGCACTGCCGGCGCGCTGCAGACGCTCGAGGCGCCCTTCGCGGCGGTCGACGTCCTGCCCGACCCGCGCATCCGCCAGGAGCTGTCGGCGCTGTCGAACTGGCCGACGATCCCGCAGCTGTTCGTCAACGGCGAACTCGTCGGCGGGGCCGACATCGTCGCCGAGATGTACGAGAGCGGCGAGCTGGCGGGGCTGCTCGGCGTAGAGCAGCCCGAGGACGCGGACGAGCCGATCGCCGAGAGCGCGCAGGCGCCGCTGTCGATCGAGAACCGGCTCGGCTGAGCGCGGTCGCGGTCACGCGGACCGGCTGAGCGCGCGATCGCGGCTCAGCTGAACAGCTGGGCGAAGATCTGCCCGAGTCCGCCGCCACCGCCGCGCGGTGCTCTGCGCTTCGTGCCGACGACGCGAACCGGCATAGAAGCGCTGCCGTCGATCCGCAGCGCGGGATCGCGATAGACGCGCCAGCTTTCGAAGCCGAGCCGCGCCTTGACGCCGTCGTAGCGCTGGGTCCGCTCAAAGCGGCCGATCACCTGGTGCAGCTGCTCAGTGCCGCTTCCGCTGCTCGGCAGACCGCCGAGCAGGCCCAGCAGCGCCATGAAAAGGTTCTGCGTGTCGGCGTCCGGGATGTCGATGGCACTGCCGCGGAAGGCCAGCAGTTGCGGCCCGCCGAAGACGTCGTGGGGGATCCGCACCACAGGATGCAGCGTGCGGATCGGGCCGTGGTCGACGCGCACGCGCATCGCGACGCGCACTCTCTGACCGGGGCGCACCTTGCGCGGGCCGCTGACGGAGAGGAGGTGCGCCATCGCGGCGCCGCGCTCGACGTCGACGCCGGCCGAGACGCGCTCGACGTGCAGCGTCGCGAAGCGCGCCTTGCCGATCGTCGAGAGCGCCTGCTGGACGTCGATGCCCGCCCGGAAGGCGAGCGGAGCCGGCTGGTCGAGTCCGGTCGAGCCGTTGACCACGTAGCGGTTGCAGAAGTGCAGCGGCTTCTTGGCCTCGCGCAGTCTCACTCGCAGGCACAGCACGCCGCTCTCGCGCGACGGCGAGCCGTTGAACGCGGTCGTGATGCCCTGCGCGACCGCGAGCGGCGCGATCGCCGACAGCAGGTCCGTGCCGGACGGGTTCTCGAGCGCGCTCTCGTCGACGACGCTCGTGCGCTGCTGCAGCTTCGTGCCGCGGTCGAGGTCGCGCACGGTGACCGTGAGCGGGATCGTCCGCGGTCTGCCGCCGATGATCCCGACGACGCCGGCGGGCGCGTCGTTCGTGAGGACGCCGAGCGGATGGCCGGGCGCGGCGAGCTTGTAGGAGACAGCGTCCTGCGTGTCGAGCGGGTTGCCGACGACCGTGAAGACGTAGGCGTCGGCGAGCTGCAACCCACGCCGGCCGGCGGCGTCGAAGCCGTGGCCGAAGCCGTAGACGGTCGTTCCGTCGCGATACGTGACGGTGCCCACGGCACCGGCCGTCACGGCGCCGCTGGAGAGGGTGGCGGCGAGCGATGCGCCGGGCACCAGCTCCTGCGGCGGGAACGTGCCGAGCGGGCCCGCCGGGGCCGCGACGATCGAGCGGCCCTGCGCTTTCGCGACGCGCTCGACGAGACGGCCGAGCGAGGGCGACAGTCCGGCGATCACGAGCGGCGAGGCGAGCGGTCTGGCGGCGTGCAGCAGCTTGGGGGCGACGCGCGCCTTCACGGGAGGTTGGGCCGGCAACCCGAGCATCAGCTCGATTGGCGTCACGAGCCCAACGTCCGCTCCGTACTGGCCGATCGTCGCGGAGATCGCGCCGGCGTTGCCGACCACGCCGTTCGCGCCCGCGCAGTAGACGGGCGAGCCGGAGAAGCCCTCGGCGATGCCCGTGCGGTCGACCGCAGGTCCTGACACGCGCACGAGAATGCGCGGTCCGCTGCCGTCCGTGTCGGCGACGACGTCGAGCACCTCGACGTCAAAGTCGCTGATCGTCGTGCCCTGGACGACCGTGCGGGCGGTGCACGTCATTCCGCGATGGATCTCCTGCAGCGGCACGATCGGATCGCGCCCCCATGCGCTTGGCGCCGCGAGAGCGGTGAGCAGGAAGGCAATGGTCAGGGCGCGTCGCACGGCCCGGCACTGTAGTGGCCCGCGCGGCGAGGTGCATCGATAGTGTGCGCGCGATGGGCTCGGTCGCCGTCGTCACGGACACGTGCCACTACCTCCCGCGCCAGCTCGTCGCCGCGCGCGGGATACACGAGGTGAGCCTCTACGTTCACTGGGACTCGCGCGAGGACCGCGAGTTCGACCTGCCGGACTTCGACGCCTACTACGACTATCTGCGCACGGCGAAGCAGCTGCCGACGACCTCGCAGCCGTCGATCGGCGACTTCCTCGCCGTGTACGAGCCGTTGCTGGAGCAAGGGCAGGAGATCGTCTCGATCCACCTCTCCGGTGCGATCTCCGGGACGTTCGCCTCAGCCGAGCAGGCGCGCGAGCAGCTGCTGGGGCGCGGCGGCGAGCGCATCCAGGTGATCGACTCGCAGAGCGCCTGCGGCGGGGAGGGCCTCGTCGTGCTCGCCGCGCATGCGGCCGCCGCGCGCGGCGCGAGCGCGGACGAGGTCGTCGCCCACGCGCGCGAGGCGCGCGCCGCGCTGACGATGTGGTTCGCCGTCGACACGCTCGAGTACCTGCGCCGCGGCGGCCGCATCGGCGCCGCGCAGGCGTACCTCGGCTCGGCGCTGAAGATCAAGCCGATCCTGACGCTCGAGGCCGAGATCACGCCAATCGAGCGCGTGCGCACGTCCGGCCGCGCCTTCGAGCGGATGGTCGAATACCTGCGCACACGCTGCGACGACGGCGCCGACGCGTGGGTCATCCAGCACGTCCAGGCACCCGCTGAAGCGGCGAGACTCGTCGAGCTCGGTCGCGAGATGTTCGGCACCGACCCCTGCTTCGTCTCCGAGGTCGGCCCCGTGATCGGGACGCACGTCGGACCCGGACTCCTCGGCGTCGGCGGGATCCCGTCGTCGTATCTGGCCTGACAGCGGCGCTTCGGCGTCGTTGCTGACGGATGGCGGCGCTCGCCAGGGGAGGACGCAGTCGATGTGGCGTACTTCGTACGCGAATCGGCGAGGACGATGCCTGGCGAGATGCCGCCGCCGTCAGCGACGACGCCGGCGGCGGCCGAAGAGCACGCCGGTGACGCCGGCGATGCCGCCGCCGATCACGAAGCCGGCGACGGCGGCGGCGATGAGCGCTTCTCTTCTGTGGTCGCGCAGCTGCTGGCGCCAGTCGGTCAGCGCCGTCACCTCTCTTCGCAGGACCTCGATCGACGTGCCGAGCTCCTTGCGGTTCTGCTCGATCGAGGCGCGGATCTGCTCGGGCGTGCGGGTCGGCGGCATCAGGAGGTGACCTCCGTGGCGGTAACGGTCTCGCGAATCTTCTTCGCCTCGTCGATCGCCATCGTCGGCGCCGGCGGCGTGCCCTTGCGCAGCGCGCGATAGGCGAGGCCGCCGGCGAGCGCGCCGAGCAGGACCAGCAGGCCCGCGACCATCAGGAACCCGGCCCAGTAGTTGGTCCCGCCGACGACCCGGTACAGCGCCCAGGCAGCCGACTCGAGCAGGAAGAAGAGCGCGGTGATGAAGAAGACGCCGGCGACGATCCCGACGACGGCGCCGGTCGCGAGCTTGCGCGCCTTCGCCGACATCTCAGCCTTGGCCAGCTCGATCTCCTCGCGCACGAGCAGCGAGGCGCGCTCGGACACCTGCGTGACCGTCTCGGCAAGCGTGGCTTGTCTGTCGTCAGCGGGCAAGGCGCTTGAGGAAGAGGGCGAGGGCGAGGCCGCCGGCGAAGGCGGCTCCTACGACGAGCTCGGGGCGCTCGTCGGCGATCGGGGGCTGCGCAGAGACAAAAGCGGCCTGGGGGCCGGGCACGGCGGCAGGGTCAGACGCGAGCGCGGCCTGCTCGACCGTCGGCTGGCCGTTGCTCGCGGCGGCGTCGACGGCGTCCGTCATTCGGGCGGCTCCTCGCCGAAGGCGCGCACCCAGATCACCGTGGCGAGCCGCTGGGTGGCGATGCTGGCAAGCGCGCCGATCCCGGCGAGCAGGCCGGACCACACGAGTCGCTTCACAAGATCGCTCTCAGCCATCAGCTCGCGCATTCAATCAGCTCTCCCGGCGGTGGTCACGTTCGCTCGACGCGATCGAGTCCACCGCAGATCGTCTCGACGATATGGGTCTTGGCTTGGTCGTATTCCCGATCCCCCGTCGGCAGCAACGCGAAGATCCAGCCGGTCAGCACCTGCTCGACCGCGCCGTAGAACGCGAGCGCGGCGAAGTCCGGCGTGATGTCCGCGCGGAAGACGCCGGCTCTCTGCGCTCTCTCGACGATCGCGCCGATCCCCACGTACGCCTGGCGGATGTGCGCGAGGTGCGTGCGGCCGAACGTGTTCGCGGCGCGCGTGACCTCGACGATGATGACCTTCATCAGGTCGGGGTCGTGGCGGTAGGAGTCGACGATAAAGGACGTGATCGCGTAGAGCTTCTCGCGCGGCGGGATCTCCTCCCCGTCGACCTCCTGGATCGCGCGCAGGAGGATGTCCCAGCGCTCGAGGAAGAGCGTGTCGAGGATCTGGTCCTTCGAGTCGAAGTAGTGGTAGACGAGGCCGTAGGCGACGCCCGCCTCGTCGGCGATGTCGGACACGCGGCAGGTGTGGAAGCCCGTGCGCGCGAACACGCGCACGGCCGCGTCGAGGATCATGCGCCGCTTGTCGACGGCGGGCTCGGTGTTCGTGCGCGCCATCAGGCGACCGCCTCCAAGGCGGCGTCCGGCCACGCGTAGGCCTGTGGGCGGCGGTGCGCCAGCGCGGGCAGTCTCGTGCGGATCGCGTCCTGGCGGTCGAAGTCGAGCTCGGCGAGCGCGTAGCTCTCCTCGTCCGGAGCGGTCGCGAGCACCGTCCCCCACGGGTCGACGACCATCGAGCGCCCGCCGGAGGCCTTGCCCGGCATGTGCTCGCCGATCTGGTTGGCGGCGACGACGAAGCACTGGTCCTCGATCGCGCGGGCGCGCAAGAGCACCTCCCAGTGGTCGCGCGTCGTCGCGAGCGTGAAGGCGGACGGCAGCGCGAGCACGCGCGCGCCGCGCAGCGCGAGGATGCGGAACAGCTCGGGGAAGCGCAGGTCGTAGCAGACGGCCATGCCGAGGACGGTCCCGTCCTCCAGCGTCGTCGTGACAACCTCCTCCCCAGGATCCTCGCCGTCGGACTCGCGGTAGGTCGTGCCCGCGACCTCGACGTCGAACAGGTGCAGCTTGCGGTAGACCCCGCGCAGCTCGCCGTTGGGGCCGACGTGGACGCTCGTGTTGAAGTGCTTCGGGTGCCCTGCGCGCCGCTCGAGAATCGATCCTGCGATCAGATCGACGCCGAGCTCGCGCGCGAGCTCGCGCGCCCAGGCGATCGAGGGACCGTCGAGCGGCTCGGCGCCGGCCGCGAGCTGCTCGGGCGTGCCGAGCACGTTCCACTTCTCCGGCAGGACGACGAGCCTCGCGCCGTCGCCTGCGGCGGCGCGTACGAGGCGCTCCGCGGTTGTGCGGTTGCGGGAGCGATCCCCGGTAGAGTTCATCTGGATCGCCGCGGCGCGCATGCGGTGGTCGGTCTCCAAGGCAGGACAGATTGACTGGTCAGTCAACCGGCCAGCAAGCATACCGCGCCCGTGCATGCCGCCCGCCCGTCCCTCGAACGTCCCGATTCCCGCGCATCGAGGGCCCTACGGCGTCATCCGCCCGGCCGAGTTCGACCGCCTGCCACTGCCGCCCCTGCGCATGCCGGCATGGCGCGGGTCGCGCCCGTTGAAGCGCTGGCGCTACGTGGGCGTCTACGGGCCCGAGCTGATGCTGTGCGTCGGGCACGCGCGCGTCGGGCCGGGCCGCCAGTCGTTCTGGGCCGTGTGGGATCGCGCGACGCAGCGCCTGCACGAGCGCACGCGGCGCTCGGGCGGCGGCGTGCGGCTCGGGCTGGACCGGCCGGGCCGCGTGCTGGTGCTCGACGACGGCGCGGAGATCGACCTGACGCTCGAGGAGGTCGACGGCGTCGAGACGATCTGCCCGAACGGCCACGCGTACGCGTGGACGCGCAAGCAGGGCGGCGTGCGCGCGCACGGGACGGTCGTGCTCAACGGCGTGGTGCGGGAGATCGACGCCTTCGCCGTGATCGACGACAGCGCCGGCTATCACGCCCGCCACACCGCATGGCGCTGGTGCGCCGGCGTCGGCAGAGCCGAGGACGGCCGCAGCCTCGCCTGGAACCTCGTGGCCGGCGTCAACGACCCGCCGCGCAACAGTGAGCGGACCGTCTGGCTCGGCGGCGTGCCGGTCGAGGTCGGACCTGCGGCTCACTTCGCGGATGACCTCGGCGCCGTCGAGACCGACGACGGCGTCGACCTGCGCTTCGCCGCCGAAGCCGTCCGCGAGCGCCGCGACAACCTGCTGCTCGTGCGCAGCGAGTACCGCCAGCCGTTCGGCACCTTCAGCGGCGTCCTCCCCGGCCCCCGCGGTCCGCTCGCGCTCGCGGAGGGCCAGGGCGTGATGGAGGAGCACACAGCGGTGTGGTGAGATCCCAGCTAGGTGTTGCACCTGATTCGAGGTGCTACAATAGCCACATGCCGACCGCCCGCCCGCGTCACATGCTCACCGAGACCGACGAGCTCGCCGGCGCGCTGCGCGACGCCGCCCGCCGTTGGCCCGAAGACCGCGAGCGCCCCGCAAAGCTGCTGCTCGACCTCGTGCGCGAGGGACACAAGGCAATCGCCGCGGACGAGGGCCGCGAAACGGCCCGTCGACGCGCTGCGATCAAGCGCACGAGCGGCGTCCTGCCGGATGTCTATCCCCCCGGCTATCTCGAGCAGCTGCGCAACGACTGGCCCGCATGATCGTCCTCGACGCGAGCGTGCTGATCGCGCATCTCGATCCGCGCGACGCGCTCCACGACGCTGCGGATGAGCGACTGCTCGACGCTGCCGACCAGCCATTCGGTGCGAGCACGATCACCCTCACGGAGGCGCTGATCGCACCGCTGCGAACGGGCACGCTCCGAACGACGCAGGCAGCGCTCAAGACCCTGGAGGTGGAGGAGCTGCCGCTCCCTCGAGGCGCCGCAGAGCAGCTCGCCGCACTTCGCGCCGATACGGGACTGAAGCTGCCCGACTGCTGCGTCCTGCTCGCAGCCGAGACGACGCAGGGCGGCGTGTTGACATTCGACGAGCGACTCGCGCGCGCGGCAGTGGAGCGCGGTCTGGCTGCGTAGCATTTCAGCCCCGGCGCTGCTCGCGCGCGCTGCGCAGCGCGGCGAGCAGGAGCTTCGAGTGCATCGCGGCGATCAGGTCCTCGAGCGGCTCGGCGCCGGAGGCGATGATCTCGACGGCGCGGTCCTCGTCTACGGAGCCGGCGAGACGGCCGAGCAGCACGCGTACCTCTTCCGCGACGAGCGGGGCGAGCGCCTCGCGGTAGCGCAGCGTGTCGTAGACGGTGAAGCCGATCGCCTCGTCGTAGCCGCCGGCGCGGAAGCGCGAGATCGCCTCGATGATCTTCACGTCCTCGGCGTCGTAGCCGCGGCCGTTCGGCGTCAGCACCTCGAGCTGCTCGAGCCGCTGCAGCACGTTGCGCGGCACGTCGTAGGCCTGCTCAACGGCGCGACGCGAAGTCCGCGTGCGCTCGCCGGCGACGGCCGCGGCGCGCTCGAGGATGCGGTCCTCCAGCTCGATCAGCGCCTCGACGCGCTGCGGGTCCTCGCGCAGCAGCTGCCCGATCACGCGCAGTGGCATGAAGCGCTCCTCCTGCAGGCGCTTGACGAGTCGGATGCGCTCGACGAAGTCGGGCGGGTACCACGCCATGTTGCGACTCGTGCGGCGGATCTCGTCGTCGCCGCCGAGCACGCCCTCGCGCAGGTAGTGCTTGATCGTGCCCGCGCTGACGCCGGAGCGCTCGGTCAGCTCGCTCATCTTGAGCATGCCGTCGGCGCGCGGCTCGACCGAGCGGGCGGGCCGGGTGCGCGGCTCAGCCGCCAAGGAACGATCCCTGCGGCAAGACCCCGCGTCCGGCCACCGCGCCCGACTCCTTCATCGCCGCGATCTCGTCGGCACCGTAGCCGGCGGCGGCAAGCACCTCGTCGGTGTGCTCGCCGAGCGCCGGACCGGGCGCGCGCGCCGGGTCGCCCGGCGTGCGGTCGAGTTTGATCGGGAGGCCGAGCAGCTGCACGGGCGCGCTCGCACCTGGCTGGTCGAGCGCGACGACCATCCCGCGGGCTCTCACCAGCTCCGACTCCAGCGCCTCCGGCAGCTCGAGCACCGGCTCGACGCAGCAGTCGTGCTCGGCCGCGAACGCCTCCCACTCGGCCCGCGTGCGCTCGCGGAAGGCGGCCTCGACGGCGCGTACGCCGTCCGAGCCGGGCGCCGCGAACTGCTGCTCGATCAGATCCTCGCGGCCGGCGCCGCGGCACCACGCCTGCCAGAACTTCGGCTCCAGCGCGCCGCAGGCGACCCAGCCGCCGTCCTTGCACTCGTAGGGGCGGTAGCAGGCGAACTGGCCCGAGAGCGGGAGCAGGCCGCGCCTCGGCGCCACGCCGTCAGCGAGCGTCTGCGCGGCGATCATCGCGAGGAACGACAGCGCTCCGTCGAACATCGAGACGTCGACGACCTGGCCGAGGCCCGAGCGCTCTCGCTCGCGCAGCGCGGCGAGGATCCCGACCGCCGCCATCAACGCGCCGCCGCCGACGTCCGCGATCTGGCCGGCCGCCTGGATCGGCGCGCCGCCCGGCTCGCCGGTGAGGCCGAGCAGGCCGCCGAGCGCGAGGTAGTTGATGTCGTGGCCGGCCGCGTCGCGCTTGGGCCCGTCCTGGCCGTAGCCGCTGATCGCGCAGTAGACGAGGCCGGGGTTCTCCGCCTTCAGCCGCTCGTAGCCGACGCCGAGCCGGTCGAGCACGCCGGGCCGGAACGACTCCAGCAGCACGTCGTGCTCGCGCGCGAGGCGCAGCAGGACCTCCTTGCCGGCGTCGGACTTGAGGTCGACGCGGATCGAGCGCTTGTTGCGGTTGAGGCTCAGGAACAGCGCCGATCTCGCGCTGTCCTCCGCGCCCTCGACGTATGGCGGCGACCAGCGCACGTAGTCGCCCATGCCGGTGTCCTCGACCTTCAATACCTCCGCGCCGAGATCGGCGAGCAGCAGCGAGCAGAAGCCGCCGGGCAGCAGGCGCGAGAGGTCGAGGACCTTGAGGCCCACGAGCGGACCTGCGGCAGGCGAGGTGCTCACGCGGCGGCCGCCTTCGGCTCCACGCCCGCGACCGCACGCCGCGGCGTTCCGAGCATCGCCCGCGCCTCCGCGACCGTGGCCGGACGACGGCCGACGTCCTCCGCGAGCTGGCGCGCCTTCGCGACCAGGTCCCCGTTCGAGCGCGCCATCGTGCCGTCGGGAAGATAGAAGTTGTCCTCTACGCCGGCGCGGACGTTGCCGCCGAGCACGAGCGAGGCGGCGATCAGCATCCACTGGTCGCGCGAGATGCCGATCACGCCCCAGTTGTTGGGGCCGTCAGGACCGCCGGGGATGTTCTCCGCCATGTGCGCCAGGTTCCGCGCGTTCGGCCGCACGCCGCCCGTCACCCCCATCACGCAGGAGATCTGCAGCGGCTCTCTCAGCAGGCCCTTGTCGATCAGCGGGTCGAGGTTCGCGATGTGGCCGGTGTCGAAGCACTCGTGCTCGGGCTTGATGCCGAGCTCGTTCATCGCCTCCAGCAGCGTCGTGATCGTCTCGAAGCTGTTCTCGAAGACGGTCGAGAAGACGAAGTCTCTGCGTCTCGCAGAGTACTTCGCGTAGTTCATCGAGCCCATGTTGAGCGCGGCGATGTCGGGCCGCAGCTCGCGCAGGTACTCGATCCGCTTCTCCAGCGAGATGCCGATCGCGCCGGTCGAGAAGTTGACGATCACGTCGTCGACCTCGGCGAGGATCGCCTGCGTGATCGCGCGGAAGTCCTCGACCTCGTAGGACGGCGTCCCGTCCGGTCTGCGCGCGTGGATGTGGATCATCGACGCGCCCTCGTCGACCGCGCGGCGCGCCTCGGCCGCGTACTCCTCGGGCGCGTAGGGGATCCCCGGGCACTGGTCGCGGTTGGCGACCACGCCGGAGATGCAGTTGGTGACGATGACCGGATCTTCGAGGCTCACACGGCTCTCCGAAAGAAGTAGGACGTTCTACTTCTCACTCTGTCGCAGCTGTCAGTGTCCGTCAAGCGAGAGAGCGAGCGGCATTCGCCCGCGGTCGCTCGGGGGACGCAGCCAACCTGCCGATAACCTTGAGCAATCGCGGTGCCCGTACGTCTCTGCGTCGTCGTAGTCCGATTCATCAATGGCATCGCACCCCTCTCGAAACCCTCCACTCCCCCGCGCGGCGAAACTCCTCGGGCTCAGCCTGCTCGCGTTTGCGCTCATAGCTCCGAGCCGCGCGGCGGCGGCGCCGAGGCAGGCATACGTCCCGGGAACGGTGATCGTCGGCTACGCACCGCACGCGGGCGAGGGCGCGGTCCGCACCAGCGCTCGCGCCGTCGGCGCGCAGATCTCCACCGCGACTGCCGGCGCCCCGCGCGTGCGGGTGCTGCACGTCCCGATCGGCGAGGTGCGCGCGACCGTCGCCCGCCTGCGCCGTCGCCGGGACGTCGCCTACGCCGCACCGGACCCGATCGCCCATGCGAGCGCGCTCGCACCGGGCGCCTTCCCGAACGACCCCGGCATCGTCGGCTTCCCCGGCGGTCTGGCAGGACTGCAGTGGAACTTCTTCGGGCCCTTCGGCGTCAACGCCCAGCAGGCGTGGGCGAACGTCGCGGCGGCAGGCAGCGCCGGTGGGCGCGGCGTCCGCATCGCGGTGCTCGACACCGGCGTGGCGTATCGCAACGCGGGCCGCTTCCGCGCATCGCCGGACTTCGCCGGTACGCGCTTCGTCGCCGGGCACGACTTCGTCGCGGGCACCGGACTGCCGCTGGACCGCGAGCCGCAGGGCCACGGCACGCACGTGACGGGAACGATCGCCGAGACGACCGACAATGGGATCGGCGTGAGCGGCCTCGCCTGGGGCGCGACGATCGTGCCCGTGCGCGTGCTCGACGCGCACGGGTACGGCGACGCCACCACGATCGCCCGAGGCATCCGCTACGCCGCGCGGCACGGAGCGCAGGTGATCAACATGAGCCTGGAGTTCTCGACGAGCGTGCGTGACACGGAGATCCCGGACATCCTGCACGCGATCCGCTTCGCGCACCACCGTGGCGCGGTCGTCGTCGCGAGTGCGGGGAACGAGGGCGAGGCAACCGTCGCCTATCCGGCCCGCGCCGGCCTCGCCCTGTCGGTCGGCGCGACAACCAGCAGCGGCTGTCTCGCCGATTTCTCGAACGACGGCGTCGGCCTCGACCTCGTGGCCCCCGGAGGCGGCGACGACGCGGACATATCGCGCGATCCGAACTGCCGCCCGGGAACCCAGGGATCCGACGTCTACCAGGAGACCTACGCGCATGCCCCGGCCACGTTCGGCCTGCCGAGCGGCTTCACGGGCACATCGATGGCGGCGCCCCACGTGTCTGCGGCTGCCGCACTCGTGTTCGCGAGCCGCGTCCTCGGAGCGAGACCCACGCCGGATCAGGTCGTGTGCCGCCTCAAGGCAACCGCGCGGCCGCTCGGACTCGCCGGGCCCAACCGCATCTACGGCTACGGACTGGTGGACGCAGCTGCCGCGACCTCCCCGGCCGTTCAGACGCCGGCCTGCGTCACGGCGCGCTGACGCGTCCGCAGTCGAGCCAGCCGCGACCACTTCGCTGAAGCCCGCTTCGCCGTCGCTCACACGGGCACGACGCCGTGCCGCTTCCACGGCCGCTCGACGCGCTTGCCCTCGGCCATCTCCAGTGCGCGGCAGATCGTCGGGCGCGTGTCGCGCGGGTCAATCACGTCGTCGATCAGCGCGCTTCTCGCGGGCACGTAGACGTCGATCAGTCTTCTGTAGGCGGCGATCAGCTGGGCTCTCATCGCGGCCGGGTCGTCGGCTTCCTCGACCTGTCTGCGCATGACGATCTCAACGGCGCCCTCGGCGCCCATGACGGAGATCTCGGCGCTCGGCCACGCGACGATCAGATCCGGCTCGTAGGCCTTGCCGTTCATTACGTAGTAGCCGGCGCCGTAGGCCTTGCGGACGACGACCGTGATCTTCGGGACCGTCGCGTTCGCGACCGCGTAAAGCATCTTCGCGCCGTGGCGGATGATGCCCGCCTCCTCGACCTTCGAGCCGACCATGAAGCCGGGCACGTCCTGCAGGAACAGCAGCGGGATGTCGAACGCGTTGCAGAGGTTGACGAAGCGGGCGGCCTTGTCGGCCGAGTCGTTGTCGAGGATCCCGCCGAGCTGCTTGGGCTGGTTGGCGACGATCCCGCACGGCCGCCCGCCGAAGCGCGCGAAGCAGGTGATGATCGTCTTCGCCCACTGCGGCTTGAGGTCGAACCACTCGCCGTCGTCGACGATCCGTCGGATCACCTCGTACATGTCGTAGGGCTTGCGGTTGGACTCCGGCAGCACGTCGAGCAGGTCCTCGTCGCGGCGGTCGATCGGGTCGGAGACCGGCCGGACCGGCGGCTTCTGCTCGCAGTGCTGCGGCATGAACGAGAGGTACTGCTTGATCCGCTCGACGCACTCCTCGTCGTCCGCGACCTCCAGATCGCCGACGCCCGACTTGCGGCAGTGCACGCGCGAGCCGCCCAGCTCCTCCTGCGTGACGTCCTCCCCCACCGCTGCCCGCACGAGATGCGGACCGGCGAGCGCCATCGAGCCGCGGCCCTTGACCATCGGCACGAAGTCGGCGAGGCCGGGGATGTAGGCGGTGCCAGCGGCGCACGGGCCCATCAGCGCGGCAACCTGCGGGATCACGCCGCTCATCACGACCTCCTCACGGAACAGGAAGCCGGAGCCGGCGAACATCGAGCCGACCGCCTCCTGGATGCGCGCGCCGGCCGAGTCGAGCAGCCAGATGAAGGGGATCCGCTTCGTCAGCGCCAGCTCGCGCAGGCGGGTGACCTTTGTCTCGCCGGACATGCCCATCGAGCCGGCCATGACGGTGAAGTCGTAGGCGGCGACGGCGACGAGGCGGCCGTCGACCTTGCCGTAGCCGGTGATGACGCCGTCGGCCGGCGCCTCCTTGCCCTCCAGGCCGCGCACGGCGAAGTGGATGCCGGCGTGGATGCCCAGCTCGGTGAAGGTGCCCTCGTCGATCAGCAGCGCGAGCCGCTCGCGGGCGGTGAGCTTGTCGGCGGCGTGCTGCTTGTCGATCTTCTCCTGCCCGCCGCCAAGCAGGGCCTTCTCGCGGCGCGCCGTCAGCTCCTCGACCAAGGGTCGCAGGATCGACTGCGGTGCGGCTACCGACCCGTCCATTGCGGCTCCCGTCTCTCGAAGAACGCCTTCACGCCCTCCTGGATGTCCTCGGTCGAGAACGCGACCGTCAGCTGCGAGCGCAGATAGTCCAGCGCGTCCTCAAACGCCATGTCCTGCTGGCGATAGATCGCATCCTTGCCCAGCTTCATCAACACCGGCGACTTCGCCGCCAGCCGGCCCGCCCAGTCCGCGACCGCAGCATCGAACTCGCCCGCCGGCACAACCTTGTTGACCAACCCGATCCGCTCCGCCTCCTCGGCGTCGATGCGATCGCCCAACAGCAGCAGCTCGTTCGTCTTCTTGCGCCCCAGGTTGCGATAGATCAACGCCATGATCATGAACGGGAACGCGCCCACGTTGATCTCCGGCGTGCCGAACGTGACGCCCTCCTTCGCAACGATCAGATCACACGCGAGCGCGATCCCGAGCGCGCCGGCGAGCACATGCCCGTTCGCCGCGCAGACAGTCGGCTTGCCGAGCCGCCCGATCGTCGTGAACAACTGCGGGAACCGCTCGACCCCGAAGTGCTTGTGCACCAGCGGCACATCAGCCGCAAAGCCCGCGAGATTCGCGCCCGAGCTGAACACGCTCTCGTGCGTAGAGGTGAGCACGACACAACGCACTGCGGCGTCGTCGCGGGCGGCCTCGAACGCGGCCTGCAAATCGGCGAACAACTGATCGGAGAGCGCATTGCGCGTCTCCGGCTGATCCAACGCGATCGTCGCCACGCCGCGGGCGACGTCGTAGCGCAAGGTGTCGTATGCCATGCGCGCACGCTACCGGGTGCAGCGGAAAGTGGGAAGCACTACTGTCTACTTTGCCAGCCAGCCAGCCAGTCCGCCCCGCGCACGAGGAGACGCAGATCGCATGGCCGCCACCGCAGACGTCCTGAAGCCGGACTTCGGCTCTCAGCGCAAGCACTTCATCTTCAACGAGGACCACGACCGCCTGCGCGAGTCGCTCTCCCGCTTCGTCGCGAAGGAGCTCGCGCCGCACGCCGAGGAGTGGGAGGAGACGACCTTCCCCGACTCGGTCTTCCATCGCATGGGCGAGCTCGGCTTCCTCGGGCTGCACGTGCCGGAGCAGTACGGCGGCCAGGGCGGCGACTACTTCTCCAGCCTCGTGCTCGCCGAGGAGATGGGCGGCTCGCTGTCCGGCGGCCTCTCGATGGGCGTCGCCGTCCACACCGACATGGCGATGCCGCCGATCCTCAAGTTCGGCACCGAGGAGCAGAAGCAGGAGTGGGTCGTGCCGGCGGTCGCCGGCAGAAAGATTCTGTGCCTCGGCATCACGGAGCCCGACGCCGGCTCCGACGTTGCCGGTATCAAGACCCGCGCGGTCAAGGACGGCGACGAGTACGTCATCAACGGCTCGAAGACCTACATCACGAACGGCCACCGCGCCGACGTGATCGTGCTCGTGACGAAGACCGACCCGGACGCCGGCTACGACGGCTTCACGCTGTTCCTCGTGCCGATGGACTCGCCCGGGGTCATCAAGGAGAAGAAGCTGCAGAAGATGGGCATGCACGCGAGCGACACCGCGCTGCTCGCCTTCCAGGACGTGCGCGTGCCCGACACCGCGGTGCTCGGCCAGGTCGGCAAGGGCTTCTACCACATCATGTGGGAGCTCCAGGGCGAGCGGCTGATCGGCGCGGCGGGCTGCGTGGCCGGCGCCCAGCGCGCGTTCGACCGGACGCTGGCCTACGCGCTCGAGCGGCGCGCCTTCGGGCGCGAGATCGGCCACTTCCAAGTGATCCGGCACAAGCTCGCGGCGATGGCCACGCAGATCGAGGCCTCGCGCCAGCTCGTGTACACGAGATCGTTTGTGTTTGGTTTAGGGTATTAGTGT
>JBJMLB010000038.1:0-5090 GCA_045805465.1 Conexibacter sp. | reverse complement strand
CTCCACGTCGGGATCCTGCCCAACCACGGTGCGTGGGGCGACTTCTTCGCCAACCTGGCGGTCGTCGTCGTCGACGAGGCGCACGTGTACCGCGGCGTGTTCGGCGCGCACGTCGCGAACGTGCTGCGGCGGCTGCGGCGGATCGCGGCGGGGTATGGCACCGAGCCGCGCTTCCTGCTGGCGAGCGCGACGGTCGCGAACCCGCTCGAGCTGGCGGAGCGGTTGACGGGCCTGGAGGAGATCGCACTGATCGACGAGGACGGTGCGCCCGCCGCCGAGCGCAGAGTCGCGATGTGGAACCCGCCGATGCTGGACGAGGCGCTGGGCGTGCGGGCGAGCGCGCTGAGCGAGGCGGCCGACCTGTTCGCCGACCTCGTGAAGGCCGGCGCGCGGACGATCTGCTTCATCAAGTCGCGCAAGGCGGTCGAGCTGATCCTGCGCCACGCGACCGCGCGGCTGACGAGCGGTGACCGCGCCGACCTGGCCGACCGCATCGCGCCCTATCGCGCCGGCTACACCTCGCAGCAGCGGCGCGAGCTGGAGGAGCGGCTGACGCGCGGGGACCTGCTCGGCGTGGTGGCGACGGACGCGCTGGAGCTCGGGATCGACATTGGCGAGCTCGACGCGGCGATCTGCGTGACGTTCCCGGGGACGGTCGCATCGCTGCGGCAGATGTGGGGTCGCGCGGGGCGGCGCGGCAGAGGGCTCGCGGTCTACGTCGCCGGTGAGGACGCGCTCGACCAGTTCTTCTGCCGCCACCCGGACGAGTTCCTCGAGCGGCCGGTCGAGGCGGCGATCCTCGACCACGAGTCGGAGCAGATCCATGCGGCGCACCTGCTGTGCGCCGCCCACGAGGGGCCGTTGGCGCCCGGCGAGGCGGACGTGCTCGGCGCGGGCTGGAGACTCGCGGCCGAGCGGCTCGTGAGCGCGGGGCTGCTGATCGAGCGGCGCGGCGCGTTCCGGCTGCGGGCGCCGGAGGACTACCCGGCGGCGCGCGTGCCGCTGCGGTCGTCGAGCGCCGACGTGTTCTCCTTGGTGGACGTCGCGTCCGGCGAGATGATCGGGACATTGGAGGCCGCGCGCGCGTTCTCGACCGTGCACGAGGGCGCGGTGTACCTGCACCTCGGGCGCGCCTACGAGATCGTGCAGCTGGACCTGATGGAGCGGCGGGCGATGCTGTCGCCGTTCGACGGCGACTGGTTCACGCAGCCCAAGCGCGAGACGATGACGGCGATCGAGCGGCTGGTCGAGCGGCGCGAGGCGATGGGCGTGACGCTGTCCTTCGGCAACGTCGTCGTGACCGAGGTCGTGACCGGCTACCAGCGCAAGGCGCTGAGCGATCACCAGCAGATCGACTTCCGCGCGCTGGACCTCCCCGAGACCGCCTTCAGCACGCAGGCGCTGTGGTACGAGCTCGACTCGCTGTCGGCGCTGGGCGTGGACGCGGAGCTGGGCGTCGAGCGGCTGCTCGGCTCGTTGCACGCGACCGAGCACGCGCAGATCGCCGTGCTGCCGCTGCTGGCGATGTGCGACCGCTGGGACATCGGCGGGCTGTCGACGAACGCGCACCCGCAGACGGGCAAGCCGACGATCTTCATCTACGACGGGCACCCCGGCGGCGTCGGCATCACGCGCGCCGGCTACCGCGGCTTCGAGCGGCTCGTCCGCGACGCGCACCGGCTGATCGCCGAGTGCAGATGCAAGCGGGGGTGTCCCTCCTGCGTGCAGTCGCCGAAGTGCGGGAACCTCAACGAGCCGCTGTCGAAGAGCGGCGCGCTCGCGCTGTTGGGTCGCCTGCTGACCGCCTGAGTCGAGCGGTTGCACGGGTTTCGCAGCGAAGCCCGTGCAAGCCTGGATGCGGCGTTGGCTGGCGCGTGCCCGCGCGCCGACGCTGTGGGAGATGGCTCGACCCATTCGCGCCACGACTCTCCTCCTCATAGCTCTCGGGGCCGCGGCGCCGGCGCTGCCGGCCAGTGCGGCAGCGGCGAATGCCGGCGGCGCGGCCCCGGGGAGCGAGGTGGACAGCGGCAGCACCACCGGCTCGGTCGGCGGTGCGACGCCCGGCGTCACGCCGGCGCAGAGGGCCACGAGCTCCGGCGTCGGCGGCGCGCTCGCGGGTCACAAGCCGCCGCGGCCGAAGGTGGTCCGCAGGAAGCCTGCCGCGAGAAAGCCGGCGACGAGAGCGCCGGCGACGCCCAAGCCGGTCGCGCCGACGCCGCCCGCCTCGACGGTCTCCGGCGTCTTCCCCGTGCAGGGCTCGTTCAGCTTCGGCGGGGACGGCGCGCGCTTCGGCGCCGGCCGCCCCGGCCACATCCACCAGGGGCAGGACGTCGTCGCAGCCAGCGGCGTACCGCTCGTCGCGCCCGTCGCCGGAACGGTGACGTGGAAGGCGAACCAGCCGGGCGGCGCGGGGATCTACCTCGTCGTGCGCGGCGCCGGCAGCGGTGAGGTGCGCGACTACGTCTTCATGCACATCAAGCGCGGCACGGTGCTCGTCGCACCGGGCGACGCCGTCAGTGCCGGGCAGCAGCTCGCGCAGGTCGGCGCGACCGGCGACGCATCAGGCCCGCACCTGCACTTCGAGATCTGGGTCGGCGGCTGGTATGCCAGAGGCGGCGCGCCGGTCGACCCGCTGCCGCAGCTGCAGCGCTGGGCGGGGCTTTCGTAGGGAGTGGCGAAACCCGCGTGAGCGGCTGGCGGATGGGCGACCAAGCGGGGCGAGGACGCAGGGACGCAGCAATAGCAGCGCTATTGCAAGGACCGAGGACGACGCATCCGCGCAGCGTCGCCCGCCGCCAGACGCCGCGGGGGTTTCGCCACTCCCTACTGGGCGGACCGCGATGATGGAGGCGTGAGCAGCTTCACGCCCGCCTCGCCGCCGCCCGCGCGCCGCCGCGGTTCGCAGCAGTCGCCCTTTCTGGCGCTCGGCGTGCTGGTTGCCGCCAGCCTCGGCGTGTTCGCGCTCGAGCTCGTGACCGCTCCGCTGAGCGACACGCTCCACGGCAGCCTCGTCGAGCACGGCGGCCTTTACGGTCCGGCAGTCGACCACGGCGAGTGGTGGCGGATCCTCACCGCCGGCTTCCTGCACAGCGGGCTGGCGCACTTGGTCGGGAACGTGATCGCGCTCGTCGTGCTCGGGGGCGTGCTGACGCTCGCGATCGGACCGCTGCGGATGGCGCTGACGTACCTCGCCGGCCTGCTGGGAAGCTCGCTGGCCGTGCTGGCATTCGCTCCGGATGCGCTCACCGTCGGCGCGTCCGGCGCGATCTTCGGACTGGCAGGCGGGGCGCTGCTCGTCGGCTGGCGGCGCAAGCGGCTGCTGCTGCTCGTGTTCGCGGGCGCGTGGATCCTCTACACGCTCAGCAGCACGCTGTTCGTGCCCGGGATCTCGCAGGCCGGCCACCTCGGCGGCCTCGTCGCGGGCGCTGCGTGCGGCTGGCTGCTGGTGGGGCGGGGCGCGGAGCTGCGCGGCGAGCGGGCCGCGCTGGGGCTCGTCTCGGCGCTGCTGGCGGCGCTGTTCGCGCTCGCCCTCGTGGTGTAGCCCGCTAGGCCTCGACCTTGCTCGCGAGCGCGAGCTGCTGGACGATCGCGCCGCCGGCGAGCAGGGCGATCGCCGCCTTGCCGGCCTTCGGGATCGACCTGCCGGCGGCGAAGGTCGAGACGAGGTCGACCGAGTCGGCGAGCGTGGCGCCGAGCAGCCACGGCTTGAGCGGACTGCCGTTGCGCTGCGCGGCGAGCGTGCCGAGCGCGAGCGCCATGTCGCGCCCGCCGACGGCGCGGAAGAGCATGCCGGTGCTGGCGCGTCTGGCCTCCTCCCCGCCGACCCAGCCGGCGCCGACTTGGCCCTGCGGGCGGGCGACGAGCAGAGCGCCGATCGCGAGGCGCCCGACGGCGAGCGTGGTGAGCAGCGTGCGCGGGTTCATGCGTTCGATGCTAGTGAGGTTCGGCTTTCCGGTGCGCCGGTCGCGGAGTAGGCTCGCCGGCAGGTCCCGCCGGTTCGGAGAGGAGCGTCGATGGGGTTCCAGTCCTACGAGGAGGCGTGCGCAGGGCATCGCTGGGAGGTGCCGGAGCGCTACAACATCGCGCAGGACGTGTGCGACAAGCACCCGCCCGAGAAGCTCGCGATGGTGTGGGAGCGCTTCGACGGCGCGCGGCGGGAGCTGACGTGGGGCGAGCTGCAGGCGCTCGCGAACCAGGCGGCGTTCACGTTGCGCTCGGCGGGTGTCTCGCGGGGGGATCGCGTGGCGGTCGTGCTTCCTCCGACGCCGGAGACGGCGGCGGTGTTCTTCGGGGTCTGGAAGCTCGGGGCGATCCTGCTGTCGATGAGCGTGCTGTACGGGGACGAGGGGATCCGCCATCGGCTGGGCGACGCGGAGCCGGCGGTGCTGGTGACCGACGCGGCGAACGCGGAGCGGTTCGAGGACGCGGGGGTGAAGGTGCTCGTGATGGACGCGGACGGCGACGGGTCGCTGCTCGCAGGCGTCCCATCCGACTTCATCGGCGCCGACACCGCGGCCGACGATCCCGCACAGCTCTACTACACGTCCGGCACGACCGGGCTCGCGAAGGGAATTGTGCACGCGCATCGTTACCTGCTCGCGCATGAGGAGTTCGCCTACTGCCACGAGGTCGCCGACGGGGAGCGTTTCCACGGGATGGGCGAGTGGGCGTGGGCGGCGGGGATCGCGCCGCTGCTGGGGCCGTGGCGGCTGGGGGCGGTGCAGTACGTGTTCCAGCGGGCGGGCGGGTTTGACCCGCACGAGCAGCTGGCGTTCCTGTCGCGCAATTCGGTGACGAACGTCTTCACGACGCCGACCGCGATGCGCTCGATGATGGGAATCGCGGATGCGGGCTCGCGGTTCCCGTGCTCGTTCCGCCGGGTGTGCAGCGCCGGCGAGCCGTTGAACCCCGAGGCGATCCGCTGGTTCCGCGAGCAGTACGGCGTGACGGTCTTGGACTTCTACGGGCTGACCGAGTCGTATCCGCTCGTCGCGAACTACCCGTTCATGGAGGTGCGCGAGGGGTCGATGGGGCGGCCGATGCCGGGCTGGGACGTGCAGATCCTCGACGAGGACGAGCACGAGGTGGCG
>JBJMLB010000037.1:0-37389 GCA_045805465.1 Conexibacter sp. | reverse complement strand
CCGCCGGCTTCCTCGCGCCCGAGCTCGCCCTGCGCCGGCGCACGCGGGCGCGCGGAGCGGTCATGGAGCTCGAGCTTCCCGACGTGCTCGACCTGCTGCGCGTGGCGGTCGGTGCCGGGCTCGCGCCGCGAAGGGCGCTCCAAGAGGTCGGCCGCCGGCACCCCGGCCTCCTCGCCCAGGAGCTGCTGCGCGCGCAAGCCCGGGCGCGGCTGGGAGAGCCGATGGACAAGGCGCTCGACGGCCTGGAGGCGCGCGGCCCGGCCGAGGGGGTGCCGGCGCTCGTGGCCGCGCTGAGACGGGCTGAGCGCCACGGCGCCCCACTCGCTCCCACGCTCGCCGCGCAGGCGCGCGACGCGCGCCTCACCCGCCGCCGGCAGATCGAGGAGGAGGCCGCGCGCGCCGGGCCGAAGATCCAGCTCGTCGTCGCGCTGCTGCTCGTGCCCTCGGTCCTGCTGCTCGTCGCCGCCGCGCTGCTGGCCAGCTTCACCGGCTGAACGCCGAGACGCTGATCGTCGACTCGCTACCGTCCCGCCATGGACCGCTTCTCGCCCGACGCGCTCGCGCTGCCGATCGTGCAGGCGCCGCTCGCCGGCGGCCCCTCGACGCCGGCCCTCGCAGCGGCCGTCTCGGCGGTTGGCGGGCTCGGCTTCCTCGCAGCTGGCTACAAGACGGCGGACGCGGTCGCCGAGGACGTCGAGGCGGTGCGCGCCGAGACGGACGCGCCCATCGGCGTCAACGTGTTCGTACCGGGAGAAGCCCCCGCCGACGCGGAGGTCGTCGCCCGCTACGCCGGGACCCTGCGTGGGGAGGCCGGGCCGCTCGGCGAGCCGCGCAGCGACGACGACGACTGGGATGCGAAGCTCGCGCTGCTGCACGCGTCGCGCCCCGCGGTCGCATCGTTCACGTTCGGCTGCCCGCCGGCCACGACGATCGCAGGGCTGCAGGAGGACGGCATCGCCGTGTGGATCACGGTGACGACGCCCGTGGAGGCGGGCAGGGCCGTGGGAGCAGGCGCCGACGCGCTCGTCGTCCAAGGCGCCGAGGCGGGCGGCCATCGCGGCTCGTTCGACGACGGGACTCCAGGGACCATCGGCCTCCTCCCCCTGCTCCAGCTCGTCGCAGCGGAGACGGACCGGTCGCTGATCGCGACGGGCGGGATCATGACCGGCGCCGGGATCGCCGCCGTGCTGGCCGCCGGCGCGTCCGCGGCCCAGCTCGGCAGCGCGCTCATGCTCACGCCCGAGGCCGGCACGTCCGCGCCGCACCGCGCGAAGCTCGCGGGCGAGGGCGAGACGGCGCTCACGCGTGCCTTCAGCGGCCGCACCGCGCGCGGGATCGTCAACCGCTTCCAGCGCGAGCACGACGCCGCCGCGCCAAGCGCCTATCCAGAGGTCCACCACCTCACGGCGCCGCTGCGCGCCGCGGCCCGCGCGCGGGGAGACGCCGAGGCGATCAACCTGTGGGCCGGGCAGGCGCACCGCCTCGCCCGCGCCATGCCCGCCGGCGAGCTGGTCCGCCAGTTGGCAGCCGACGCCCGAGCAGCTTTGCGCGCGACCGCCGAGTAGCGCCGGCTCAGCCCGGCGACAGCACGGCGCGGCTCGTGACCGCGCGCGCGATCGTGCGATCGCCCTGCGTGATCGCGGCCTCGGCGGACGCGATCCGCCGGCCCGATGCGCCGCCAACCACTGCGCTTCTCGCCTCGGATAGCGAGGTCAAAGGTGCAGTGCTCCGTGCAGGAGGCGCATTTGCACGCGGGCTTGCGTTCGGCTGGACGAAATTCGCCCCACCGCGCCCCACCGCCCGATCGCCCGCTACAGCGGCGATTTCGGCCGGTCGGAGACGCCGTTCGCGCCAGGAGTGGGAAGTCCTGTGCGATTTGGGTTGCAAAGTGGGAGAAGGTGGGATAGCTTGCGCGCCCATCGGACCGGGGTGGCAGGGCTCCTCCCACCCAGCCACCCCGGTCCGCCTTTCTTCCAAGGGACGACCTTGACTTTCCGCGGCACCTTCGACCTGACGCTCGACGCGAAGAACCGCCTCACGGTTCCGACGCGCTATCGGGCTGCCTACGCCGAGGGCGTCGTGCTCGCGGCCGGCCTCGAGGACTGCGTCGCGATCTGGCGCCCGGAGGACTACGACGCGTGGACCGCGGCCGCCCTCCAGGGCCACAGCCCGCTGTCGCCCGAGTACCGCAAGCTCAACCGCCACTTCATGGCCAACTCCCAGCCGACCGAGCTCGACGGAGCCGGTCGCGTGATGCTGCCGAGATTCCTGCTCGACTCGGGGAAGCTCACGAAGGACGTCAGCGTCGTGGGCGCGGGGGAGTGCCTGGAGATCTGGGATCGCGGCTTGTGGGCCTCCTACAACGGCGAGGTGCTCGAGAACGTCTCCGAGATCGCCGCCGGCCTGCAGTCCGCCGGGTGACCGTCCTCCATGACCACACTCCTTGACATGGTCTCCATCCACATCCCGGTCCTCGCCGGCGAGCTGATCGAGCTGCTCGACCCGCAACCGGGTGCGGTCGCAGTCGACTGCACGATCGGCGGGGGCGGTCACGCGCGCCTCGTCGCAGACCGCATCGGCTCCGCCGGCACGCTGATCGGGATCGACCGCGACCCGATCGCCGAGGAGCGCTTTGCCGAGCTGGCGGCCGAGGTCTCGTGCGCGACGCGCTTCATCCGCGCCGACTTCGCGAGCGGGCTGGAGCTGCTGCGCGAGGAGGAGGTCCGCGCGGACCTCGTCTACATGGACCTCGGGATGTCCTCGATGCAGGTCGACACGTGGGAGCGCGGCTTCTCCTACGCCTACGACGCGCCGCTCGACATGCGGATGGACCCGGAGCAGGAGGTCAGCGCCGCCGACGTCGTCAACGAGTGGGACGAGCGCCGGTTGGCACGGCTGCTGCGCGAGTACGGCGACGAGCGCTACGCCGGCCGGATCGCCCGCGCGATTGTGCGCGACCGCGCGCAGGCGCCGATCGAGACGACGCATGCGCTCGTGGAAACGATCAAGTCCGCGATCCCCGTGCCGGCACAGTTCGCCGGCGGCCATCCGGCCAAGCGGACCTTCCAGGCGATTCGCATCGCGGTCAACGAGGAGCTGGAGCAGCTGGATCGCGCGCTGCCGCTCGCGTGGGACGTGCTGGCGCCGAACGGCAGACTCGCCGCGATCTCCTTCCACTCGCTCGAGGACCGGCGCGTCAAGCGCTTCCTCGCCGAGCGCGCGCGCGGCTGCATCTGCCCGCCCGACCTGCCCGTCTGCGCCTGCGGCCGCACGCCCGAGGGCGAGCTGCTGAGCCGCCGCGCGATCGCGCCGACGCCCGGCGAGGTCGCGCACAACCCCCGCGCCAAGTCCGCGCACCTGCGCGGAGCCCGCAAGCTGGAGGAGGCCTCGTGACGCCACCCGCCACCGTCGCCGGCCGCCGTAGAGCCACGGGCGCGCGGCCTGCCGGAACGAGCTCCGCCAGAGGCCGTCCGCCGCGCCGCGTGTCTGGCCCGGCACGTCCGGCGCCGGCCGGCTCCGCCGCGCGCTCTGCGGCGCCTGCGCAGCCCCGTCCCGCTGCGCCGCGTCCGTCTCGGCCGGCGACGCCCGCGAAGCCGCGCCCCTCTGCGCCTCGCACAGCCCGGCGGACGAGCGGGGCCACCGCCCGCTCCGCCGTCAGCGATCGCCCGATCGCCGCCTTCGGCGGTCGTCTCGCCGCGGCTGCGGCGGCTGCGCTGCCGTTGCCCGCCACGCGCCCGTCCGCCCCGCCGCGTCAGCGGCCGCGGCCCGTCCCGCGTCCGGCCCGTCCGGACGTTCCGCTCGGAGCGCGCGTCCTCGCGTGGGTGCGCGCGCTGCCCGACCACCGTCTGCTCGACCGCCTGATCGGCGGGCGCGTGTGGATCATCCTGCTCGGCACGCTGCTCGTCGGCATCGTCACGATGCAGCTGTCGCTGCTGAGAATGAACGCCGGCATCGGCCTCGCGGTCGAGAAGAGCAGCATGCTGGAGCAGCGCAACGCCACCCTGCGCCAGTCGATCTCGCAGCTGTCCGACACGAAGCGGATCGTCGCGCTGGCGACGGAGATGGGCTTCGTGACCCCGCCGCAGGGCTCCCCGCGCTTCCTGAGCGCGAGCGCCGCTGACGCGGGCAAGGCGCTCACGACGATGCGCGTGCCTGATCCGGCGGCCCTCGCCGCCGCCGCGGCGGCCGAGGCCGCGGCCGAGCCGACCGCGACGGACACGACGGGCACGACGACGCCGGTCGACACGACCACCCCCGACGCCACGGCCCCGGCCGCGCCGACGGCTCCCGAGACGACCGCGACCGCCGCGCCCGATACCACCACCGCGACGCCGCCCGCCACCGGCACGACCGCACCGGCGACCGGCATCGCCACACCCGTCGCGTCCCCGGCTCCCGTCGCCGGCGGCGCGTCCGCACCGCAGGGTTAGGTATTGGGCGTGCCGGGACTGACCGACCGCCGCATCGGCCTCATCTTCCTCGTCTTCATCGCGGCCCTCGGCCTCGCGACCCTGCGCGCCGGCTGGCTCGGCGCCGTGCGCGCCCCCGCGCTCAAGCGCGCCGCCGCGACCCAGCAGGTCCAGACCGTCGCGCTGCCCGCGCCGCGCGGCACGATCACCGACCGCAACGGCACCGTGCTCGCCGTCTCCGAGCCGGCCAGCGACGTCAGCGCCACGCCGTATCTCGTCAGAGAGCCGCTGAGAGTCGCGGCGAAGCTCGCGCCGCTGCTCGGCGAGGACGCGAGCGACGTGCTCGGCAAGCTGTCCGAGCAGACCGGCTTCATCTACCTCGCGCGACGCCTGTCGGCCGCGAGAGCGGACAGAATCGCCGCCCTCCATATCGAGGGCATCACGCTCACGCCCAGCTCGCGGCGCACCTATCCGCGCGAGTGGCTCGCCGCGCAGCTGCTCGGCAGCGCGGGGGAGAGAGCGGACACCGGCACCGGCTTCGAGTACGGGGAGGACGACGTCCTGCGCGGCCAGGATGGCATCCGCCGCGTCGTCAGCGACGCGCTCGGCCAACCGATCTCGATCACCGACGAGCAGACCACCGTCCCCGGCAGAGACGTCGAGCTGACGCTCGACGCGAACCTGCAGGACAAGGTCGAGTCGGTGCTCGACGGCGTCGGGCAGGTCTACCGCCCGAGAAGTGCCACCGCAATCGTCATGAACCCACAGACGAGCGAGATCCTCGCGCTGGCGAACTGGCCGCGGGTCAACGCGAACGACCTCGGCGGCGCGCCGCCGAAGGCGCAACAGGACCACGCCGTCGGCTACACGTACGAGCCCGGCTCGACCTTCAAGGCCTTCACCGTCGCCGGTGCGCTGGCGGACCACGTCGTCACGCCCGAGACGCCGATCGCGGTGCCGTACGAGCTGCACGTCGCCGACCGCATCCTGCACGACGCGGAGTCACACGGGAACGAGACGCTGAGCGTCTCCGATGTGCTCAAGCGGTCCAGCAACATCGGCGCCGTGCGGATCGCGCTGATGATGGGCGCCAGACGCTTCTCGCAGTGGGTCGACCTGTTCGGCTTCGGCAGACCGACCGGCGTCGACCTGCCCGGCGAGGAGCAGGGCATCGTGCCGACGTACGACGACTACTCCGGCTCCTCGATCGCCAACCTGCCGATCGGGCAGGGGCAGTCGGTCACGCCGATGCAGATGATGGCCGCCTACGCGGCGATCGCGAACGGCGGGATCCTGCGCACGCCGCAGATCGTCCGTGCGATCGACGGCAGCGCCGTCCGCGAGCCGGCCGGCAGACGCGTGATCTCGGAGACGACGGCGGCGAGCGTGCGCGAGATGCTGCGCGGCGTGCTCGCGGCTGGTGGCACCGCCTCGGAGGCGAGCATCGAGGGCTACGACCTCGCCGGCAAGACCGGCACCGCCAACAAGGTCGACTCCGACACCGGCGAGTACTCGGACACGCGCTACGTCGCGTCGTTCATGGGGTTCGCGCCGGCCAGCCACCCGGAGCTGCTCGTCTCGGTCGTCGTCGACGAGCCGCAGGGCGCGATCTACGGCGGCCAGGTCGCCGCGCCGGCGTTCCAGAAGATCGTGGCGTTCGCGTTGCCGTATCTGGGGATCAGACCGTCGTAGGGTCGGGCGCTGCTGCGGGCGGGTCCTGACGGTTCCGGGTGCGCGCACACCGCCCTATCGGGCGGCGCACGTGCATCCTCACCGCCACCCGCCCGATCGGCGTAGCCGGCTCCCTCTCTAGACTCGGGCCGCGATGCTGCTGCGGGATCTGATGGGCTCAGCGGTCGCCGAGAGCGGCGATGTCGAGATCTCGGCGCTCGCCTACGACAACCGCCAGGTCGTCCCGGGAACGCTGTTCTTCTGCGTGAGAGGGTTCACGCGCGACGGGCACGAGTTCGCGCCCGACGCGGTCGTGCGGGGTGCGGCGGCGCTGGTGGTCGAGCGCCCGCTGGGGCTGGGCGTCCCGGAGGTCCTCGTCGACTCGGCGCGCGCCGCGATGGCGCCCGCGGCGGCGCGCTTCAACGGCGATCCGACGGCGGAGCTGGACGTGGTGGGGATCACCGGCACGAACGGCAAGACGACGACCGCGTTCCTCGTGCGCGCGCTGCTGGAGGCGGCCGGGCGCCGGTGCGGGCTGCTCGGCACCGTCACCTCGGTCGTCGGGGGCGTCGAGCGGCCGGTGGAGCGCACCACCGCCGAGGCGATCGACCTCCAACGCGACTTCCGCGCGATGCTCGACGGCGGCGACGTCGCGTGCGCGATGGAGGTCTCCTCGCACGCCCTCAGACTCGGGCGCGCGGACGGCGTCCGCTTCGCCGCGGCGATCTTCACGAACCTCACCCAGGACCACCTCGACTTCCATCCGACGATGGAGGACTACTACCTCGCCAAGCGCGCGCTGTTCGACGGCGGCCCCGGCGTGTCGGTGGTCAACGTGGACGATCCGTACGGCCGGCGGCTGGCGCAGGAGCTGGGCGGGCGGGAGTCGGTGCTGACGTTCGCGATCGACCACGAGGCGTCCTACCGCGCCGTCGAGATCGAGAGCGGCTTCGCGGTGTCGACCTTCACCGCGCTCACGCCCGAAGGGCCGCTCGCGCTCTCGACGCCGCTGCCCGGGCGCTTCAACGTGCAGAACGTGCTCGGCGCCGTGGCCGCGGTGCGCGCGCTCGGCGTGCCGCTGGAGACGATCGCGGCCGCGCTGCCGCAGGCCGGCCGCGTGCCGGGCCGCTTCGAGCCGGTCGACGAGGGCCAGCCGTTCGCGGTCCTCGTGGACTATGCCCACACGCCCGACTCGCTGGAGAACGTGCTGGGAGCCGCGCGCCCGCTGACGCGCGGCCGCCTGTGGTGCGTGTTCGGCTGCGGCGGCGACCGCGACAGCGGCAAGCGCCCGCTGATGGGCGAGATCAGCGCCCGGCTCGCCGACCGCACGATCGTCACCTCGGACAACCCGCGCTCGGAGCGGCCGGAGACGATCGTCGAGCAGATCCTCGCCGGGATCCCGGCAGACCTGCGTGGTGAGCGCGTCACGGCGGACGTGGACCGCCGCAGCGCGATCGGACAGGCGCTCGCGGCCGCCGAGGCGGGCGACGTCGTCGTGATCGCCGGCAAGGGCCATGAGCAGGGCCAGGAGCTCGCCGGCGGGCAGAAGCTGCCGTTCGACGACGTGACGGTTGCGCGCGAGGCGCTCCGCGCCGCAGCCGAAGCGGCTGCCCGATGAGGAGCTGGACGCCCGAGCAGGTCGCGCAGGCGGCCGGTGCGCGCCTCGCAGCGCCGGCGCCAGCCGACACTCCGGGACCGGCCCGCGCCACGATCGACTCGCGCGCCGTCGCCCCCGGCGACCTGTTCGTCGGGCTGCCGGGCGAGACGCACGACGGCGGGCGCTTCGCGGCGCAGGCGTTGGCGGGCGGCGCGTGGGGCGTGCTCGTGGCGCCGCAGCACGCCGAGGACGCGGCGGCCGGCGCCCCGAGCGGCGTCCTGTTGGCTGCCGAGGACCCGCTCGCGGCGCTCCAGTCGCTCGCCCGCGCCTGGCGCCGCCAGCTCGACGCGCGGACGATCGCGATCACCGGCTCGACCGGCAAGACCTCGACGAAGGACATCCTCGCCGCGCTGCTGGAGCCGTACCGCCGCACGTTCGTCAGCCGCGGCAATTTCAACACCGAGATCGGGCTGCCGCTCGAGCTGCTGGCCGCACCCGAGGGCACCGAGGCGCTCGTGCTGGAGATGGGCATGCGCGGCGCCGGCCAGATCGCCGAGCTGGCGCAGATCGCCGAGCCCGACGTGGGGGTGATCGTCAACGTCGGTCCCGCGCACCTGGAGCTGCTCGGCAGCATCGAGGCGATCGCCGCCGCAAAGGCCGAGCTGATCACGGACCTGCGCGACGGCGCCACCGCCGTGATCCCCGCCGGTGAGCCGCTGCTCGACCCGCATCGCCGCGACGACATCGCCACCGTCACGTTCGGTCCGGGCGGCGACGTGACGCTGACGCGCCAAGATCCGGACGGCGCCGTCGAGATCGACGCGCAGGGCGAGCGGATCTCGCTGAAGCTCGACTTCAGACAGGCGCACCTGCGCGGCAACCTGCTCGCGGCGGTGGCAGCCGCGCGCGCGATCGGGGTGAGACCGGCCGGCGCGGTTACGGTGGCGTTCAGCGGACGCCGGGGCGAGCGGACCCGCCTCGCGAACGGGGTCACCGTCATCGACGACTGCTACAACGCCAACCCGATGTCCATGCGCGCGGCCCTCGACGACCTCGCTGCGACCGCCGGCGAGGGGCGGCGTGTCGCCGTGCTCGGCGACATGCTCGAGCTGGGTCCGGAGGAGGCGCGCTTCCATGCCGAGATTGGCGCGCACGCGGCGGCGCTCGGCGTCGAGCTGCTCGTCGCCGTCGGCCCGCGCAGCCGCGCGATCGCGGACGCGTTCGGCACCAACGGCGAGGCGCAGGTGGTCGCGGACGCCGCGCAGGCGGCCGTGCTCGCGCCCAAGCTCGTTCGCTCCGGCGACACCGTGCTCGTCAAGGCCTCGCGCGGCGTCGGGCTCGAGCGCGTCACGGAGGCGCTCACGGAGGACGGCGCCAGGCCCGCCCCCGGAGCCACCCCCTGATGGGCCGCGTGCTGATCGCGGGGACCGCCTCGCTGCTGATCTGCATCTTCCTGAGCCCCAAGTTCATCGACTTCATCCGCGCACGCGAGTTCGGCCAGCACATCCGCGAAGAGGGGCCCGAAGGACACCACACGAAGGCGGGCACGCCGACGATGGGCGGGATCATCATCTTCGTCGCGGTCGCGATCCCGTTCCTGATGCTGACGGACTACTCGTGGCAGGCGATCGGGGTGTTCGGCGTGGCGATCGCGTGCGCGCTGATCGGCTTCGCCGACGACTACACGAAGATCATTCGCCGCCGCTCGCTCGGGCTGCGGGGGCGCACGAAGCTGCTCGCGACGATCGCGATCTCGATCGGCCTGTGGCTCGCCGCCACGAAGGGCGCCGGGCTACAGGAGACCGTGCGCCTGCGCCTCGTCGACGCCCAGATCGACCTGGGGATCTTCTATCCCGTCTTCATCTACCTCGTCGTCGCCGGCACGACCTCGGGCGTGAACCTGACCGACGGGCTCGACGGGCTCGCCGCCGGCTGCGCGGCGATCGTGCTGCTCGCCTACATCGGGATCACGTACATCACGACCGGGCAGACGGACCTCACGCTGCTGGCCGGGTGCCTGATCGGGGCGTGCGTCGGCTTCCTGTGGTTCAACTCGTTCCCCGCGAACATCTTCATGGGGGACACCGGCTCGCTCGGGATCGGCGGCGCGATCGCCGGGCTCGCGGTGATGACGAAGACGGAGATCCTGCTCGTGATCCTCGGCGGGATCTTCGTGATCGAGACGCTGTCGGTCGCGATCCAGGTGTTCGCCTTCCAGACGTTCCGCAAGCGCGTCTTCCTGATGGCGCCGATCCACCACCACTTCGAGATGCGCGGCTGGTCGGAGACGAAGATCATCCTGCGCTTCTGGATCATCGCGTCGGTCTGCGCGGCGGTCGGCTTCACGATCTACCAGCAGTCGATCCGCTGAGCGCGATGCCCGTCCGTCCGCCTCTCCCCGGCGGCCCGTATCTCGTCGTCGGCCTCGCCCGCAGCGGGGTCGCGGCGGCGCTCGCGCTGCGGGCGCGGGGGGAGGAGGTGGTCGGCGTGGACGCCGGCGCGCCGGAGGTCGGAAGGCTTGCGCAGCAGGGCGTCGAAGTGCATGTGGATGACCCCGGCGTCCAGCTGCTCGACCGCGTCAAGACGCTCGTCAAGAGCCCCGGCGTGCCGCACTCGGCTGCGGTCGTGGCGGCCGCGCGCGCGCGGGGGATCGCGGTCGTCGGCGAGCTGGAGCTGGCCTGGCGGCTGCTCCCCAACGACTTCGTCGCCGTGACTGGGACGAACGGCAAGACGACGACGACCGAGCTGATCGGGCACATCCACCGCGAGGCCGGACTGCCGGTGGCGGTGGCCGGCAACGTCGGCACCGCGCTCGCCTCGCTCGTCGGCGAGCTGGGCCCGGACGCCGCGATCGTTTGCGAGTCGTCCTCGTTCCAGCTTGAGGACACGACGGCGTTCGCGCCCGACGCCGCGGTGCTCCTGAACATCACCGCCGACCACCTCGACCGCCACGGCTCGCTCGTCGCGTATCGCGAGGCGAAGCTAAACGCGTTCCGCCGCCAGGGTCCGGAGTACGTCGCCGTCGTGCCGGACGCGCTCGGGATCGAGCTGCCGGGCGCGGCGCGGCGAGTGACGTTCGGGGACACCCTGGGCGCCGACATGTCCTACGACGCCGGCAGCGGCACGATCCGCTGGGGGGGCGAGTCGTTCATGGCGGCGGAGGAGATCCGCCTGCGCGGCCCGCACAACCGCGAGAACGCGATGGCGGCGGCCGCCGTCGCGCTCGCGCGCGGCGTCGACCCTGACGCGGTGCGCGCCGGCCTGCGCAGCTTCCGCGGCGTCGCCCATCGGCTGGAGCCGATCGCCGAGCTCGACGGCGTCGCCTACGTGAACGACTCGAAGGCGACGAACGTCGACTCGACGCTCGTCGCCCTGCGCTCGTACCCGTCCCACCCGCCCGGCGTGCACCTGATCGCCGGCGGCCGCACGAAGGCGCAGGACTTCTCGCCGCTCGCCCCGCTCGTGGCCGAGCGCTGCGCGAGCGTGCACCTGATCGGCGAGGGGGCCGGGGAGGTCGCCGCCGCGCTCGCGTCCGCGGACGTGCCGCTGATCTTCTCCGAGACGCTGGAGCGCGCCGTCTCCGGAGCGCGCGCCGCCGCCCGTCCGGGCGAGGTCGTGCTGCTCTCGCCGGCCTGCGCCAGCTTTGACCAGTACCCCGACTTCGAGGCCCGCGGCGACCGCTTCCGTGCGCTGGTGGAGGCGCTGTGAGCAGATCCGGCGCTGCCGGCGCCCGCAGACGCACCGCCGTACCGCGCCCGGTCGAGCAGCGCGTGCTGCTGACGGCCGCGCTGATCCTGCTCGCGTTCGGCGCGGTGATGGTCTACAGCGCCTCCTCGGCGCGCAACCTGCTGCAGGGGCATGGCGACGGCACGCAGTTCCTCGTGCGCTACATCGCCTTCGGCAGCGTCGGGCTCGTCGTGATGCACGTCATGTCGCGCCGCGGCGTCGCGCTGCTGCGCCAGCTCACGCCGCTGCTGCTGATCGGCTCCTTCGGGCTGCTGCTGCTCGTGCTGGTTCCCGGCATCGGCATCTCGGTCAACGGCGCGCGGCGCTGGATCGGCCCCGGCACGCTGTCGTTCCAGCCCTCGGAGCTGATGAAGCTCGCGCTGATCTTGTACGTCGCGCAGTTCCTCGCGAACCACCCGCGACGGATCCGGACGTTCAAGGGGATGGTCAGCCCGATCGTCGTCGTGACGGGCGCCGCGGCGGCGCTCGTCGCGGCCGAGCCCGACCTCGGCACCGCGCTCGTGATCTCCATGTCGGTCGCCGCCCTGCTCGTCGCCGCCGGCGTGCCGCTGAGGTACCTCGGGTACCTCGCGGCCGGCGGCGTCGTGCTGATCGGGATGCTCGTGCTCGTGCAGCCCTACCAGCAGGCGCGCCTCACCGCCTTCCTCGACCCGTGGGCGAGCGCGTCGAGCAGCGGCTTCCAGTCGGTCCAGGGCCAGATCGCGCTGGGCTCGGGCGGGCTGCTCGGCGTCGGCCTCGGCCAGTCGGTCCAGAAGGTCTTCTACCTGCCGGAGGCGCACACCGACTTCATCCTCGCGGTGATCGGCGAGGAGCTGGGCGTGGTGGGCGTCAGCACGGTGATCGCGCTGTTCGGCCTGATCGCCTGGTCGGGCCTGCGGATCGCGCGGGCGGCGACCGAGCCGTATGCCAAGCTGCTGGCGACCGGCCTCACGTCCCTGATCCTGTGCCAGGCAACGCTCAACATCTTCGTGGTGCTCGGCATCGCGCCGCTCACCGGCGTGCCGCTGCCGTTCATCTCGTACGGGCCGACGAACCTGATGGTGATCCTCGCCTCGGTCGGGCTGCTGCTCAACGTCGCGGAGGGCAACCGGATCGGCCTGCGGCTCGTCGAGCCCTCCTCGCGTCGCCGGACCGCACCGCCCGACCGTGACGGCGGCGCCGCGGATCGCGATCGCCGCCGGCGGGACGGCGGGCCACGTCGTGCCGGCGCTGGCGGTCGCCGGCGCGCTGCAGGCTGAGGGCGCCTCGGTCACGTTCATCGGCGGCGAGCGCGCGGAGGCCGAGCTCGTGCCAGCCGCGGGCTACGAGCTACGCACGATCCGCGTCGCCGGCCTCGATCGCCGCAACCCGCTTCGCGCCGCCCACGCCGCCCTCCTCGCCGCGCGCGCGGTGCTCACCTCGATCCGCCTGCTGCGAGAGCTGAGAGCCGACGCGGTGATGGGGGGCGGGGGGTACGTGGCGGGGCCGGTCGGTCTGGCCGCCGTGCTGCTGCGGATCCCGCTGGTGCTCACCGAGGCAGACTCGCATCTCGGCATCGCCAACCGCCTGCTCGCGCCGTTCGCGCGGCGCGTCTGCCTCGCGTTCCCGCTCGACGGACGCTCCGGATCCCGCTACCTGGTCACGGGCCGTCCCGTCCCGGCCCCGTCGACCGACGTCGCGGCTGCCCGCGAGCGCTTCGGCCTCTCGCCCGACGACGCCGTCGTGCTCGTGTTCGGCGGCTCGCTCGGCGCCCGCTCGATCAACCACGCCGCCGTCGAGGCGTTCGCGGGCGCGTCGTTCCGCGTTCTGCACGCCGCGGGCGCGCGCGACTTCCCGTCGCTCGTCGCTCCCGGCCCGCACTACGACCTGCGCGAGTACATCCGCGACGGCTTCGGCGACGCCTTGCTGGCCGCGGACCTCGTCGTCGCCCGCTCCGGCGGCTCGGTGTTCGAGATCGCCGCCCACGGCAGACCGGCGATCCTGATCCCCTATGCGGCCGCCGCCGCCGACCACCAGACGACGAACGCCCGCTGGATGGCCGACGCCGGCGCCGCCGTGCTGATCCCCGACGCCGACCTCACCGCCACGCGCCTCGCGCACGAGACCGGCGAGCTGCTCCACGACCGCGCCCGCCTCGCCGCGATGGCCCACGCCTCCGCCGCCCTCGCCCGCCCCAACGCCGCCCGCGACATCGCCACCGAGCTGCTCGCGGCGGCCCGTCACAGATAGCGCTGTTTTCCAGCCATTTCGTTGCGTTCGTGTGCTGATTTGGGGCACGCGGGTCGCTACGGTGGCTGGTATGAGCCGGGTCGAGCACATCGCCATCGAGAAGGACGACGCGCTGCGCGCCGCGCTCGATCACGCCGCCGCGCTCAACGAGCCGGGAACGTCCGAGTCCGAGCTGCTGCGCTATCTCGCGCTGGTCGGGTTGGAGAACCTGCCCGATCCCTACGTGGAGCCCACGCCCGAGCAGCTTCAGCGGGGGATTGATGGATGGATGCGTATTTCCCGGCAGTTCTACGAAGAGCAGAGGCGTGGCGAGTGCAGTGGCGGCGAGCGATGACGACTCCCTTCGACGGCGAGATGCTGCTCGGTGACCCGTCGGCGATCGGCCGCGCGGAGAATCCTGCCGTCTGTGAGACGGTCCTCGCCGCGATCAACGCGCAGCAGATCGTGACGTGCGAGATCGTGACGCTCGAGCTGTTGCAGTCGGCGCGCAATCACCACCAGTTCGAGGAGCGGGAGGCGTCACAGTCGACCTTCCATCACGTCCCCGTCACACGCTCTGTCCAGAGAGCCGCGCTGACGGCGCTGCGCGAGCTCGCACGACGCGGCGCCGGCTATCACCGCGTCCCCGTGCCCGACGTCCTGATCGCCGCTGCCGCACAGGAGGCCGGCATCGGCGTGCTGCACTACGACCATCACTTCGACCGGCTTGCCAAGGTGCTGCACTTCCGCAGCGTCTGGCTGGCGCCGGCCGGTTCGCTGTCGTAGCGCGACCCGCGCGGGTCACGGCGTGCCGGCTGATCCGGCCGCTAGCCTCCCCGCCGTGACGGACGAGCGACCCTGGGCCGGCCGGCGGCTGCACTTCATCGGGATCGGGGGCGCGGGGATGAGCGGGCTGGCGCTCGTGGCGCGCGCGCTCGGCGCCGAGGTCACCGGCTCCGACCGTGCGGAGTCGCCGACGTTGACCCGTCTGCGGAACGCGGGCTGCGAGGCGGTCGTCGGTCACGACGCCGCTAACGTCCCGCCGGAGGCCGAGGTCGTCTACTCGACGGCTGTGCCGGAGGACAACCCGGAGCGCGCCGTCGCCCGCGAACGCGGGCAGGCGGAGCTGCACCGGGCCGACCTGCTCGCCGAGATCACCGCCCTGCGCCGCTGCATCGCCGTCACCGGGACGCACGGCAAGACGACGACGTCGAGCATGGTCGTGCACGCGCTGCGCGGCTGCGGGATGGATCCCGGCTACCTCGTCGGCGGCGACGTGCGCTCGACGGGCTCGAACGCCGGTTGGGGCGCGGGGGAGTGGGTCGTCGTCGAGGCCGACGAGTCCGACCGCTCGCTGCTGAAGCTGCACCCCGACGTCGCCGTCCTCACGAACGCCGAGCTCGACCACCACAGCACGTACGGCTCGCGCCTCGACGTCGACGAGACCTTCCGCCAGTTCCTCGCGCGCGCGCGCGAGGGGGTCGTCGTGTGGGACCGGCCTGAGCTGACCGCGCTCGCCGCCCCGGCCGGACCGGCCGTGGTCGCCTACGACGTCCCGAACCCCTCACTTGATGCGGTGGGCGCGCGCTTCGACTGGCGGGGCATCACGGTTCAGCTCCAAGTCCCCGGAGCCCACAACGCGCTCAACGCCGCAGCGGCACTGGAGGCATGCCGGCTGGCGGGAGCGAACCCACAGGAGGCGGCGGCGGCGCTGCAGGACTTCCAGGGCGCCGGCCGGCGCTTCGAGCTGCTCGGCACGACGTCCACAGGCGCAGCCGTCTACGACGACTACGCCCACCACCCGACCGAGGTCGCCGCCACGATCGCCGCCGCGCGCACGCTCGCGCCGCAGCGCGTCGTCGCCGTCTTCCAACCCCATCTCTACTCGCGCACCCGAGCGCTCGCACGCGACTTCGGCCGAGCGCTCGCGCAAGCAGACCTCGTCGTCGTGCTCGACGTCTACAGAGCCCGCGAGCGCCCGGAGGACTTCCCCGGCGTCGACGGCAAGCTGATCGCCGACGCCGCCGCGGACGCGGGAGCAGGGCGCACGGTCGCATGGCTGCCCGCCTTCGACGACGCCGAGCAGTTCCTGCGCGCCAACCTGCGCAGCGGAGACGTCTGCCTCGCGATGGGCGCCGGTGACGTCGACCGACTGGGCCGCAGGCTGGTGACGGAGGCGTGATGGGCACGCTTCCGCCGGGCGTCCAACCCGACTACCCGCTGGCACGGCTCACGACGGTGCGGACGGGCGGTCACGGCGAGTACTTCGCGCGCCCCGCGACCGTCGAGCAGCTGACCATGCTGTTGGCGTGGGCACGCGACCACGGCCACGAGGTAGGGGTCGTCGGCTCGGGGTCGAACCTGCTCGTAGCGGACGAGGGCGTCCGCGGACTCGTGATGAAGCTCGACAAGGACCTCGCACAGATCGAACGGGACGGCACGCGGCTCGCCTGCGGCGGTGGCGCGCGCCTGCCGGCGGTCTCCGCGCGCGCGGCGAACGCGGGCCTGACGGGGATCGAGTTCGGCGTGAACATCCCCGGCACGGTCGGCGGCGCGGTGCGGATGAACGCAAACGCATACGGCGGCGAGCTGGCGCAGGTGCTCGACCACGTCGAGGTCGCGACCGCCGAGGGCGTCGAGCGGCGCACTCCGGACCAGCTCGGTTTCGCCTACCGCCGCTCGAACCTCGAGCACGGCGAGGTCGTCGCGCGCGCCAGCTTCAAGCTCGCGCCTGCCCCAGTCGAGGGGGTTAAGGCGACGCTCGCCGAGATGCGCGCGAAGCGCAAGGCGGCCCAACCGTCGGGCATCAAGACGTTCGGCTCGACCTTCAGAAACCCGGACGACCCCCGCGCCGAGGGCCGCACCGCCGGCCAGCTGCTCGACGCGGCCGGCTGCCGCGGGCTGCGCGTTGGCGGGGCCGGCTTCTCCGAGAAGCACGCGAACTTCGTCGAGAACCACGGCAGAGCGAGCACCGCCGACGTGCTGGCGCTGATGGCCGAGGGCCGCCGCCGCGTGCACGAGCGCTTCGGCGTCGTCCTGGAGCCCGAGGTGCAGACGCTCGGCGACGTGGCCTGGCCGGCGGACTGGGAGCTCGGCCCGTGAGCACCACGCCCGCCGGATCCGCGCCTCGGCGCCTCGCGGAGTCCCTGCGTCAGCTCGCGTCGCGCAGCCGCCCCGCCCGAGGCCCGCGGGGGCGCACCGGCAGCGCCGCCCGGCCGGCGCTCCGCCGTCCCCGCCCACGGACCCTGCTCGCCGCCGGCGCGGCGCTCGTGCTGCTGCTCGCCGGCTGGTTCTGGCTGCGCGACTCCTCACTCGCCGCCGTCCGCACCGTCGAGGTGACGGGCATCGACGGGCCCCAGGGCGCACGGGTGCGCGCCGCGCTCGATGAGGCGGCCCGCTCGATGTCGACGCTGCACGTCCGCCAGGGGGCGCTCGACACCGCCGCCGCGCCATTCTCGATCGTCAAGCGGATCGAGGTCAGCACCGACTTCCCGCACACGATGCGGATCCACGTCGTCACGAACGTCGCCGTCGGCGCGATCGTCGTCGATGGCCGGCGGATCGCCGTCACCTCCGACGGGACGATCCTGCGCGACGTCACGGCCCCGGCCGCGCTGCCCGAGATACCGCTTGGCGCGACGCCCGCCGGCGCTCGCCTCACCGAGGCGAGCGCTGTCGCCGCGGTCACCGCGCTGGGCGCCGCGCCCTCCGCGCTGCGCGGGCGCGTGGAGGCCGTCCAGACGACTGCCGACCAAGGCCTCACGCTCCAGCTCGCCCACGGCCCGCTGCTGATCTTCGGCAGCGACCAGCGGTTGGAGGCGAAGTGGGCGGCTGCCGCCGCGGTGCTGGCCGACCCCGACGCAGCCGGCGCGACCGCGATCAACGTCTCCGCTCCGGAGCGCCCGGCGGCCAGCGGCCTGCCGGACGGCGCGCCGGCGACCGGCGAGTCCGACGTGCCGACGCTGCCCGAGGGGGAGACCGGCGTCGACCCGGCGGCCGACCCCGCGGCCGGCGGCACTGACCCGGCAGCGGCGGATCCCACCGCCACCACGGATCCCGCGGCCGTCAACTCACCCTAAAGCTTAGGTCGAGACTGATCCCATCCGACGGTCAACTCTCAACCTCAGATGGAGACTCTGGCATTCTGCAACGTCTCTTGCGGCGCGCGAGTGGCGTTGACAGCCCGCCGAACAAGGACATAACGTGCCACACTCACGCACGCCTTCAGTCGGGCCAAAGTCTCGACGCTAACTCAAGGGTCGGACGGTAACCATCATGGAAAGCGGCAGCTACCTCGCAGTCATCAAAGTCGTCGGAGTCGGCGGCGGCGGCACCAACGCGGTCAACCGCATGGTCGACGCAGGCCTGCGCGGGGTCGAGTTCATCGCCGCGAACACCGACGCCCAGGCGCTCGCGATGTGCGACGCCGACATCAAGCTGAACATCGGACACGAGCTGACCAAGGGCCTCGGCGCCGGCGCCAACCCGGACGTCGGCCACGGCGCTGCGGCCGAGTCGCGCGACGAGATCAAGGAAGCGCTCAAGGGCGCGGACATGGTCTTCGTCACCGCGGGCGAGGGCGGCGGCACCGGCACGGGCGCCGCGCCCGTGATCGCCGAGATCGCCAAGAACGAGATCGGCGCGCTCACCGTCGGCGTCGTCACGCGCCCGTTCGGGTTCGAGGGCTCGCAGCGCGGGAGACAGGCCGACGAGGGCATCCAGCGCCTGCGCGAGCAGGTCGACACGCTGATCGTGATCCCGAACGAGAAGCTGCTCGGCATCGTCGAGCGCCGCACGACGATCCTTGAGGCGTTCCGCGAAGCCGACAACGTCCTGCGCCAGGGCGTCCAGGGCATCACGGACCTCATCACGATCCCCGGCCTGATCAACCTCGACTTCGCCGACGTGCGCACGATCATGCACAACGCCGGCACCGCCCTGATGGGCATCGGCAGCGCGTCCGGCGAGACGCGCGCAGTCGACGCGGCCAAGGCCGCGATCGCCTCGCCGCTGCTGGAGGAGTCGGTCGAGGGCGCGACCGGGATCCTGCTCAACATGACCGGCGGCCACGACCTCGGACTGTTCGAGGTCAACGAGGCGGCCGAGATTGTCGCGGCGGCGGCCGACAAGGAGTCGAACATCATCTTCGGCGCCGTGATCGACGACTCGATGGGCGACGACGTGCGCGTCACGGTGATCGCCACCGGCTTCGACCACAGCGGCCGCGGCCCGGCGCGCGCGAGCGGCGCGCGCGAGGAAGCCCGCCGTACGCGCCGCGACCGCGACGTCACGCTCGACGACCGTCAGCGCTCGTCGCTGGAGATCTCCGACGACGAGATCGATATCCCGTCGTTCCTGCGCGACAAGTAGGACGGCGCCGGCTACGTCGCGCTGTTCCGCTTTGGCCTTCGGGCGAGTGGCCGATGGATCCTGCTGAGCTTCGCGAGCACTGTCTCTCGTTCGCGGGATCTCAGGAGACCTTCCCGTTCGGCTCTGAGACGTCGGTGTTCAAGGTCGCCGGCAAGATGTTCGCCCTGTCCCAGTTGGCAGCGGAGTCGCTTAGGGTGAGTGTCAAGTGCGAGCCGAGCCTCGCCGCCGCCCTGCGCGCCACGCATGCGGCGGTGCTCCCCGGTTACCACCTCAACAAGCGCCATTGGAACACCGTGATCGTGGACGGCTCGCTGCCCGACGACGCCGTGCGGGACATGATCGAGGACTCCTACGACTTGGTCGTAAGCAAGCTGCCGAGAGCCCGTCGCCGCGCGCTCGGCTGGAAAGCCGACCGGGAATGAGCTCCGGCTCGTCCGCCTAAGACCCGGCGAGATCGTGGACGCGCCAGGTGCTGCGTGGCGCGAATGCGATACAAACGCGGTGTGCCGTCGCTCGAAGCGCTCCTCGCGTCCGTGCTCGAGTGGGCGCAGCGCGACGAGAACGTGCTGGCGTTGATCGTGACGGGCTCGACGGCCCGTACGGACGGACGACGCGATGAGTTCTCGGATCTCGATGTGGAGTTGATCGCGCGCGATCCGCGACGGCTACTCGACGATGACGCCTGGTTCAAGGCGTTCGGCGGGGTATGGGTCGCGATGCGCTTCGACGAGCTCGATCACCCCACGCGGCTTGTGGTCTACGAGGGCGGCTTCAAGGTCGACTTCACCGTCGCCGGTGTTCGGCGGCTGGAGGAGATGACCGAGCGCCTGGACCCGCTGTATGAGGGCGGCTACCGCGTGCTCGTCGACAAGGCTGGTCTTGCCAGTGGTCTTCCAGCCGCGAGCGGCGCGTTCCGGCCGCACGCGACTCCGCTGCAGAACGAGTTCGACGCGGTCGTCGAAGAGTTCTGGTTCGAGGCCACGCACCTTCCCGGATGCGGGACGAGCTGTGGGTCGTGAAGTTTCGCGACTGGACGATGAAAGAGGATCTCCTGAAGATGCTCGAATGGCACACGGTCGCTCGGGCCGAGGCGCCGGTCGACGTTCGTTACATCGGAACGCGCATGAAGGAGTGGGTCGACGAGGCAGCATGGCGCCAGGTGCACGACATCTTCGGCCGCTTCGACGCTCATGAGGCGTGGCGCGCACTGCTGGCAACCGTCAACTTGTTCTCTCGAATCGCTCGCGAGACGGCTGAGGCAAGCGGGCTGGCGTACCCGGAGGGACTGGAGCGGAACGTGCGCGCCTACCTCGCAGGGTATGACGGGCACTTCAACGTCGGATTGCCCGCGTCGACCTGAGATCGGCCGCAAGGTCTCGTCTGTGTCCGCCCTACTCGTGTGCCAGATGGTACCAAATTGGTACCATTTCGGTATGGGTAAGCAGATCGCCGTACGTCTCTCTGACGAGCTGGTCGAGTTCGTCGATGAACTCGTCGGAGCTGGCATCGAGCCGAGCCGGGCAGCGGTCGTGACCCGTGCGCTCGAGCGCGAGCGGCGGCGTGCGATCGCGGCGCGGGACGCCGAGATTCTTGCTCGCACGGGTCAAGATCCCCAGCTTGCCGGTCTCGCCGAGCATGCACGCGGCCTGCCGTCCGAGCTTGCCTGATGCGGCCGATCCACATCGCCCGGCTCGACAAGGCTCGGCCGGTGCTTGTCCTCACACGCGAACTCGTTCGCCCGCACATGACGGCCGTGACGATCGCACCGATCACCACGACCATTCGCGGGCTCTCGACCGAGGTGGCTGTCAGCAGCGCCAACGGCCTGGCGGGACCCTCGGTCGTCAGTTGCGACAACATCACCACGATCCCCACCAGTGCACTGGGCGAGCAGATCGGCGTGCTGTTCGACCCTCAAGAGCAGACGCTCAGCGACGCGATCCACGCCGCGTTCGATCTGGACTGATGTGTCGCGCGGCAATGGAGAGAACTTGGCGTCGTACGAACTACGTCGTCGTGGCGGAGTCGGGTCCGCTGCCGCAGCCGCGCCGATCCCTCGGCCGGCCACCCCAACGCGGATCCGGGCTGCCCGCAAACCAGGTTGCGTGGCGAGCGGTGGCGCTTCGTCCGCAGCAACCCATCGAGTAGAGCCGCTTGATCAGGCGCCGGGAACGAGCACCTCGAGGCCGGCCGTCGAGGCGGCCTCGGCGAGGCGGTGGTCGTAGGCGATAAAGGCGGTGAGCTCGGCTTGGATCGAGAGCGCGCTAGCGAGGTGGATCGCGTCGAGGCTGCGCAGGATCGTCTCGCCGACGTCGGCGGCTTGATCGATCACCGCGCCGCTGAGCGGGATGAGGTCCAGCCCGGCGAGCAGCGCCGCCGCTTCTCTCAGCGTCGCTGGGTTGATTCGTCGGCACGCCCGCACGACCTCGACCTTCGCCAGCGTGCTGCTCACAAGGGGCGTTCCTGTGCGTGCAGTCAGCCAGTCGGCCAAAGCGGCACTCTCGGCTTCCTCATTCAACAGCTTGAGTAGCGCCGAGGAGTCGAGGTAGATCACGTTCGCTCGGCGCGGAGATCGTCCAACACCGCACCGGTGCTCGGCCCTGCGGCGGGCAGCGGCGCACGGCGAGGAACCCTGAACGGACGAGACGCAGGCACGAGCTGTCCCATCGCGATCAGTCGCTCGCGCTCGGTCGCACCCGGTGCAGGTGGGACAAGCAGCGCAATGAGTTGGCCGCGCTCGGTCACCTCGACCGTCTCTCCGGCCTTGACGCGGCCGAGGTACCGGGTGGCGTGCTGGCGCAGCTCGCGAACTCCGATGCGCTCCATCCCAACAAGGTAGCACATCGTGTGCTACCGGTGATGTCGTTGCGAAACTGTCCTACGGCGACTGATGTACCGAACCAAACGGTCGTGGCGCCCGGTCTGCGTGTCACGGCAAGAATCACGGGCTGATCAGTTCATCTCGGGGGATGTAGTCATGTCGGTCTGACTCAGACAAGGGGCGCCTTGAGTGCTCTGCTCAATGCGAGTGTGAGCTCGCGGCTTGTGGGGGTGCTGTTTGGGTCTATCAGCGATTGCAGCATCAGGCCATCGCTGACGCCCATGAGCAGCGATGCGATGTGTCGGGCGTCTTCGGGGTCGATGCTGTCGCTGAGCGATTGCGTGACCATTGTGGTGACGGTGTCACGCTGTGTGCGGTAGTGCGTGATCAGCCGCTCGCGCGTTTCTGGCGAGCGTTCGCTCCCCGCGACGATCAAACCGAGAAAGTAGGGCCGCATCGCATCGAAGTCGTCGAGGATCATCTCGAGCGCTCGTGCGAGGCGTCTGGCCGGTGGCATGTCCGGGTCGGCGCTGATCGTGCGGGCGACGGTTTGTGCCCATTCCTCGAAGACGAGCTTTGCGGCCTCGTCCAAGAGCGCGTCCTTGGTACCGAAGTGGTAGCTGATGGATCCGAGATTCGTGTTGGATGCCGCGACCAGATCGCGCGCGGTGATGTCGCCGCGGCCAGTGGAATCCCTTAGTCAGTCACGGTCACGGCGAGCCCCGCAAAGGTTCGTCGGCACCCAACGAAACCCGATGCCAGCAGCGAATGCGGCTGTCGTCCGCGGTTCGCGCCGGTCGCATTTTACCGGCCGCCCACCGAACTTCCGCCCGAAAACGGACCTCGGTGTTCGGTCAGTCAAAATTGCCTGTCCGACCGCGACTTGTGGTTGAGCACACCGAACCTCTGGGGCCTTCCGTCGAACCTCTGGTCCGAGGAACAAAAGCTGCCATACGGGATCGAGCGGGATGAGTGCAGCAGCCCGTTAGCCGGGACTGTCGATCCAGCGGACGAGCAGCCCGCCTCGCAGCTCGTGGTACGCCGGGGCCGCGGGCGGCGGGTCGTCCGCGAGGCGGGCGATCACTTTGGCGGGGCCGTGCAGGTGTTCGTCCCGCGGCTGTGGTCCAGTGGACGTTGGGATCGAGCAGGCGTTCCAGCCGTCGCCAATCCCGGCGCTCGATCGTGGTCAAGATGTCGCCAACCGCTGGGACCTGTTCGGCCATGGCGTTCGGCAGGCTATCCCGACGCGTGCTTCTTGTCGTAGGACTCCGGGACTCCCCAAGCCCGCTCAATGTCTCGCGAGAGGCTCGGATCCGGTGGCTCGCGCGCAGCGTCAAGACGATTGGCATCGCCGTGGGTCCGAGGCTCGTCAGCAGCCTCGGAGCGATGCTGGAGGCAAGGCTTCCTCCGACCGCGGAGGCGGCGTAGTAGCCAACGACGCCGTAGACGATCATCGCGTGGATGCGACCGTGCCGAAGTGACCTCGTGGCAGCGAGCGACAGTCCCGCAGCTCGAATCAGGCCCTCACCTGCGGCGGGGGCGCCGGCGTAGTGCGAGACGAAGGAGAACTCGCCGGTGATCGCGTCTCGCTCGAAGTCGACCAAGCTGTCGAGCATCGTGGAGAGCACGCAGATGTGCGGCCAGTACGCGGTCGCGACCTTGGTCGCATCCGCAGCAGTCGTTTTGGGATCTGAGGCAGCCGCGAGCAGGGCGGTGACCGCGATGTTCGACGTACCTCCTGCAGCCAGCTCCCACCACGAATACTTGCCCGGCGCGTTCTGGCTTGCCGTCCAGCGGCGCACTTCGACGAGAGGTCCCTTCTCCGCGGCGGTGTGCGTGTACGCGAGCGCCTCAGAGCAACGAGTGGCGGCGGTGCGCGCTTGCTGCTGAATCGCCGCAGCCGATGGAAGCGACCACAGCCGCTCGCGGCATGACGCAACCAAGCCCGCGAGGTAGCCGCCGTCGTCGCCGAGCGGATCGACCTCAATCGGTGATGCAGGCTCGGTCAGCGCAGCCGAGAGCGCCAGGCCGACCCGGAGGCCGCGTAGGAGCTGTCCCAGGCACACGCCCTCGTTGAGTCGGTCGATGTAGTCCACCAGTACCTGGTAGGTGACAACCAACTCGACTGTTCTGCGGCGCAAGCGTCGGGGCGCGGTCGCCGCGAGAGCAGAGATCGCGAGAGCGTTCCCGGTATCGGTCGCGATCGCGGACGTTGCAGCTTGACGCAGCGACGGGTCAGGGATGGTCTCGGCAGCATGGGCCCATCTGCGGATCTCCCGGCGCGCGCGCGGGACGATCGCTGCTCGGTATGCGATGAGTGTCTTGGCCGTGGCGAGCATCCCCGCTGAACCGTTGGCAGCGACCCGAGCTGCTCGGATTAGCGGCGGTCGATGGCGAGCCGCGCACGCGGTTGAGCCGCGAGAAATCCCGGTATCGCCGTCACGACGAGCGCGACGCCGGCGATCAACGCGCATACAGGGAGGATCGCCGCCAGCGACCACGACCACGGCGCCGGAAACGACGTGGTCTGCTCCAGCCAGCGTCCTCCGAGATAGTGTCCGTAGGTACCGGCAATGGCGCCCGCGAAGCAGCCGGCAAGCAGCACGATCCCGGTCTCGATCATCAACGCACGCCACAGCGCCGCGCGGCTCCAGCCTTCGATCGCGTAGGCCGCGAGCTGCGGACGGCGGTCACGGATCGTCGCGCTCATGGCGACCGCGATCGCGATCGCCGCCGAAGTCAGCAAGAGCGTCGAGATCTGCTGCAGGCGTGCCAGCCCGTCGCTCACGATCGCGTTTGCATCCTGAATCGCCTGTGCCGTCGTCCGCACGTCGAGGCCGGATGTCGCTCCGAGGACGGCGCGAATCCTGTCGCGAACGGCCACAGCTGAGACGCCGTGTGCGACATCGACCTCAAGCGCAGTAGGAGCGGAGTTCGCCCAATCCTGCCGGTACTCGTCGCCGTTCATCGCGATCGCACCCGGTCCCCACCCGAGGTTCGTGGTGATGGCAGCCACGCGGTAGCGGTGCCGACCTGTCGGCGTCGAAAGCTCCATCTCATCCCCGGGAGCGAGTCCGCGTTCCTGGGCGAGGCGATCAGAGACGGTGATCCAGCCGCCGACCCGAAGACGTGCATTCGCGGTTGCGTAGTTGCCTCGCACGATCTGAGACGGTTGAACCATCATCGGATCGCTCGGCGGGCGAGCGATGATCCATGTGCGCCGGTCCCCGATGTCGATCAGTCCGCCGGTGTACTCGCGGACTGCCGTCACACCGGGAACCTCGTCGATCCCGGCAGGCGGTCGAAAGGATCGCAGCCCGAGCGCGTCACCGCTCTGTCTGATCCAGATGTCGGTCGTTTGGTGGTACTCGGTCTGGTCCTGCGCGAGTCCGTCGAACAGGTCGTTGCGTGCGCCGCCGATCGTGAGCGATCCGCAGACGGCGACTGCGCATGTGGCTGCCAGGGCGAGCGCGCGAACCGGCGCGGCGCGCAGCGCGCCGACCGGGATCACGAGCGGCGGCGCGCGATCGAGCCGCTCGAGCTGATCCGCGCCCGCAAGCAAGCCCGCCAGCAACGCAGGCATGACCAGCAGGGAGGCGACGATCAACACGCCGACCGTCAGCAGCGTCGTTCCCGGCCAGATGGCCACCGTGACCGAGGCGGCCGCTACGAGGGCCGCGGCCGTGAACGCGAGCCGGCGGCGAACCGCGGGCGAGATGTTCTGGCCAGGATGGCCCGTCGTCCCGAAGATCGCATTCAGCGCTTGGCCGGAACGCAAGTCGGCCAGTGGGGTGAGTGCGGCGACGCATGTGAACAGCGTCCCGCCGACGATGGCCGTGATGACCATCCACGGCTGCACCTCGATCCCGGACCCGATCGGGAACGCCAGCGCCAGGTACCCGGGGGGTGTCTGGGCCGCACTGTGTGCCATCACGTCGCCGACGACGACTCCCACTGCCGAGGCTGCGACGCCGAGCAGGAGGGCCTGGGAGAGCAGTACCTGGATCGCTTGTCCCGAGCTGAACCCTCCGATGATTCGCATCCGCGCAAGCTCGCGGCGACGGTCGGGCACCGTGAGCAACATCGCCATCGCGGTCAGGAGAAATCCGACGATGGCGGCGATCGCTGCGAACAATGTCGTGGACTGGTCATTCGGCGCCGTTGCGACCGCGAGCGCATGCAACTCGTCGTCGACTCGGTTTGCCTGCACTCCGGCACGCGCGGCGATTCGATCGAGGGACCGGTGCGCGAGTGCCTCCTGATGCGGCTTCGCGACGACCAGAATCCGTGTCACTCGATGCGGCAAGCCACTGAGCCGCTGCGCTCGACGGAGAGACATGGAGACCGTCAGCGTCTCCGCTGCCGCGCCGACCTCGCTTCGCCCGAACACGCCGATCGCTCGCACCGTCTGAGCGCGCCCGCGGACGTCGATTGTGAGCGGCCGTGCCGGTGCTCTTCCGGCGGGGATGGCGAGCGCCTGTGCTGCGCCTGCGGAGAGGTACACACCGGGCAGGGTGAAGACGCCCACGTTGGTCGGGCGAGCAGCAACGCCACCGAGCTTCGGGTACTGGCTGTCGACGCCGACGAGATCGACGTCCGCTCGATGCGCGCCGTACTGGACACTCGCGTGGCTCTGCAGCACGGCCGAGGCCAGAGCTACGCCGGGCGCTGCGCGAACCGACTTGGCGGCGCGTTCATCGAAGCCGTTCCCGCCGATTGCGTTGAGCTGCAAGGCCGCGCGTCCGGAGATCGCGCTCACGATCTCCTGCGCTGACGACCTGATGCTGGTGTTGGCAGCGAGGACGGCGAACACGAGCGCAACGCCGGTCGCGATGCCGGCGCCGGCGAGCAGCTCTTGAAGCCACTGACGCCGGAGTCGCCCTGCGTAGAGCGCCAGCAGCGTGCCGGGGCGAACCCATATGGACCGCTCCGCGCCCTCATCGTGAGCGGCTGGCGATGGGTTCCGGCTCATGGCATCGGAGACAGGTCGGCCCCATCCGCATCAAGCTCGGTCAGCCGCCCGTCGTCGAGGCGAAGGACCCGATCAGCGAATCTCGCGAGCTGCGGATCGTGCGTCACGATCAGAACCGCGCGCCCGCGATCGTGCGCGAGCCCATCGAGCAGTTCGATGATCTGCTGGCTTGACTGCGAGTCGAGGTTGCCGGTCGGCTCGTCCGCGAGGATGAGCGTGGGATCGGTCGTGAGCGCTCTGGCGATAGCTGCTCGCTGGCGCTGACCGACCGACAGCTGGTCGGGACGGTGGGTGAGTCGATTCCCCAGGCCGACGTCTTTCAACGCGCGCACTCCCATCAGCCGGGCCTTCGCGCGAGCCTCGCCACGCGCCTCGAGACGCAGCCCGGCGCTCCGGTGCAGCGGGACGCCCTCGACGAGCTGCGGCTGTTGGAGCACGACTCCGAGCATGTCGCGCCGCCATCGGTCGGCGGCACGACCGCTCAGAGGGACAGCCTCGCCGTCCCAGGTGACGATGCCGCGGTCCGGTGCCTCAAGGCCGGCGGCGATCAGGAGCAACGTCGACTTCCCCGAGCCGCTTGGCCCGTAGAGCGCGATCACCTGTCCTCGCTCGACGTCGAGCGTGACGTCGTCGACCGCGCGCACGATCTCGCCGCCGACGGTGAAGTGGCGGGAGACGTTCTCCAGGCGCAGGGTCACGAGCCGATCCCGGGCTCGGCTCGCCGCTGCTCCAGAGGGATGACGTCGGCTGGCGGCGCCGGGTTCGCACCACGCAGCATGCCCCTCTGCATCGTGAGCACGCGTGCGCCAGGGGCGAGCGCCGAGCCCTCGGCGTCGTCGGTCATCAGCACGGCGACGCCGTTCCGCACGAGCGACTGCATGAGCTTGAGGAAGCGCTCGCTCTCGGTGTGGGAGAGGCCGGCGGTCGGCTCGTCCATCAGGACCAGCCGCGGCTCGCGCACGAGCGCCCGGGCGAGCAGCACACGGATGCGCTCGGGATGCGACAGCGCGGTCATCGGCGTCTGCCCGAGATCCTCGACGCCGCAGAGGAGCAAGGCTGCGTCGGCTGCGGACTGCGCACGCCATCGCGACATCACGCGCATTGCGGGGAACGCGACCTGATCGATCACGAGCTTCTCGGCGCCGAGCAACGCTGCTTCTGCGCTCGGCACGACCGCGAACCCCTCATGCCGGCCGAGGCTCGCGCGCGGAGACCTGCCCGCGAACGTGACTGTGCCGCTGTCCGGCTTGCGCAAGCCGGAGGCGACCTCCAGCAGCGTCGTGCGGCCGGAGCGCGCTGGACCCCACACGACGACGAGCTCGCCGGCGACGATCTCGAGCGAGACGTCGGCCAGCGCCGTGGACGTCGGGTAGCGCAGCGACACGCCGGAGAGGACGAGCAGGGTCACCGCGGATCCCTCCCCGACATCTCCTCGTAGATGACGTCGCGCGCGTGCTGGCACCACTGGAGCTGTGCGACCAGCTCACGTCTGTTCCACAAGAGGCCGATGCGATCGGCGACGTCGGTGGGGGAGCCGAAGTCGACTGCCTGCTGGACGACCGCCTGCAGCGTCGCCTCGTAGCGGTCGATGATCGCGAGCATCGTTGCGTAGTCGCTTCTGCGCACGGCGTAGAGACGGGACAGCGCTCTCGTCATCGCGTCGGGCATCGTGATCGGTCCGGAGAGCCATTCGCGCCAGTCCGCCACGCCTGCCTGGGTCGCGGCGTAGAGGTGCGTGGGTTCCTTGCCGGGGCGAGTCGGAACGGTCCCGACGACTCTCACCAAGCCGGCGTCTCTCAGCTTCGGGACGAGGTCGTACGCGTGCTGCAAGCGGGTGCGCATGACTCCGCTCGCAGCGCCGAAACGCGTCTCGACGGTGCGGCCGATCGCGTAGCGGGTGAGAGGCTCGGGAGCGACGACGATCGTCGCCAACGTCACTCTCGCAACGACCCCGCTTGGTGCAGCTCTGCTCACCACTCCCGCCATCCCCGGACAGTGACCGTCGCCGCACCCTAGATCACGGCCGCACGGTGTCGCAAACGACAGCGGCTATTTGGCGGGCGGCGATGTACCGAAGCGGTATACCGGCGCGAACTAGGCAGCCGGAAGCCAGAGCGTCAGGGTTGCTCGCGATGGTGCTGCGAGCGTCCCACGGGCAGTCCCCCAACCGCCCGACACGCGTGCCGCGCGCCTCGCGTCGCCCCCCGACGACGAGGTCGCTTGAGCGCACGCGGGGACATCGCGGATGCATCGCGGCCCCGGCGCCCTCCCCCTGTGGCGTCCGGGGTCGCATGTGTCCGGTCGTGCACTCGCAGCACCGTCCGATCGTGCACGAGCCCATCCCTGTGCACGACGCTCGCCGGTTCCGGTCCGACTCCCGCCCTTCACGGGCCGGGACCGGCGGGCACCCCCATGTCTTCGCGACCGCCGCGCGCGCGGCATGTCCGCGTTGACCTCGCGGCCGACGGAGGGCGACTGGCTACACGCAGTCGGGCATCCCTACCGCGTGGAGATCATGCGCCGCTTCCTCGATACGGGGACGGCGACACCGAGCGATATCGCGAGAGCCCTCAGACTCCCACTCACCACCGTCAGCTACCACGTCCGCTTCCTCGCCGACCGCGGCATCGTCAGGCTCGCGGGGAGGACGCAGCGCCGAGGTGCGGTCGCGCACCACTATCAGCTGACCGACCGCGACCGTGTGGCGTCCCTTGTATGGGGAACCCGCGCCGAGTTGCTCGTAACGGACTTTGAGCGCCAGAACGGCAGAGGGGACGTGACGGTTCGGCTCGACTCCGAAGCGCTCATCGAGCTGCGCGAACTCACGGCTTCCTATCTCGCTCGCGTCGGCGAGCTGGGACTGCAAACGCGCGAGCGGCGCAACGGCGACGAGCCGGACGACGGATCGGTGATCTCCGTCGCTGTGCTGTTTGCGACCGACGAGGGAGGGGGCAGATGACCCAAGGGAAGCAGCCCTCGCCGAGTCAACGCCCGCCGTCCAAGGACACCGCAAGCTTCCTCGTCGGCGTCGCTGCGGTCACTCGCATGATCCGAGCACACCACAGACTCTCTCAAGCTGAGGTCGCCCGACGGGCCGGAGTAGGAGAGAAGTTCGTCAGCGCCATCGAGCATGGACGCGCGAATCCCAGCGTGAGGCGAATGGGTCAGCTCGCCGAAGGACTCGGCCTGGCCGGAGCTGCCGAGCTGGCTTCCAAGGCCGAGGACGCCGCGCACAGGTTCGCCGTCGCGACGCGTCGAGATTCGACTAGCTGACCACTGTCGCATCGCTGCGGCGGCGTCGCACTGGGCTTCCCTCGAAGAGGAGTCCAGCGGGGCCTCGCGGCAGCCGGCCCCCGGCGGCGCCTGTAGCTTGGGCGCCGCCGAAGCTTGTGCCTCCAGGTTGACGAGGAGAAGGTCAGCTGCGCGAGTCATCGCGCAGCGCGCACGGCACGGAGTTTGCACTCATGCGCCGATCTTGAGTTTGCATAACCACCCGCCGTGCGTCCGGGACGATCTGTATTCTGCTCCACCCCTTAGAGCGAAAAGCAAGAATGGCGCACATCGAACATCCCCACCTGAAGGCCTACGCGGTTACCGCTGTCAACCTGCCGAGCCAGACGGCGAAGGACTACCGCGCGCAGGTCGAGAACCTCCGCACGCAGCTGCTCAAGAAGATCGAGGCGGATCCGGACTACGGGTTCGTCAAGACGCTGCAATCCGGCAGCGTCCGCAAGGGCACTGCGCTGAAGTCCACCAGCGACGTGGACCTCGCCGTCTATGTCGAGAAGGCCGAGGCGCCGACCGCGAACGACGCGCAGCTGGTGTCGTGGATGGCCAAGCGGCTGCGCGAGGCGTTCCCGCAGCTCAAGGACGAGCAGTTCAAGGAGGAGGCGCACTGCGTGACGCTGACCTACGTCGGCAGCGGGCTCAGCGTCGACGCGGTGCCGGTGCTCTATGACGGCGCCGCCGACAACATCGGCGACCTCGTCAACAAGCACACCGGTGCGCGCGTTCGCACGAGCGTGTCGCAGCACCTGGAGTTCATCCGCGCCCGCAAGAACGCTCACCCGGAGCACTTCGCACAGGTCGTGCGCCTGGCCAAGCAGTGGGTCAAGCACATGAAGCGCACTGAGGGCGAGACGTTTCGCTTTAAGAGCTTCATGGTCGAGCTGATCCTCGCCCACCTGGCCGACAGCGGCCAGGCGTTCGCTAACTACCCCGACGCGCTCGAGGCTTTTTTCGACTACATCGCCGACACCGGTCTTCAGGAGCGCATCTCGTTCACCGACTTCTACTCGGCATCCAAGCTCCCGGCGGGATCTGTCGGTGCGATCGAGATCTTCGACCCGGTCAACGCGGACAACAACGTGGCCGCGCAGTACACGGACGCGCAGCGGCGGATGATCGTCGGGGCGGCCGGCGACGCTGCCGACGCCATCAGCGAGGCTCGCTACTCCGACACCAAGGACCGCGCGGTCAAGCGCTGGCAGTCCGTCTTCGGCACGACGTTCAAGGGCAACCTGTGAGCTTCTCGAACACCACGACGGCGACGTTCAACCGCAGCAATGCCCGCCGCGTTGCGACCAAGATGGCTGGCGACCTGCGGCGCCTGCAACAGCAGTACGGGGGGTGGCCGTCGGACCAGAAGATCGACCAGCTCATCGAGGAGGTCACCGAGCTGCTCGCCCTTGATTACATGGACACGCTCGAGATTGGCTACGAGCGTGACGGCAAGCGAGTGCTGTCGCTGAAGTACAGGAGCCGCCGCGACGGCACCCTCGTCGATGACGACAACGCCGGTCGCGTGCCCCGTGGAATCGACATCACCGGCTGCCAGAAGATCAACTACCTGACGCACAACGAGAAGTGGCGGGCTCTGACGACGGCGGAGCAAGAGGCGGTAGAGGCGCGCCTGCCGATAAAACGCGCCGGTGCGCCCGCCCCAGTCGACGGCGCCGGATACTGGACGCAGGACCGAACCTACTCAAGCAACGGCGGTGGCACCGAGCGCAGCGTCTTCAAGCCGTACACGAGCTGATAATGGCCGACATCTTCGACGATACGCTCGGTCTGCCTGACCCGGGTGCGCACCGCCGCTACGCCGCGCTGCAGGGGCTGGACGAGACGAAGGACCGGCTGCTCAAGCAGGCTTCGATTCTGCTCCGCCCGAGTCTGCTCGACGCGTGGGTGAACAAACACCACGCGGGCACACTGGGTCTGGTAGAGCTGTTGCGCGATCGCCCACCGTTGTTCATCTTCGGAGGTGACGTCGGCACCGGCAAGACGACGCTCGCCGAGACCTTCGGCGACCCGATCGGCCGTGAGCTGGGCATCGACGTGGAGGTCATGCGCCTGTCGCTGAACTCGCGGGGCTCAGGAATGGTGGGAGAGATGACCACGCTCATCACCGACGCCTTCGCCGCCGTGAAGGAGCAGGCTCCCGTGGTGGCCGACGAGCAGGACCCGTCCGCCGCGGTGGTGTTGCTCATCGACGAGGCCGACGCGCTCGCCCAGTCGCGCGAGAACACGCACATGCATCACGAGGACCGCGCCGGCGTCAACGCGCTGATCCGAGGCATCGACTCCATCGCGACCGAGCGCCGGCCGGTCATCACCGTGCTGTGCACCAACCGCCTCGACGCGATCGATCCAGCGGTGCGCCGGCGCGCGTTCGAGTTCGAATTCGCACGGCCCGACGCCGACCGGCGAAAGGCACTGCTGGCCAACCTCTTCGACGGCGTGCAACTCACGCCAGGTCAGGTTGGCCAGCTCGCTGACCTCACTGGGGAGAACGGCCGTGGCTATCCGTGGACCTACTCAGACCTCACGCAGCGGCTCGTCTCGGCGTCGGCGCTCGCCGCCTTCCCCGACGCCCCGATCACCTTCGAGGTCATCAAGACGGCGGTGCAGAGCATCGAGCCGACCCCGCCCTTCGGGGCCAACACGCCGTGAGCACCCAAAGGGTGCCCAGCGGTCCTGGCGTCATCGAGGCCGGCCTGCAGTACCAGTTCCTCGTCGCGTTCGAGCAGGCGCTGCGGTTGCGCGACGGAGGAGCAACCCGTATCACCGTCGAGATGCTCGACGCCGGCAACGTCGACGACGTCGTTGTGCACCCGACTATGGGCCCCACCATCTATCGCCAGGTCAAGTACACGGTCGACCTCAGCGTCCCGCTCACCTACGAGCTGCTCATCGAGTCTTCCGGCAACGGCCGCAGCTTGCTCCAGAAGTTCTACGACAGCTACATTCATTTGAAGCAGTCCACAGGTGAGTCGCCCGACATGCGGCTCGAGACCACTCGGCACATCGACCCCGCCGACCCGCTGCTGCGCCACATCGACAACCGCACTGCGACGCTGACGCCGCGTATCAATGACGCCGGCCCGAGGTCCGACATGGGCATGGCCCGGCAGAAGTGGATCGACCACCTCGGCGTGTCCGAGGAGCAGCTGCTTGAGATGCTCGACCACCTCGCCTTCAGGGTCGCGCGACCGGCGTACGAGCACGCGGTCGAGGAGTGCGGCGTGGCCATGCGCGCCGTCGGGTTGCGCGGCAAGGCCGATGACGTCAACGCCGGCGTGGACGCGATTCGCAAGCGGGTAATCGCTGGCCTGCGCAACATCGAGCCGGAGGATCTTGAGCAGATCATCCGCGACGCCGCGCTCGAGCCCGTTCCGCAGACGGCCACGCTGATGGTGCAGGCGATCGACTGGCGCGACACTGCCGATATGGCCACGGCGAGCGTTGACTGGGTCGACCTGTTCGTTGGCGACGAGCCCGGCGTTCGCCGCGAGTTGCACGACCCCGCCGACTGGGACGGCCGGCTGCGACCCGAGCTGCAGGCCGCCATTCAGAGGATCCGGAGCACCGGCATGACGAATGTGGCCATCGAGGGGGCGATGCGCTTGTCGGTCTTCTTCCTTGCAGGGCGCGAGCTGTCCAGCGTCTCTGGGTTCAACGTCACGCACAACGCTCGTGGCGTCGAGTGGGCGAGCCGGGACACGTCCACGACGATGGACCTCGCGGTCACACCACACGACATCAGGGCCGGAGACGACATCGCGATCGGTCTCAGCGTCACGGGAGACATCACCGAGGACGTCCTCGACTACGTGCAGCGGGCGAAGCTGCCCGTGGCCAAGGTCGTAGATATCGCCCCCGCGACCGGCCCTGGTCGGGACGCGCTGACGCCGGAGAACGCGCCCGAGTGGGCTGAGGCGACCATCGCGGAGATCAAGCGAGCGTCACGTGGCCACGGCAAGATCCATCTCTTCCTCTACGGCCCCGGGCAGGCTGCGCTGCTGCTTGGGAACGCGTGGAACCGGGTGCCGACCGTGCAGGTCTACGAGGACCTCGGACCCGGGGGACGTGGCTATACGCCAACGTTCCTCATTCCCGGCTAGGTCGCGGAAGGACGGGATACATCGATGCTGTCTGCGACACGTCGCGAGCGAGTGGGTGAAGCCAGGCTCGTCCTCGCGATGTCGCGATTTGGTACTCCCCACTGGTACTCCCTCCAGCACCGAGCAACCCCGCCACCGCCCCCAAAACGCCGAAAGCCCCGCATCCGCAGGGCTTCCGTCCGATGGAGCTAGTCGGGCTCGAACCGACGACCTTCGCGCTGCCAGCGCGACGCTCTCCCAGCTGAGCTATAGCCCCAGGAGGCCGAGAAGTGTACCGGCCCGCGCGCGGGAGATCATGCCCGGTCGCTGACGAGGGCCGCGCGGGGGTTGTGGCGCAACACGCCGGCGAGCGTGGCTGCGCAGGCGACCGCGAGTACGACGTAGACGGCCGCATCGCTCGTCGCGCCCGCCAGCGCGCCGCCGGCGACCGTGCCGACCACCTGCCCGCCCGCCCACACGAGGTTCACGAGCGCGAAGCCGAAGCCTTGGCCGATCCCGGCCGACTCGACGCCGTCGGACAGCAGCGCCATCGCGGGCGTGTTGATCATCCCCGTGACGACGCAGCCGATCGTCGTCACCGCTGCCAGCACCCACACGGCGTCGGGCAGCGGGAGCAGCAGCATGAAGACGAGCGCGCCGGCGAGGCAGATGCGGATCGGCCACATGCGCCCGCGCCGGTCGGCCACTCTCCCGACGAGCACCTGCGCGACCGCCTCGATCGCCGAGGCGGCGATGAACGTCGCCGCGATCGCTCCGCTGGTCGCGCCGAGCCGGTCCAGCGACAGCGGGACGAGCACCTCGATCGCTCCGAACATGAGCGCCGGCACCGTCACGAGCAGCATCGCGACGCGAATCGGGCCATCCGCCAGGGCGACCCGCAGCGACTGCTCGGCGCGCATGCTCACCCCCGCCGGCGGCGCCTCGATTCGCAGCGCCAGCACCATCAGCAGCACGCCGAGGACGCCGATCGACGTGAACGGCGCCTCCGGCCCGACCACCCGTGCCAGCGCGCCCAGCGCCGGCCCCACGAGCAGTCCGACGAGCGCCGCGCTCATCGCCTTGCCGATCGTCGCGCCGCGCTCCTCGGGCGGTGTCAGCGAGAGCAGCCAGCCGAGTCCGCCGGCCCACGTGCAAGCGCCGCCGACGCCCTGCAGGAAGCGCATCGAGTCGAGCATCACGATCGTGTGCCCGAACGCGAAGCCGACGCTCGCCCCCGACATCAGCGCGAGCCCGATCAGCATCGTCTTGCGGTTGCCCAGCCGCACCGCAAGCAGACCGCTCGGCACCGAGCCGAGCAGCGCGCCCGCGGCATACGAGCCGGCGAGCAGGCCCGCGCCGGTCTTGCTCAGGTCGAAGCGGTCCGCGTACCACGGCAGCAACGGCGTGATCGCCGCGTAGAACATGAGGTCGACGAAGACGATCGCGCCGACGAGCAGGAGGAGTCGCCGCATGCTGGCGATCGTAGTGATCGCTTGCAGATGACTGAATTCCGGCCTGGGGCGCGACCTGCCGCGCCCGGCGCTCGGCGGCGGCGGGCGTCCCGATAACCTCCTCGATCCGATGAGCGAGCTGCGCTACGACGCGACGACGATCGAGCCCAAGTGGCAGGAGACCTGGGCGCGCGAGCGCACCTGGGAGGTCTCCAACGAGCCCGACGGGCGCGACTCCTACTACGTGCTGGAGATGCTGCCCTACCCGAGCGGCGAGCCGCACATGGGCCATCTGAAGAACTACTCGCTCGGCGACGCCGTCGCGCACTTCAACCGTCGCATCGGCCGCCGCGTCCTGCACCCGATGGGCTACGACGCGTTCGGCTTGCCGGCCGAGAACCACGCGATTAGAACCGGCGAGCACCCGCGCGACTCGACCGCCTCCTCGATCGAGTCCTTCCAGCGCCAGTTCCGCCAGTGGGGAATCTCGATCGATTGGACGCGTGAGTTCGGCACGCACGAACCCCGCTATTACAAGTGGACCCAGTGGCTGTTCCTGAAGCTCTACGAGCGCGGCCTCGCCTACCGCAAGGAAGCCGCCGTCAAGTGGTGCCCCAACGACCAGACCGTGCTCGCCAACGAGCAGGTGACGGCCGAGGGGACCTGCGAGCGCTGCGGCGCGCTCGTCGAGGCACGACAGCTGGAGCAGTGGTTCTTCCGCATCACCGACTACGCCGACCGCCTGCTGGAGGACCTGAGCACGATCCAGTGGCCCGAGCACGTCAAGACGATGCAGCGCAACTGGATCGGCCGCTCCGAGGGCGCCGAGGTCACCTTCCGCTGCGAGGAGCTGGGGATCGACTACCCCGTCTTCACGACCCGCCCCGACACGCTCTTCGGCGCGACCTTCTTCGTAATGGCGCCCGAGCACCCCGACGTGCTGAAGCTCGTCGAGGGCACCGACAGAGAGCAAGCGGTCCGCGACTACGTCAATCACGCGCTCAACGAGTCCAACGAGGAGCGCGGTGACATCGACAAGACGAAGACCGGCGTCGCGCTCGGCCGCACTGTCACCAACCCTGTCAACGGCGAGCAGATCCCGATGTTCGTCGCCGACTACGTGCTGATGGAGTACGGCACCGGCGCGATCATGGCCGTCCCCGGGCACGACGAGCGCGACTTCGCGTTCGCCAAGGCCTACGACCTGCCGATCCGGCGCGTGATCGAGGACCCGTCCGAGCCCGACGGCGAGCTGCCCTACAGCGGCGACGGCCCGCTCGTGAACAGCCACTCCGACTTCGACGGGATGGGCAATCGCGAGGCGCTGGAGGCGATCGTCGGCTGGCTCGACCGCGAGGGCAAAGGCCACGCGTCCGTCAACTACCGCCTGCGCGACTGGCTGGTCTCGCGCCAGCGCTACTGGGGCTGCCCGATCCCGATCGTCCACTGCCCGAGCTGCGGCATGGTCCCGGTCCCGGAGGACCAGCTGCCCGTCGAGCTGCCCGACGTCACCGACTACAAGCCGAGAGGCAAGTCGCCGCTGGCCGCCGTCGAGGACTGGGTCAACGTCGAGTGCCCCTCGTGCGGCGGCGCGGCGCTGCGCGAGACCGACACGATGGACACGTTCGTCGACTCCTCCTGGTACTTCCTGCGCTACTGCGACGCGAACAACGACGAAGCCGCGTTCGACCGCAGAGTGCTCGCCGAGTGGATGCCGGTCGACCAGTACATCGGCGGCGTCGAGCACGCGATCCTGCACCTGCTGTACGCGCGCTTCTTCGT
>JBJMLB010000036.1:0-40981 GCA_045805465.1 Conexibacter sp. | reverse complement strand
TCGACGCGCCGGCCGCGGCCCCGCCTGGGCGCGACGTGAAGCGCTTCGCGTAGAGGCGCACGAGCCGGTCGCTCGTGCCGCGCGCCGCGACGTCGATCAGGGCCGCGGCCGTGACCCACCACGGGGTGATCGCCGAGGGCCGGTCGACGAGCGCATGGCAGACGAGCCCGGCTGCCTCCTCGGGCGACAAGCCGGGCACGAGCTTGAAGTCGTCGGTCGGCGCGCTCATGCGCGTGTGCACGAGCGTCATGTAGAGAGACGTGGCGGTGACGCCGTCGGCGTGCATCTCGGCGGCGACGGCGCGCAGCCACACGTCAAACGCCGCCTTCGACGCCTGGTAGGCCGACCAGCGCGGCGTCGGCGGCAGCAGCACGCCGACGGTCGAGACGTTGACGACGTGGCCGCTCCCGCGCTCCCGCATCGCCGGCAGCAGCGCGAGCAGCAGCCGCACCGGGCCGAGGTAGTTGAGGTCGGCCGTGCGCGTGTAGTCGTGGAAGCGGTCGTACGATCTGTCGACCGCGCGGCGGATCGACTTGCCCGCGTTGTTGACGATCGCATCGGGGGGACCGTGGTCGGCGAGGATCTGCGCGGCGAGCGCCGGCACCGCCTCCTCCGCGTTGCTGAGGTCGGCGGGGAGCGCGTGGGCGTCGCCGCCGTCGGCGCGCAGCTGCTCGGCCAGCTCCTCCAGCACGTCGGCGGAGCGCGCGACGAGCAGCACGGTCGCGCCCGCGCGCGCGAGGCGGATCGCCGTCTGGCGGCCGATCCCGTGCGAGGCGCCGGTCACGAGGATCGTCTGCCCGGCGACCGCGGCACGCAGCTTCGTCGCGCTCGGCGCGCCGCCGGGATTGACGACCCGCGAGGCGACCCGTCGCACGAGCCCGGCGAGCTGACTATGGTCTTGAACGAAATTCAAATCGGATCGCGGTCAGCGTACACGGGAGCTTTTGTGAGCGGTGCAGACGGGCCGGGAGGGGCAGACGAGAACGGCGGCGCGGCCGTCCGCGAGGTGCACGTCGCGATCGTCGGCGGCGGGCTGAGCGGCGTCGGCGCGGCGATCATGCTGCGGCGCGCGGGGATCGGCGACCTCGTCGTCTTCGAGCGCGCCGACGAGGTCGGCGGCACCTGGCGCGACAACACGTATCCCGGCTGCGCCTGCGACGTGCCCTCGGCGCTCTACTCGTTCACGTTCGCGCCCAATCCGGACTGGGGCCGGCTGTACGCCGGGCAGCCGGAGATTCGCGAGTACGCGCGCCGGATCGCACGCGAGCACGGCGCCGACGAGCACGTCGTGACCGGCGCAGACGTGCTCGACGTGCGCTGGGACGAGAGCGCGCAGCGCTGGCGGATCGAGACGACGCGCGGCCGCTGGTCCGCCCGCGCGGTCATCTCCGCTACCGGCCCCTGGAGCGAGCCGGTCTTGCCCGCCGTGCCCGGACTCGACGCGTTTGAGGGGACGATCTTCCACTCCTCGCGCTGGAACCACGACCACGCGCTCGACGGGAAGCGCGTCGCGGTGATCGGCACGGGTGCCTCCGCGGTGCAGTTCGTGCCGAAGATCCAGCCGCAGGTGCAGCGGCTGACGGTCTTCCAACGCACAGCGCAGTGGGTGCTGCCGAAGCTCGACCGGCGCGTCACCGCCGCGGAGCAGGCGCTGTATCGGCGGGTCCCGCTGACGCAGCGAGCGCTGCGGGAAGCGATGTACTACTCGTTCGAGCTGGCCGGCTTCGCCGAGCGCAACCCGCGCGCGATGGGCGGCTTCCAGCGGATCGCGCGGCGGCACCTGGAGCGCTCGGTGGCGGACCTCGCGCTGCGCGCCGCGCTGACGCCCGACCACACGCTCGGCTGCAAGCGGATCCTCTTCTCGAACGAGTGGTACCGCGCGCTCACGCAGCCGAACGTCGAGCTGGTGCCGCACGCGGTGACGGAGGTGCGCGCGGGCGGCCTCGTCGGCGCCGACGGCGTCGAGCGACCGGCCGACACGCTGATCCTCGGGACCGGCTTCGGGATCACCGAGATGCCGATCGCCGCGCGCGTGACGGGGCGCGACGGGCGAACGCTCGACGAGACGTGGGGCGGCTCTCCGACCGGCCACCTCGGCACCGTCGTCAGCGGCTTCCCGAACCTCTTCATGATCCTCGGCCCGAACGTCGGCAACGGGCACACCTCGGCGACCGTGCTGATCGAGATGCAGGTCGAGTTCGCGATCGAGGCGCTGAAGGCAATGGAGCGCAACGGGATCGCGAGCGCCGACGTGCGCCCGGCCGTGCAGGAGACGTTCAACGAGGAGGTCCAGCGGCGCCTGCGCGGGACCGTCTGGAACGCGGGCGGCTGCCGCAGCTACTACCTCGACCGCAACGGACGGAACAGCACGATCTACCCGGGCTCGACGCTCGAGCTGCGGCGGCGGATGCGGTTCGAGCCGCGGGACTACGAGCTTGTGACGTCGCCCGCAGGCAATCCGCTTGCGGTCGCCGGAGGGCGAAACACCTGACCGCGGCGGCCGCGCCCGTGCCTGCCTGACCGCCCCGCGCCGCGGATTCGCGTTTCACCCTCCGGTGACCGCAAGCGGTCCACCTGCGGGCGATGTCACAATGCGGCGGTGAGCGATTCCTACGCAGCCGCCGGCGTCGACATCGCGGAGGCGGACGAGGGCGTTCGGGCGCTCGTCGAGGTGCTGAAGACGATCGACCCGGGGCGGCCGTCGGCGTCGGTGCTCGGCTCGGGGCACTACGCGAATGTGCTGCGGGTGGCACCGAACCTCGGGATCGCCGTGTGCGCCGACGGCGTCGGCTCGAAGGTGATCGTCGCCGAGCAGACCGGCCGCTACGACACCGTCGGGATCGACTGCATCGCGATGAACGTCAACGACGTCATCTGTGTCGGCGCCGAGCCGCTCGCGGTGCTCGACTACCTCGCCGTTGAGCAGGCCGATCCGGGCGTGCTGCGCGACATCGCGCTCGGCTTGAAGCGCGGCGCCGAGGAGGCGGGCGTCGAGATCCCGGGCGGCGAGCTGGCGCAGCTGCCGGAGCTGATCAAGGGCCACCCGTCGCCGAACGGCTTCGACCTCACAGGCGCGTGCTTTGGCACGGTCGCGCTCGACGCGATCGTCACCGGCGAGAAGATCGCGCCCGGCGACGCGCTGATCGGCCTGCCGGCGAGCGGCGTGCACTCCAACGGCCTCACGCTCGCGCGGCGGGCGCTGCTGGAGGACGGCGGCCTCGCGTTCGACGACCGTCCGGACGAGCTCGGCGGCGCATCCGTCGCCGACGTGCTGCTGGAGCCGACCGTCCTCTACGTGCGCGCCGTGCTCGAGCTGCTGCGCAGCGACGTCCCGGTGCACGGGCTCGCGCACATCACCGGCGGCGGGGTGCTGAACCTGCTGCGGCTCGGCGGCGCGAACGGAGCGGGCTACGAGATCTCGGATCCGCTCCCCGTCCCGCCCGTGTTCGAGCTGATCGCGCGCTGCGGCTCCGTCGAGCCGGCGGAGATGCAGAAGGTCTTCAACATGGGCTGCGGCTTCGTCGCGACCGTGCCGGAGGCGAGCGCCGACGCCGCGATCGAGCTGCTCTCCGGCCGCCACCCGGGCACGGCGCGGATCGGCCGCGTGACGGCGGACGCCGGCCGCGTCGCGCTGCCGACGCTCGGGCTCGCCGGCGACGCCGGCGGCATCGCGCCGGCTGCCTGAGCGCAGGACTCCCACCGCGCTCGTCGTACTCCGGATGCTGGAGACCCGTTCGGCGTCTCCATCACCGTCTTCCAGGAGGAATCGATGAGCAGTGTGGAGTTCGTCGTCGTAGAGGAGCCAGAGCCGCGCGGACTGCCGGCGTACTACGCCGAGCTGGTCGGCACGTTCCTGCTCGTCTTCTTCATCTGCGGCTTCCTGTCGGTCGCATCGGCCGGCGGCTTCGACCTCGCGGGCCTCGCGCTCGCGCACGCCTTCATCCTTGCCGTGCTGATCTACACGCTCGGCGGGACGTCGGGCGCGCACTTCAACCCGGCCGTCACGTTCGCGCTGTGGTCGATCAAGAAGATCTCGACGCCCAACGCGATCGTCTACGTGATCTGCCAGTGCATCGGTGGGATCCTCGGCGCGCTCGTCGTGCTGCTGCTGTTCAAGGACGTCGGCGACGCGGTCAACTACGGCGCGACTGCGATTAACGGCGAGGTCCTCAACAACGGCTCGGTGTGGCTCGGGCTGCTCGCCGAGGCGATCGGCACGTTCCTGCTGATGTACGCGATCATGGGCCTCGCGGTCAACCCGCGCGGCGAGGCGGCGCTCGCCGGCCTCGGCATCGGACTGGCGCTCGGCGTCGCGGTGATGATCTTCGGCCCGGCGACGGGCGCCGGCCTCAACCCCGCCCGCTGGCTCGGCCCGGCGGTCGCCTCCGGCAGATTCGACGACTTCTGGATCTACATCGTCGGCCCGCTCGTGGGCGCGCTTGCCGCGGCGACCGCGTACCGCGCGTTCATCCTCGACCCGCGCTGGCTGCCGGCGCAGCGTCCGAAGGACGAGCTGCCGGGCTAGCAGCAGCGACACGCGGAAGAGGGGTGCGCTCTCGGGAGTGCCGGGGCGCATCCCTCATGCCGCGGTCGACGGACCGCGGCAGCCGCGCTAGCGAAGCGCCTCCGGATGGAGGTGGCGGGAGTCGACCCACTTCATGATCGCTCTGCCGCCGGGCCAGGCCTGCTCAAGCGGCGAGCCCGACAGACTGAACGGCCGCATCCCTCTCGTCGTCACCGGCTCGAAGCCGCGACGCGCGAGGGTTCGGTACAGGGTGATCGAGCTCGCCGGGTTCGGGAGGATCAACGTGTTCCCGCCCGCGGCGCGCAGCGCGTCCAACATCGTCTCGATCCGCTGAACGGTCAGCAGGGAGTCGATCCCCGTGTAGGGGGAGACGTTGACTACTCCATAGGCATCCGCGATGCGGTGGCCCGTCGTCAGCAGGATCGCCACCGGGGCTCCCCGCTTGTAGACGTAGTGGTCGCGCCCGTCGGCGAGCGAGGCCACGAAGCGCCGCACCTGCGGCGATCTCGACGGGACCAGCGGTTGAACGTCCGGCTGGTTTTCCGTGGGGACGTGCGCTGTGGTCAAGCGCTCGATCTGCCCCCACGGCGTCGGAGCCTGCGCGAGCGAGCAGACCATCACGCCGAAGCCGAACAGCACGATGAACGCGCTGACCGCAGTCGGCCGCAACCGCCTGCCGGCAAGCTCACGGGCAGCCACGACCGTGAGCAGCGCGAGCGACAGTCCCCATGCCGAGAACTGGAACCCGAGTCCGACCGGATGGGACCGACCGACGTAGTAGGAACCCGCCCCCAGCCCGAACACCCCGGCCCACACCAGCATGCCCGTGAGAACGCGGTTGGGCGCGCCGCGCAACCTGCGCGTGGTCGCGACCGCGATCGCCGCGGTGTGGGTCAGGAAGATCAGCAGATGCATCCCGAGGACCCCGGGAATCGGCATCAACGCGAGGCCGCCGACCGTGTAGAGACGCGCGTAGTCGACCAGCCGGCCGAACTGCGGAAGCGCGCCGGCGCGTACGAGCGTGAGCGTCGCGACGAGCGCGACCGCGGTCGCGACCCCCGCTGCGACGATGGCCGCGAAGCGCCCGATCGACGCCCACGTCAGCCGCGGCGCGCTCCACAGCAGCGCCGCCAAGGTGGCGGCCAGCGCAGGCACCCCGAAGTCGCTGTTGTTGAGCACGGCCAGTCCGGCGACGACGAACATCAGCCACGCGCCGACCGCCCTGTCACGACCGCGGTCGATGTGACGGGCCGTCAGCCACGCCAGGAAGAACGGGGCCGCGTAGCGGAGCGGAAACGCGGCGTAGTAGCTGCCCGGGGACAGACGATCCTGAAGCGGCCCGTCGAGTCTGAACATGCTCGTGGCGAGAAACGGCAGGTAGAGGACCAAGGCTGCCGTCGCGCTGTCGGTGACGCGACGGAAGACCCCGTAGATCGCGAGCAGCGCAGCGGTCGTGATGAGGCAGAGAACGACCGTGAACACCAGCACCGTCTTGCCGAACACCAACATCGGAACGGCCGTCACGAAGGGCCAGAGCGACCCGTACTGCGCGCTGAAGTCCACCAGCGGCGTCCGGCCGTTCAGCACCGCGAACGTCTCGTCCAGCGGGAACTGGAGGTGGTACCACAGGCTCTGCAGTGCGTTGGCTATCTCGCTGTCCGTATGGACCGCGTGCAGCATCCATATCGCGGTCGCTCCCAGCGCGACACCGCCGGCCAGGAGCCTGCGCCGGCGGCTTTCCGGCCGCAGGAGCGCCTCGGCACGACGGCGCATGCGGTGGGCCGTCAGCGCTCCCGCCAGCATGCTCGCCATGAGCAGCGCGACGACGAGCGTCGCAGGCGTGAAGTACCGCCACCTGAAGGGGGGAAGCTGGCCCAGCGTGTAGGTGTCGCCGAACGTGTAGCGATACTGCGCGGCGATCGAGGCCACCACCACCGCGACGAGCGCGGCCTGCGATGCGGCGACGCCCAGGTTCGAAGCGCTCTCGGAAACGCGACCGAACCAACGAGGCGCGGAAGCCGTCGCGAGCGAGAGCAGCAGCGGGGAGAAGACGAGGATCGCGTAGCGCGTCAGCTCCGTCGGTTCGGGATGGGCGGCGACGCCCTCCAGGAAGGTGTAGCCGTCGCTCGAAGGCGCCAGCCCTCCGAGCGGAGGGCCGAGCACGTACGCGATCGCCGCCATGACGGCTGCGCAGGGGATCGCGCCCAGCCATGCGGCTGTGGCGAAGTCGTCGACGCGCCAAGCGCGTGCACGTACCGCGGCACTCCCCCCGGATAGTGCAGCACCCGGCGTGTGTACGCCGGTTGATGCCATCGCGCCACTGTAGAGGAGATCGCTCGGGGCGATCAAGAGCCAAGGAGGTTTACGACTCCTCAGGAGGAGGAGAACACCGTGCCGACGAGCCGGACGTGGGCGCGGCTCGCATCCGGCTTGGCCCGGCCGATCACCTTCAGCTTGCGGCCGCCGATGCCGGCAAAGCGGCCGGTGCCGCCGGTGACGATCGCTCTCCCGCGCAGACTCGGCCAGGTGGTGCTGTCGAGGATCGCGACGGCCACTCCGCGACCCGAGATCGTCCCGCCGGGAAGCGTGGCGGTGAAGTTGACGAGAACGCCCTTCGAAGTGATGCGCGCCTCGACCTCCATCGTCCCGTCATGGGTGCCCACGACAGTCCCCTGCTGGAAGTAGTGCGACGGGCTGAGGCGTCTGGTGAGAATCAGGCTCGCGCGCTCGTCGAGCAGGCTCTTGGCCGGTTGCGGCGACGGCGCGGGCGCGGGCGCGGGCGCCTCCTGCGGCGCCAGCTCGTCGGCGGCGGCCGTCGACGAGTCCGCGGTCGCCCCGCCGGACGGCCGCGGGCGGGCGGGTGGCGCCGTCAGATCGGGCGACGTCGTCGGGGCGGGCGGCGAAGCGGTCGTCGCCGTGCGCGCGGCGGACGGCGCCGTTGCGTCGGCCGTCGGGGTGGTCGCGGGGGGAGCAGCAGGCGAGGTGGCAGTCGTCGCATCGGTCGAAACGACGATCGGGTTGGCGGTCGTGCCGCCGCCGCATGCGCCAAAGACGAGTGTCAACGCGAGCAACGCGAGCGCGAGAACGAGAGCCGACGGCGTCTTCAGAGCCACCCGTCCAGGGTATACCGATATCGGGTGCGTCGCCGACCGTAAGGTCGGGAGCGCTCAGATCTCGATGGCCGACTCGCGGATCGCGATCGCGACTGCGTGTGCGCGGCTGGAAGCCTCGAGCTTGCGCATCACGTTGCGCATGTGGGTGCGGACGGTGTGCGGGCTGAGCGAGAGCGCTTCCGCCGTCGCCTCCGTCGAGCCGCCGTCGGCGACGAGCGCCAGCACGCGCAGCTCGGAGGTCGACAGCGTGGAGGTGCGCCGCTGCGCGGGTGGGAGCGGGAGCGGCTGCGTGGGCTTGGGAGCCGGCGCGAGCGCCTCGTCGTCGCGCTCCTCGAACCACAGCCCGCCCGTGGCGACCGAGTGCAGCGCCTCGGCCAGCTCGGCGATCGAGCGGCGCTTGGCGACGAGTCCCGCCGCGCCGGCGTTGACCGCCGCCGAGGAGTCCTCGCAGTCGGCGTCGTGGGCGTACAACACAACGGCGCTGCGCAGCCCGCGCTGCACGAGCCGCCGCACCAGCGCCACCCCGTCCACGTCCGGGAGGTCGGCCGCGACCAGCGCGATGTCGGGCTCGTGGCGGACGACGAGCGCTTCGCCGCCGGCGCCGGTGGAGGAGCCGCCGAGCACGGCGAGGCCTTCCGGCGGGAGCAGCAGCGAGAGCCCTTCGCGCACCGGGGGGTGGGGGTCGACGATCACGACGCTCGTCAGCGCTCGCGGTGCCTCATCCACGGGCGCGCTGAAGCGAGGTCCACCGGTCGCTGACGAGCGCACGTCGGCGACGTCGAAAGCGGCGAGCGGGGTGTGGGAGTCGTGGTTGAGCAAGGGCACCGGAGCGGTAATTCGCCGTCGATTGGTCAACTCATTCGGACGTAACCCAGTGCATCGGAAAAATCGTGCACATTGCGGGAAACTCTGTCGGAGGAATTGCCTTCCAGCGTCTGGATTCTGCCGCCGGGAAGGACCTGTTCGACGATCCCGATGTGTTCGTCCCAGACGATCAGGTCGCCTGGGCGCGGCACGACGCCGGGGCCGTTCGGGACCGCGCGGCCGTTGCGCTGCGCCCACGCGTAGAGCTGGTCGACGGAGCCGAAGCCCTCGCCGTGGTCGCCGAGCGGCATGCCGGCCTGGCGCGAGACCCACGAGACGAAGTAGGCGCACCACGGGCCCACGCCGCTGCCGGCGGTGGCCGTGCGGTACTGCGCGATGCGGGCCGAGTTGTTCGAGCCGGGCGGCTGCTCCGCCTGGCCGACCTCGGCGCCGGCGATCAGCGTCATCGCACTGCCGGGGGAGGTTCCGGGTCCCGCCGCTCCGACGGTCGGGACCATGCCGGCGGGCATCGCGCCCTGGAGCGCGGTCGCGAAGGAGGACGCGCCGGCGACGGGGGAGGTGGCCGTCGCGCCCGGTGCCGCTGCCCCCCCGACGGTTGCCTCCGAGGGCGACGGCGGCAGGAGCGCTCGCTCGATCTGGTCGATGCGGGCGAGTGCGAGCGGGAGCGACATCACTCCCGGTCATCGGCCGGAGCTGGCGCAACTTGACTATCTGGACGAATAGGGGATGGAGAAGGCGGGCGCCACGAGACGCCCGCCTTGTTCCACGTTCCCTCGGAGCGGTGACTACCGGAGCAGGGACAAGACCTGCTGCGGCGCCTGCTGCGCCTGAGCGAGCATCGAGGTGCCCGCCTGAACCAGGATCTGGTTCTTGGTGAAGTTGACCATCTCAGCAGCCATGTCCACGTCGCGGATGCGGCTCTCGGACGCGGTCAGGTTCTCCTGATAGGTGGCCAGGTTGTTGTACGTGTGCTCGAGGCGGTTCTGCACCGCACCGAACGCGGCACGCTGCTGGGAGACGGCGTCGATCGCTCTGTCGACGTCCGCGAGGACCGTCGAGGAGGTGATGTCGATCGTGCCGACCGCCGACCCGAGGCTCACCGTCGAAACGGAGATGACCTCGCCGTCGTTGGCGCCGACCTGGAACGAGATGCTCTGGGCCGAGTCGAGCAGGTGGATGTTGTTGAACTGAGCGGTCGTCCCGATGCGCTCGATCTCCTGGGTCAGCTGACCGACCTCGGAGTTGATCGCGGTTCTGTCCGACGTCGAGAGCGTGCCGTTCTGGTACTGCACGGCGAGCTCGCGAACGCGCTGGAGCATCGAGTGGACCTCGGTCAGCGAACCCTCAGCCGTCTGGACGAGCGAGATGCCGTCCTGGACGTTGCGGCCGGCCTGGTCCAGACCACCAATCTGACCGCGCAGCTTCTCGCTGATGGCGAGGCCGGCGGCATCGTCGGCGGCACGGTTGATGCGGAACCCGGAGCTGAGGCGCTCCATCGATCTCGCGACCGCGCCGCTCGTGTGCACCAGGTTGCGGTGCGCGTTGAACGCCTCGACGTTCGTGTTGATGCGAAGGGACATCTGGCATCTCCTTGATGTTCGTCCCAGGGCGACTCCATGTCACCCAGTGTTGACCCGGTCATCGGCATCCGGGCGGAGGACTTGAGCTATTTCTCGCTCGCGGGGGGCTACGAGGCCTCGGCGCGCTGCGCGGCGGCGCGGCGGGCGGCCGCCTCGGCGGCGCGGTGGCGGCGCACGGCGCGCAGCTCGGCGACGACGAGATGGCGCCAGACGAGCACCGCTCCGGCCCACGTGGCGACGTAGCCGAACACGCCGGCGACGATCGCGCGCAGCAGCGCGTCGGCCGTCGGCACGCCTGCGCGCAGCGACAGCAGGCCGACGAGCAGGAAGCCGCCGAGCCCGCCCCACGCCTTCGCGCGGGCGACCTGGGCGCCGGCGCGCGGATGGTTGGCGACGCTCGGCATGGCGGCGGCGTCGGACGCGCCCTTGGCGGGCTTCTTCGCGCCCTTCTGCGGCTTCTTGTCGTCCTTGTCGGCCATCAAAGCTCCCCGTCGCGAGTGCGCTGACGGGCGATCCGCTCCTGCTCGAAGACGAAGCGCACGAGCTGGCGGCGCGCGTCGCGGTCGAGCTCCTCGATCGCGATGCCGCGCTGGCCGTCGTCGCCGATGCGCGCGATGCGACCGCGGCCGGCGATCTGCTCGCCCTCGTTCGGCGTCAGGCGGAAGACGACCTCGTCGCCGACGGAGATCGTCTCCGGGCCGGTCGCGAGCAGCCCGTTGCCGCTGACGTTGACCGTCAGGGCGTCGACCCACTCGCCGGGCGTGCCGTCCTCTGCGACCGGCGCGAGCGCGAGCGGGCGCACGACGCGCACGCGCACGAAGTCGCGCCGTTGGACGATGTCGATCGCGCCCTCGTGGTGGAAGCGGACGAGGTCGTGCGTGGCGACGGTCCCTCGGCCCTCCAGCCGCACGAGCCCGCGCGGGGCCGGGTACTCGATCACCATCGGCGAGGCGTCGCCGAGCGTGAGCGGATCGCGGACGTCGACGAGCATCAGCACGACCGTGATCTCGTGGTCGGTCACCTTCGAGACACGGCCGCGGTACTGCTGCAGGTCGGGCAGGGTGATGACGACGTCCTGCCGCAGCTCGGGCAGCGGCGGCTTCGCCGGGGCCTTGTCGGCCGTCGCGCTCATGGCAGCAGGCGCTCCGCGAGTGCGGCGGGGTCGGCGGGGGCGATCGTGCGGGCGTGGAGCGCGTAGGCGATCGGCAGGCGGGTGGTGCAGGCGAGCTCGAGCGCGGCGCCGAGCTGAGCGCCGTCGGCTTCGACGCCGAGCGCCGTCGGGCTCAGCGGCCGGAGGCGGTCGAGCAGCGCGCGGGCGCCCGGCAGGTCGAGCTCGCCCGGGAGGACGGCGACGATCTCGTCGAGCGTGAGCCGCTCGAGGCGCTCGGCGAGGGCGGCGACCTCCGCGCGCTCGGTGGCGATCGGCGGCAGGTCGAGCGCGAGGATCTCGTCGGGGTTGCCGCGCTCGAGGCGCACCTGGGCACGATCGAGCGAGGCGAGCGCGCGGGCGTCGCGGCCGGCGCGCTTGTAGGCGGTCGCGAGCGCGTCGGCGCAGGCCGTGGAGCCGGGACCGGCGAACGCGACGGCGAGGCCGCCGGCGCGGTGCGGGAGGCTCGTGGGGATGCGGCGGGCGAGGGCTCGGCGGACCGCCTGGCGGAGATCGTTGCCGGTGAACGGGAGCTCGTGGGCCTCGGCGTCGGCGATGAGCTTCTCGGCGAACGCATGGCTCATGCCGGCGTTCGTCAGCTCGGCGGCCAGCGTGGGCGCCATCGTCGTCCGGGCATCGAGGGGAGCGGGCTCGGACGCCGGCGGCAGCTCGGAGGCGAGCGCAGGCGCGGGCGCGGCCAGCTCCGCGGAGAAGCGTCCTGCTTTGAGGTCGTCCTCCGACACCAGGGCAGGACGCTCCTCGGCGGCGGGCGGCTTCGGCAGCGCGGGCGGCTGGGAGTCGCCGACCGGCGGGGCGAAGGCGGCGGCGGTGACGATCGCGTCGGCTTCACCGTCGGACTCGGCGTCGGCGAGCAGTGCGGCGAAGGATTCGGGCGTGGGCGCGGGCTGCTCGTCGTAGACGTCGATGCGAGGGCCCGGTCGGGCGGGACCCGATTTCGCATCGACCTCGACGAAGCGCTGCTGGAAGAAGCCGCCGATGCCGCCCATCAGGCCGTCGCGCTGGCGCACGACGATCGCGTCGGGGCCGAGCTGCTCGCGGATCTGGGGGAGCAGCTCCTCCAGCGTTCTGCCGCGGAAGGTCGTGACGTCGGGGTCGGCGGGACGGGTCGCCACGGGGACGGCGTCGACCGGCGCCGGCGCGTCCGCAATGGCGGGTGCCGGCGCGGCCGGCGGGGCCGCGACGGGGACCGGCGGAGTGGCGAGGAGCGCGGCGGCGGGCTCGGCGGGGAGCGGGGTCGTCTGCGTCTCTTCGAGGCTCGTCGTGCTCATCCGTCGACCACTCCAATCGTCTCTACGCTGATGCCGGGTGCGATCTCGTTGTAGGAGCAGACCGCGAGCTGCGGGATCGCCTGCTCCACCAGCCGCCGCAGGTGGCGGCGCACGCGCGCCGAGCAGAGCAGCACCGGCCGGGTGCCCCGCGCGACGCCATGCTCCACTTGAGTTCGCAATGCGGTGACCAAAGCCTGCGCGCGGGTCGGATCCATTGCGAGGTACTCGCCGTCGGAGGTCTGCGCGATCGCCGCGGCGACCTCGGCCTCGACGCCCGGATCGAGCGCGATCGCGCGCAGCCGCTGCTCGGAATCCACATGCGGCGCGGTGATCGTGCGGCCGAGCGCCTGGCGCGCGTACTCGGCCAGCAGCGACGGGTCGCGCGTGACGCGCGCCTTGTCGCCGACGGCCTCGACGATCGCGCCGAGGTCGCGGATCGAGACGCCCTCGGAGAGGAGCGCCTGGAGCACGCGCTGGATCTCGCCGAGCGTGAGGACGTCGGGGACGACCTCCTCGACGACGGCCGCGTTGGACTCCTTCAGCTGCTCGAGCAGCTGTCTGACGTCCTGGCGCGACAGCAGGTCAGCCGCGTGCGCGCGGATCGTCTCGGTGAGGTGCGTGACGATCACGGACTCGCCGTCGACGACGGTGAAGCCGAGCGCCTCGGCCTCGGCGCGCTGCGTGTCGGTCACCCACGTGGCGGGCAGGCCGAAGGCGGGCTCGGTCGTGGGGACACCGCCGGGCAGCTGCCCGACCGCGTCGCCCGGGTCCATCGCAAGCTGGTGGCCGGCCATCAGCCGGCCGCGCGCGACCTCCATGCCGCGCACCTTCAAGACGTACTCGTGCGAGTCGAGCCCCAGCTCGTCGTGGATGCGCACGGGCGGGATCACCATGCCGAGGTCCGAGGCGATCTGGCGGCGGATCACGGAGACGCGGCTGAGGAGGGTGCCGCCGGCACCCGCGTCGACCAAAGGCACGAGCCCGAAGCCGATCGCGAGCTCGAGCGGGTCGAGCGGGAGCGCTTCCAGGGCGGCGTCGCGCGGCGTCGGGACGGCGGTGCCCTCGGCGTCGGCCAAGGCCGCAGCGGCGATCGCGGCGTCCTCGACCGCGAGCGGCCCGCCGTCGCGCATCGCCCAGCCCAAGGCGAGGAAGCCGCCACCGATGAAGAGGAACGGCAGCTTCGGCAGGCCCGGCACAAGCGCGAACGCGCAGATGACCGCACCGGCGACCATCGGCGCCTTGCGCTGGCCGATGATCTGGCTGGCGATGTCGGAGCCGAGGTCGGTGTCGGAAGCGGCGCGCGTGACGATGATGCCGGTCGCGACCGAGATCAGCAGCGCGGGGATCTGCGCGGCGAGGCCGTCGCCGACGGTGAGCAGGCTGAAGTGCTGGATCGCCTCGCTGAACGGCAGACCCATCTGCATGACGCCGACGACGATGCCGCCGATCAGGTTGATCAGCACGATCAGCACGGCCGCCATCGCGTCGCCCTTGACGAACTTCGAGGCGCCGTCCATCGCGCCGTAGAAGTCCGCCTCGCGGCTGATCTCGGCGCGGCGGTTGCGGGCCTCCTCGTCGGTGATGAGACCGGCGTTGAGGTCGGCGTCGATCGCCATCTGCTTGCCCGGCATCGCGTCGAGCGTGAAGCGCGCGCCGACCTCGGCGACGCGGCCGGCGCCGTTCGTGACGACGACGAACTGGATCACGATCAGGATCAGGAAAATCACGAGGCCGACGACGACGTTGCCGCCGACGACGAATCTGCCGAACGCGGCGACGACGTCGCCCGCGTCGCCCTTGGTCAGGATCAGGCGCGTGACGGAGACGTTGATCGCCAGGCGGAACATCGTCGTCAGCAGCAGCAGCGACGGGAACGAGGCGAAGTCGAGCGCGCGGTTGAGGTAGAGCGTCGCGACGACGATCGCGAGGCCGATCGAGATGTTGAGCGTGATGAAGAGGTCGAGCAGCGCCGCCGGCAGCGGGATCACCAGCATCGTCACGATCAGGACGACGCCGATCGCGGCCAGCAGATCGGTGTGGGCCATCAGCTTGCGCAGCAGGGGGGCGGCTCCGGGACCGGACGCGCCGGTGCCGGCACCTCCGGCCGGTCTCGCGGCGATGGCGCTCATGCGGTCCTCCTCTTGGCGACCCGGTAGACGTAGGCGAGCACCTGCGCGACCGCCTGGTAGAGCTCCTCGGGCACGATCTGGCCGATCTCCATCGCCGCGTGCAGCGAGCGGGCGAGCGGTCTGTCCTCCATCACCGGGACGCCGTGCTCCTCGGCGAGTCTGCGGATCTGCAGGGCGATCAGGTCCTGCCCCTTCGCGACGCACTCGGGCGCCGGACGGGTGCCGTCGTACTTCAAGGCGACGGCGAAGTGGGTCGGGTTGACGACGACGACGTCGGCCTGCGGGACGGCGGCCATCATGCGAGCGCGGGCGGCCTGCAGCTGGCGGCGGCGCAACGCGCCCTTCACCTCGGCCGGCAGCGAGTGCTGCTTGAACTCCTCTCTGAGCTCGTCCTTGCTCATCCGCAGCGACTTCTCGTGTCTCCAGCGCTGGTAGCCGAAGTCGATCGCGGCGATCACGAGGTAGGCGAGCGCCGCGCGCTGGGCGATCGCGAAGACCATCTTGGAGAGCATCGCCGCGAGCGCAGCCGGGCTCGAGCCCACGGTGGCGCTCAGCTCGGTCAGCCGCGGGACCAGCGCCATCGCGACGATCACGCCGACGACGCCGACCTTCGCGAGCGACTTGCCGGTCTCGAAGAAGATTCTGCTGCCGAAGACGTTTCTGAACCCGGTCAGCGGGTTGAGCTTCTTCGGATCGGGTCTGAGCGCCTGCGGGGAGGGCTTGCCGCCCGTCTGCGCGACGTTCGCGAGCACACCGGCGATCAGGCAGACGGCGGCGATCGGGGCGATGCCGAGCACGAGGTCCTTGAGCGTCGAGGTGAACAGCTGGCCGAGCCCGGCGGCGCTCATCATCTCCTGCGGGTGCGCGACGTTCGCCATCCCGGAGCGCAGCGCGTCCTCGGCGGCGGCGACCGTGTGCGGGGCGAGCAGCGAGACCGCAAGCAGCGACGCGATCAGCACGACGGCGCCGTTGAGGTCCATCGACTTCGCGACCTGGCCTCTCTTGCGCGCCTCGTCGCGGCGCTTGGGCGTTGCTCTCTCGGTCTTGTCGTTCGCCATGGCTCAGGTCCCTACGCGAGCTTGATCGTCTGGAGCGCCTGGAAGACGCTCAACTGGAGCTGGTCGGAGATCCAGCCGGCGACGAACGGCAGCGAGGTGCCGACGACGAGCAGGCCGACGACGACCTTGACCGGGAAGCCGACCGCGAAGACGTTGAGCTGCGGCACGACGCGCGTCACGACGCCGAACGCGACGTCGGTGATGACGCACGCGAGCAGCACCGGCGCGGCCACCTCCAAAGCGGACGAGAAGATCGTCGTGAAGGTGGAGACGACGCCGGTCGCGAGCGCGGTGACGTCGGGCGCGGCCGTCAGCGGGACGAGGTCGAACGTGCGCGAGAGGCCGCCGACGACCCAACCGATCCCGTCGATCACGGTGAAGACGGCGAGCGCGACGAGCCCGTAGAGCTGCGTCAGGACGGCCGACTGGTTGCCGGTGAGCGGATCGACGATCGAGCCGAAGGAGAAGCCGACGAGCATGTCGAGCAGCGAGCCGGCGGTTGAGACGGCGGCGAACAGCAGCGCGATCGAGAGCGCGAACGCGAGTCCGACGAGCAGTTCCTTCAGCACGAGGCCGAACAGCGCGAGCACGTCGTTGGGGATCTGCTGGTGGTGCATCGCGATCGGCGTGAGGCCGACGGCGAGCGCGACGGCGACAATCGTGCGCACGCGCGGCGGAATCTGTCTGGAGCTGAACAGCGGCGCGACGAAGAAGAGCGGCGTGATGCGCGCCAGCACGAGGATGAAGCCGGCCGTCTGCAGGCCGCCGAACTGGGCGAGCACCTGGTCGAGCGGAGCGGACGTCATCGCGGATCAGCCCCCGCCCACGAGCGCCGGGATTGAGCGGTAGAGCTCTTCGGTGTAGCCGAGCAGCTGGCCGAGCATCCACGGGCCGGCGACGACGACCACGGCCGCGACGCCGACGATCTTTGGGATGAACGAGAGCGACTGCTCCTGGATCTGCGTGACGGCCTGGAAGACGGAGACGATCAGGCCGATCGCGAGGCCGACGAGCATCAGCGGGCCGCCGACCTTCATCGCCAGCTCCATCGCCTGCTGGGAGAGGTGGATGACGGTGTCCTGATCCATGGGCTAGTGGAAGCTCCGGACGAGGCTTTCCGTGACCAGGCCCCAGCCGTCGACCAGGACGAACAGCAGGATCTTGAACGGCAGCGAGATGAAGACGGGCGGCAGCATGATCATGCCCATCGACATCAACGTGCTCGCGACGATCAGGTCGATCACGAGGAACGGCAGGAAGATCAAGAAGCCGATCTGGAACGCCGTCTTCAGCTCGCTCACGATGAAGGCGGGGATCAGGACGGTCGTCGGGATGTCGGCGTGCGTTCTCGGCTGCTCTCTCGTTCTGGAGAGGCGCACGAAGAGCGCGAGGTCGCCGTCGCGCGTCTGTCTGAACATGAACGCGCGCAGCGGCTCCTCGGCGCGTCTGATCGCCTGCTGCGTGTCGATCTTGTGCGCCTGGAGCGGATCCCAGGCTGTGTCCTTGATCGTGGTGAAGGTCGGCGCCATCACGAACAGCGTCAGGAACAGGGCGATGCCGACGAGCACCTGGTTCGGCGGCGCCGTCGGCGTGCCGATCGCGGTGCGGATGAAGCCGAGGACGATCAGGATGCGCGTGAAGCCGGTGACGCAGAACAGCAGCGCGGGGATCAGCGTGAGGCCGCCGATCAACAGCAGGATCTGGACCGCGTTGGCGCCGTCGCCTCTCACGAGCGGACCGTCCAGGCGCGCAGGGTGTCGAGGGCGGTTCTGGGCGTCCGCCCGCCCGCGGGGAGCGCGAGCTTCGGGCGCGCCGCGGCCGGGCGCGCGGCGTCGCGGGCGGCGCGCACGCTCGACGGCAGCGCGAGCTGCGGCATCGCCAGGCGGGGAAGTCTGCGCGGCGCGCGATCGCGCTCGCGGCCGCGGCCGGAGGTCTCCTCCTCGGGCAGGATCAGCATGCCGTCCTCGTCGATCAGGCCGGCCGTGAAGGCCTCCTCCTCCGTGTACGTGCGGATCGGGACGACGCCGTGCTCGGCGACGCCGAGCAGCACGAGGTCGCGGCCGGCGCGCACGAGGTGGACGGAGCGGTTCGGACCGAGCGGGACCGAGGCGAGCGTGGCGAGGCCGCTGCCGGTGGCGCGCGGCTGCTTGCTTGCCTTGACCTGTCTGAGGACCCACGCGACGCCGTAGATGACGCCGATCACGATCGCCAGTCCGACGATCGTGCGCACGATGGAGCCGCCGCCTCCGATGTGGCTGCCCTGATCGCTCGCGCCGGTCAGGTCGACGGGCGTCGACTCGCCTCTCGCGGCTTGCGCGAGCGCGGGCGTGGCAGGCAGCAACACGACGGCAGCGACCGTCGCGGCCACCCGTGTGAGCAGGGAAGCCTTGATCATCGAGGGACGACTCCGAGGGATGAGTCGTCCCGGGTAGTCGGCAAGGAGGCGGCGGGCTTTAGCCCGGTTGCGGCGGAAGCCTCTCCATCGCGATGCGGAAGCGCTCCGCGCACCCTGGAGCCGGTCCGAGCCCTCCGCGTCTATGCTCGGCCGCGATGACGTATTCGAGCGACGAAGGGCGCAGAGAGCTGCTGGGGGCGACGGCCGAGGCCGCCGACACCATCGGCGTGGCGCTGGCGGCGCTCGGGGCGGCGTACGAGCTGGTCGACGAGGACACGGCGGACCGGCTGGAGTCGGAGCTGTTCGCGCCGGTGCAGGCGGCGTACGGGAGGGCGAAGCGGGCGAACGGCGAGTTCGCGGCGCGGCACGGCCTCGCGGCGAGCGGGTTCGCGACGACGCCCGACGCGGGCGCGCCCTCCGCGGGCGCAAGCGGCTACGTCGAGCAGGCGCTCGAGGCGGTCGAGCACGCCGACGACATCCTCTCCGAGCTGCAGGACTCGATGCTCCCCGTCGAGGTCGGCGACCCCGAGCTGCGTGCCGCGCTCGCCGAGGTCCGCACCCGTCTCGGCGAGGTCCCGGCCAGAACGGCCGAGCTGCTGCGCACGCTCGGGCGCTGAAGTCACAGCTCCATGCGGTAGACAGTCCGCTGAGGGTCATGGACCCTTGAGCGCATGGTCACCGTATTCAAGGATCAGGCGTTCGCGCGCGGCTTTCGCGCCGGCCTGCGGAGCATCGTCACCGGGCGCTGCGAGATGCCTCATCGGGTACTCCGACGCGAGGTTGGATCGCCGGCAACCGACCGTGTCGCGCGCTATCGAGACATGGAGATGTTCGGCGCGGATGTCCGTCGGGGGCAGAGTCATGGTGCCCACAAGTAACGCGATGGTCGAGTTCCGGAGCCACAACCGCGGCGATGCTACTTTGGGTCATACTCGTGGTAGCATCGTGGGTATGAAGCTCAGTGTGAGTCTGCCCAGCGAAGACGTCGAGTTCCTCGATGCCTACGCGAGTGCGCATGCGTCTCCGTCGCGCTCCGCTGTGGTTCAAGCGGCGATTCACGCGCTTCGACTCAGAGATCTTGGCGACGCATACGCCGCCGCCGCGGACGAGTGGTCCTCCGGGGAAGACGCCGATCTCTGGGATGCGACGGCCGGTGACGGTCTCTGATGCTGCGAGGTGAGATCCGTGTTGTGGACTTCGCCCCCACCCGTGGCGCCGAGGCGAACAAGCGGCGAGCCGCAATCATCGTCAGCAACGACGGCATCAACACGACGACCGCGAGGAACGGCTACGGGGTCGTGACTGTCGTGCCGGTCACCTCGAACCTCGGGCACGTCTATCCGTTTCAGGTCCTGCTTCCCGCCGGGGACGGCGGACTGCGACGCGAATCGAAGGCGCAGGCCGAGCAGGTGCGGACGGTCGCGGCGGAGCGGGTCGGCCAGTTGATCGGCAGCCTGCCCGCGCCACTTATGGCGTCGCTCGACGGCGCGCTCCGACTCCACCTGGCGCTGTAAGGCACGGCCTCAGGCCGACTGCCCCGCCTTGTACCCACGCCGTCGTGACCTGCGACGAACGTTGGCCGGCGATGACCGAGCGCTGAAGCTGGCCCGCCAAGCCGCACGGCGCCCAGAGAGACCTGATTAACGACACGACCCGCCGTGGAGGCGGGTCGCGCGCCGGGGAGTGACCCCGGTCACCAGCTGACAACTGTCCTTCGATGGTAGCCCTTCGCAACTCCTGCGACAACCTACTCTGACCGGACGCACCGCAGCGGCTTTGAGGGCGTGACCCACGGCGCGTGACGTTGCGCCTGCCGCACAAACGGGCGTCCGGTCGAGCAAGGACGGCGGAGGGCGGGAGACTCGAACTCCATCCGAGGGGTCGCGCCGCCTTGGCGCTTCACCCTCCGTCCCGGCGGACTCTAGGAGTCGCCGACCGCCGGGTCTACACAGCATGCATTTGAATCAGCCCAACTGCCCCGCCCTGTACCCGCGCCGCGCACCCAGGCGCGCGAGCGGCGGCAGGACGATGCGCTGGATCGCGGGCGGCGGGAGCGGCGGGAAGCCCATCACGACCATCTCGCCGTAGGCCTCGATCATCACGGCGCCCTGGAGCCAACCCTTGATCCCCTTCGGGATGCCGAGCTTGGAGATGCGGCCGGCGCGGCCGAGCGCGGCGGCGTCGGTGAGGAATCCCTGCAGGCCTGGGTCGGGCGGGGTCGCGATGCAGTGCGAGTAGGCGACGACGTCGCCCCGGTTGCGATACGCGTGGCGCGTGCCGGCGGGCACGACCACCGTCTCGCCGGCGTCGGCGCCGACCCATCTGCGCCCGGCGAGGAACTCCATGCGGCCCTCCTTGACCGTGAAGCGCTCCTCCATGCGCGGATGCACGTGCGGCGGCACGCCGCCGCCCGGGTCGACCCACATCTCGCACAGCACCGCCGGCTCGCCGTGCTCGTCCGTCGTGTCGGTGAAGCGGAGCCGGTGTCTGAAGACCGGGTCGTGGACGATCTCGGGATCTGCGCTGACGCTCATGCCGGCCGCCTTTCCGATGCGTAACCTAGTGCTTGTTAGGCACAGTACCTAGGGAGCGTTAGGTTTGTCGAAGTCCGCTGTCCGCACGACGACGCCACGCAGACGCCTGCCCGCCGCCGAGCGGCGCGAGCTGATCGAGCAGGCGGCCACGCGCGTGTTCGCCGAGCACGGCTACGCGGGCGCGTCGATCGACGAGATCGCGCGGCGCTCCGGGGTCTCACCGCCGGTCGTCTACGACCACTTCGCCTCAAAGCTGGCGCTCTTCACCCGCCTGCTGGAGCGCACGCGCGACGAGCTGCTGGCGATGTGGGTGCAGGAGCTGGGTAGTGACGTCGATCGCAGGGCGTCGCTTGCGACGCCCGCAGAGCGAAACTCCTTTCAGCTGCGGATGGAGCGCGCGTTCGGCGCCTGGGCGCGCTATGTCGAGCAAAACCGCTTCGCCTCGCGGATGTACTTCCTCGAGGCGACGGGAGAGCCGCAGGCGCGCGCGGCGCACCGCGAGATCCAGGCGCAGGGTCGCGCGGCGCTGAGCGTGATCCTTGGTCAGCAGCCGGGCGCGCAGCGCATCGCACGCGACGCGGAAGGGCTTGAGATGGCCGCGGAGACGATGCGCGCCGGCCTCGCGGGCCTCGCGATCTGGTGGGACGAGCACCCGCACGTCCCACGCGAGCGGATCGTCGAGACGGCGATGAACGTGCTGTGGACCGGCTTCGAGCGGCTGCAGGCGGACGGAGCGTGACTGCGTGAGCAGTCCGCATGCGGCCCGCTAACTCGGAGAATCGGCCCTGCTAACTCGGAAAGTTCCTGGAAATAGGCATTTGTTGCTTAGGCAACGGCCTTCTCCACGGCCCCGAGCAACCTCTCGCGCTCGAACGGCTTGACGACGAAGTCCTTCGCGCCGGCCTTGATCGCGTCGAGCACCTTCGTCTCCTGCCCGAGCGCGGAGCAGATCACGACGCGCGCAGCGGGGTCGATGTCAACGAGCTCGCGCAGCGTGGCGAGGCCGTCCTTCTCGGGCATCGTGATGTCGAGCGTCACGAGGTCCGGCTGCAGGTTCTTGTACGCGTCGAGCGCGGCGTCGCCGTCGCCCGCCTCGCCGACCACCTCGTGGCCGCCGGCGACGAGTGCGTCGGTCAGGACTTTGCGCATGAACGCTGCGTCGTCGACGACGAGCACGCGTGCCATCTAGATCTCCTCCTCAGTAGTAACGTCGCCCGCAGGCGGGTCGCTGGCGACCGCCGGAGGGCGAAACTCTGGTGCGGCAGGCGGGTCGCTTGCGACCGCCGGAGGGCGAAAGCCGCCTCCGACGAGCGCGGGCTCCGTCCGTCCCGCGACCTCTTCGAGTCGCAGCCCCCACTCGCCCTCATCGGTGAGGACGAGCCGGCCGCTCGCGAAGCGCAGGCCGTTCACGTACAGGTCGACGGGGTCGTCGGCCTTGCGGTCGAGCTCCAGCACCGCGCCGGGCGGCAGCTCGGGGGCGGCGCCGAGCGAGACGCGCGTGCGGCCGAGCTCGGCCCACACGCGCACGCGGATGTCGCGCAGCGCGTCGTCCAACGCACGCTCCTCGCCGGGCTCCGTCCGTCGCGCGATGCCGAGCGCAGACAGACCCCCGTCGCCGCTCAGCTGCTCGGTGCCCTGCTCGTCGAGCGCGCGGGTCATGCGCAGGACGAACGCGTTGGGGACGAGCTGGACGAGCCGGCACGGCTCGCCGAAGACCCGGAACGTCGCGCTGATCGCGTGCGGCGTCGTGTCGAACGCCTCGCGCGCAGCGTCCGCCGAGGCGAGCAGGCGGGTGTCCGGCGGCGCGATCTCGACCCCCTGGCTCAAGACGACTCCCGTCGCGCTCGCGGCTGCGGCGAACATCTGGTTGGCGGCCTCGGCGACGGCGGACAGCTCCAGCTCGGTCGGCTCAGCGCCGTCGTCCGGTGCCGGGGAGCCGCCCATCGCCGCGGCGATTGCACGCGCGGCGCGTGCGGTCATCAGCAGCACGTTGCCGCCGGTCACGCCATCCACGTAGTGGACGCTGACGGCGACGGCGGGGCCGTCCTCGAATGGGAAGCCGTCGAACGGACTCTCCTCGCCCGGCACGACCGTCACGTCGCCGCGCTCGACGTGCGACGGGCAGATCGCGTCGAGCGACTTGGCGACCGCCTCCGCGGTCGAGGCGCCGAGGCGCATCAGCGCGTCGGTCGCGCTCGAGACATCGGCGGGGCTCATGCGGCACCTCCGCCCGGCGCCGTCACCTGGACCGCGCGGCGCGTGCCGCTGCGGCCGGGCTGGGCGCGGTGGATCGGCACGTCCTCGGCGTAGATGCCGACGCCGGCCTCGGCCGGCGCGCCGAGGCGCACGAGGTCGCCCGGCTGCAGGGCCAGCACCTCGTCGATCGCCATGTCGACGTGCGCCACCTCGGCCCGCAGCACGACCTCGGCGCCGGCGACGGCGCGCCGCACGGCGGCGGCGATGCGCGGGTCGGCCGCCTCGCTGCGCGTCTCGCGACCGGCCAGCTCGTCGGCGACAGCGTCGATCGCGCTCCACGGCACGAGCAGCGCGAGCGTCGAGGAGTGGCGGTCGATGCGCGCCTCGAACGTGAGCGTGAGCGTCGGGTCGGAGACGGCCGTGACTTGCAGGCCCTCCATGTGCGTGTCGACGTCGCGCGTGTCCAGCGTCAGGCCGGCGAGGTCCTGCCACACGAGCGACAGGTGGTGCGTGAGCATGTCGAACAGCCGGCGCGTGAGCGCCCAGTCGATCTCGCTCAGCTTGCGCATCTTCGGGGGGCGCTCGGGCGCGCCGCCGAGCAGGTGCTCGATCGTCAGCAGCACCAGCGGCAGCTCGGCCGTCAGCAGCATGCGCGTGCCGACCGGCGCGACCGCCAGCGTGGCGCCGACGGAGTCCTGCGGGAGCGCGGACTGCGCGCTCGACCACGGCAGCTGCGTCGTGTCGATCACCTCGAGCTCGAGCGGCACACGCAGCTCGGCCGACAGGCGCGTCGCGGCGGTCGTGCAGAAGGCGTCCAGGGCGCGCACGATCCGGCGCTCGTGCTCGCTCGTGAACTTGGTCGGACGCGCGAAGTCGACGCTGCGCAGCCGCCGGCTGCGGCGCAGATGCGAGGGACCGCCGCTGCCGGCGTGGTCGTCGGGCAGCTCGCCCTGCTGCGCCGCCTCGACGAGCGCGGCGACCTGGTCGTTGGTGAGGAGCTCGCTCATGAGATCTCCACCAGGTCATCGGCAGCGAGGTGCGGGTGCCACAGCGAAACCTCGACGCCGCCCGCCTCCTTGACGCTGACGCGGGCCTCGCCGACGCGCACGCGCACGGTGCGCCCGCGGTCGCCGCCGGTCGCGGCAGCGCGCACCGGGATGCCCGCCTCCGCCAGCGCCGTGCGCACGGCGGCCTCGTTGCGGGCGCCGAGGTCGAGCCCGGCGACGCCGGCGGTTCTGGCGCTGCCGCCGAACATCTGGGCGCCGCCGGCGAGCACGGCGACCAGCCGCTCCCGCCGTGCGCCGAGGCGCTCGGTGGAGGCGAGCAGCGTCGGCACCGCGCGATCGGCGAACTTCGCCGGCGCGCTGTAGGCGGCGTTCGCGGTCGGCAGCATCACGTGGGCGAGCCCCGCGATCGCGCCGTCGCGGTCGACGAGCGCGACGCCCACGCAGGAGCCCAGCCCCATCGAGACGAGCTCGTCCTCCGCCGTGGCCGAGACGGCCAGCTCTCCCATGCGCACGACTTTCACCGTCCGCTCACTCTCCGGGCGGGACGGGGTCGAGATCGAGCCGGCCGAGCAGCTCGGCGACGCCGACGGCGGTCGGCAGCAGCAGGAACGAGAGGCCGCAGGCGGCGCCCTCGACGCCCAGCTCGGCGTCCAGCACGAGCGCGAGGTCGAGCTCGCCGGCGGTCGCGCTGAGGACTGAGGCGACGACCGCGCCGAGCATGTCGTAGAGCACGTGCGGCGGCTGCGGCTCGAGCGCCAGGCCGGTCATCTGCGCGAGCGCGCCGACGGCGGAGGCGCCGAGGATGTTGCCGATCTCGCCCAGCGCCGAGTCGCCCAGCTCGCTGCGCGGCTCGACGCCGAGCAGCTCGCACAGGCTCGCCGCGCACTGGTAGGAGAACAGCAGCAGCACGACGATCTCGATGTCGTCGCCGGCGTCGCCGGCGCAGCCGGTGGTCGGCATCACGACGCTCGCGACCATCGCGTCGGGCTCGCCGACGGCGTCGAGCGCGTCGGCGAGCGGCAGCGCGAGCGCACGCGGGACCGCCAGCTCGACCGGGCGGCCGAGCATCTGCGAGAGCGCGGTGGCGGCGGTGCCAGAGCCGATCGACGCGAGCTCCCGCAGCGCGTCGAGCTGTTGCTCGTCATATCGGACGTTCATGCTGGGACTCCTTCTGGTTGGCCGGGAGAAGGTGCTGTGAGTGCATCGCAGTCGACGACCAGCGCGATGCCGCCGTCGGGCAGGACGGCTCCGCCCGCGGCGGCGGCGCGCTGGCTGACTGCACGAGGAAGGCGGCGGGTCACGAGCTCGCGGCGGCCGACGAGCGTGGAGACGACGAGAGCGACGCGCCGGCCGGAGGACTTGACGACGACGGCATACGTGCGTGCCGGCGCGGCCGGAGCGGGCATTCCGCCGAGGGCGGCAGCGCCGTCGAGCAGCGGCAGCAGCTCCCCGCCGAGCGGCAGCAGCGGCGCCCCCCGCACGCTGCGCAGCGACAGGCCGTCGAGCCGCACCGTGCGCACGACGCGGTCGAGCGGGATCGCGTAGGACAGGCCGTCGACGGTCACGAGCAGGGCGGCGATCGAGGCGAGCGTCAGTGGCAGGCGCATCCGGACGTGCGCGCCCTGCCCCGGCACGGAGCTGAGCAGGATCTCGCCGCTGAGCGCGCGCACGCCCTCGCGCACGGCGTCCATGCCGACGCCGCGCCCGGAGACGTCCGTCGTGGCCGGGGCGGTCGAGAAGCCGGGGGAGAACAGCAGGTCGGCGGTGGCAACCGGGTCGAGCGCAGCGGCGGCGTCCGCGCCGATCAGGCCGCGCTCGACGGCCACGCGGCCGACGGCGACGGGGTCGATCCCGCGGCCGTCGTCGCGCACCGAGACGACGACGTGGCCGCCCGCGTGCCGCGCCGACAGCTCGAGCACGCCGGTCGGCGGCTTGCCGGCGGCGACGCGCTCGGCCGGCGTCTCGAGCCCGTGGTCGAGCGCGTTGCGCACGAGGTGCATGAGCGGGTCGCCGAGCGCGTCGACGACGGTGCGGTCGAGCTCCGTCTCGGCGCCCTCCAGGCGCAGCTCGACCTGCTTGCCGAGCCGCTGCGCGAGGTCGCGCACAAGCCGTGGGAAGCGCAGGAAGACCGACTCGACGGGGACCATCCGCACGCGCGTGACGGTCTCCTGCAGCGCCTGCGAGGTGCGCGCGAGGCGCTGCACCGCCTGTCCGAGGCCGGGGACCGCTGCATCCGCGGCGAGCGCCTCGACGTTCGTGCGCTGCTGGACCAGCTCGCCCATCAGGTGCAGCAGCTCGTCGAGCCGCTCGGCATCGACGCGGACCGTCGCGGTGGCGCGCGGCGCCGGTGCGGACGCAGGCGCCGTCTCGCCGGCGAAGCGTCCTGGATCGGTGTCGCAGGACGACACTGGGGCAGGACGCTCCGGGACGATGTCGGCGGGATCGGCGGCGACGTCGCCCGGCACGGGCGCCTCAGCCACGCGCACCTCCGCCAGCTCGCCGACCGCGCGGGCGCTCTCCTCCAGGCGCGACGAGTCCGCGCGGGTCGCGACCCACGCCTCGACGCGCCGGCCCGAGAAGCGCTCGACCGCGTCGGGCGCCGGCACCCCGCCAACCAGCTCGCCGTGGACGCGCAGCGCCTCGAACAGCATGAACGCGCGCACCGCGGGCATCTGGCACTCGTCCGCGAGCTCGACCGCGACGTGCAGCAGGCGCTCGCCGTCGAGCGCCGCGCGGGCGAGGTCCGGCAGCAGCACGTCGCCGTCGCGCGCAAGCTCCTGCGCCGGCGTGCGCTCGCGCGCGAGCTGCCGCAGGCGCTCCACCAGCGCCTCCGGGTCGAAGTCCTCGCCGCGGCCGGCGGCGATCCCCTCGACGGCGGTCTCGAGCGCGTCGAGGCAGGCGGACAGCACGTCGATCGCGTCGGCCGGCAACCCGCCCTCGCGCTGGCGCAGCAGCTCGAAGACGTCCTCCATCGCGTGCGTCAGCGCGACGATCCGCTCGTAGCCCATCGTCGCGCTCATGCCCTTGAGCGAGTGCGCGATGCGGAAGACCCCCTCGGACGCGAGGCGGTCGTCCGGCGCCGCCTCGATCCGCAGGATCGCCAGGCCGAGCTCCTGCAGGTGCTCGCGCGCCTCTGCGAGGAAGGCGGGCAGGTATTCGCGCTGATCGATCATGCGACCGCCTCCGCGGCGATCGCCGCCGGCAGCTCGCCGAGCGGCAGCACGACGTCCGCGAGCTGCGCCTCCTCGACGGCGCGCGGCATGCCGTAGACGGTGCAGGTCGACTCCGCCTCGACGAGCACGCGGCCGCCGCAGCGGCGGACCTGCTCGGCGCCCTCCAGGCCGTCGTTGCCCATGCCCGTCAACACGACGAGCACCGTGCGCTCACCGAAGGCGCGCGCGGCGTCGGCGATCGTCAGGTCGGCGCGCGGGCGCAGGCCGCCGACCTCGGGCGCGTCGCTGAGCGTGGTGGTGCCGGCGGCGGTGAGGCGCAGGTGCGAGCCGCCGGGTGCGAGCAGCGCGACGCGCGGGTCGAGCACATCGCCCTCGCCGGCCTCGCGCACGTTCAGGCGCGCGGCCTGGTCGAGCCGGTGCGCGAGCGGCGCGGTGAAGCCGCTCGGCAGGTGCTGGACGATCACCGTGCCGGCGCCGAGCGGCGCGGGCAGCCGCGGGATCAGCTCGCCCAGCGCGCGGGGACCGCCCGTCGAGGCGGCGATCAGGACGATGCGGCGCGCGGCGAAGGCGGAGGGCACGTCGTCACGACCCGAGCTCTTCGCCGTCGAGCAGCAGCACGAGGCGCTCGCCGACGCGTGCGATCCGGCCGCTGCCTGACGGCACCGGCTCAAGCTGCCCGGGCTCGACGGTCAGCACTTCGACGACGTCGTCGACCAGCACGCCCACTGGCTCGTCGGCCGTCTCGACGATCACGAGCTTGGCCGCCTCCGAGGGGACGGCGGCGGCGCTGGCGCTGGGCAGCCCCAGCCGCACAGCCAGGTCGTGCACCGGCACGAGCCGACCGCGCAGGCTGATCACGCCGCGCATCCACGGCACGTCGCTCGCGACCGGGCGCGGCTCGGTGTAGCGCACGATCTCGCGCACCTGGCCGACGGGCAGGCCGTACTCCTCGTCGCCGAGGGCGCAGACGACGAGCTGGAAGGTGTCGGTGACGGTCGGCATCTCGATCCCTCAGGCGGCCGCGGCCGGATCCTCTGTCGCGTCGGATCCCGCCCGCCCGGCGTCGGCGGCAGCGCGCTCGCCGAGCACGTCGGTCACGCGCAGCGCGAACTCCTCGTCGATCACGACGACCTCGCCGCGCGCGATCGGCGTGCCGTTGACGAGCAGGTCGACCGGCTCGCCGGCGACGCGATCGAGCACGACGATCGAGCCGGGGCGCAGCTCCAGCGTCGCGCCGACGGTCATGCGCGTGCGGCCGATCTCGACCGCCAGCTCGACCGGCACGTCGGACAGCCGGCCGAGGTCGGCCGGACCGGCGAAGGCAGCGCCGGGATCGGCGCTCTGGCGCTCGAAGGCGGGCAGTTGGACGTTGTCTTCACTCATCTCGCACGGCCTCCTACTGGACGGCGACGTCGGGGAGCAAGATCTCTTCGGTTCTCACGTCCGTGCGCGTGCGGATCTCTCTCAAGATCTCCGCCTTGACCTGCTCGCGGCCTCTGCGGTCGATCAGCTCGTCGCCGCTCTGGCCGGTCAGCACGTCGGTCACCACGTCGCGCACGGCCGCCTCCTGCTCGAGCGTGCCGAAGCCCTCCGGCGGCTCGGCCGCGGCCTCGTGGCCGCCCGCGGCGGCCGCGGTCGGCTGCGAGTGGTCGAGCACGAGCGCGACGTTGACCTTCGCGTAGCGGCCGTCGGAGAGGTTCACGAGGAACTCCTTCGGCAGCACGTAGACGACGCCGTCGATCTTGTGGTGGACCTCGGGCGCCGGCTTCGCCAGGACGAACTTCGCGGCGATGCCCGCGATCACCACCACCAGCAGCGGGATCAGGATCTTCTTTCTCTTCATGGGGCGATGCCTTTCGCGGGTGCGGGCTCGGGCTGCGTCGTTCCGACGGGCGGGGCGAGCGGATGGATGCGCTGCAGCACGATCTCGACGCGGCGGTTGCGCGCGCGGCCGGCGTCCGTGCCGTTGGAGGCGAGCGGGTGGAGGTCGGCGTAGCCGGCGGCCGAGAAGCGTCTCGCCGAGACGCTGCGGCCGATCAGCCAGCGCACGACCGCGGCCGAGCGCGCCGTCGACAGCTCCCAGTTGGAGGCGAACTTCGACGTCGAGATCGGCACGTCGTCGGTGTGTCCCTCGACGACGATCGGGTGGACGCGGTCGACGCCGAGCAGCGTGCCGACCTCGCTCAGGAGCGGCAGCCCCTGGGTCTTCAGGTCCGCGAGGCCGGAGTCGAACACGACGTTGTCGGTCAGCAGCCGCACGACGAGGCCGCGCTGCGTGACGACCGTCTCGACCTGCGCCTTGAAGCCGTGCGAGGCGGCGAACGCGTCGAGCTGGCGCTTGAGCTGCTGCAGCTCGTCCTCCTCGCGGCGGGCGGCGAGCGCGGCCTGCGCGGAGGCGGTCGGCGGCTGGCCGATCGAGGGCGTGTTGGGGACGATTCTCGGCTGCGTCTGCAGCGTTCTGACGGAGACGCTGTTGCTGGTCTGCATGATCGCCTCGCCGCCGCTCACGACCTTGCCGGAGAACGCTTCGCGCAGCGACTGCTGCAGCGCCTTGACCTTCGACACGTTGACCGACGAGATCGCGAACAGCACGACGAACAGCGCCAGCAGCAGCGTGATCATGTCCGCGTACGTGAGCAGCCAGCGCTCCTCGTTCTCGTGGGCAGCGCCGTCGGAGTGACGGCGGCGACGGCCGCGCCCGGAGGCTGCAGCGGACATGGCTACGCGGCCTCCGCGACGGGCTCGGTGGACTCGGCGGGAGCGGCCTGCGTGGCCGAGGACTCTTCGTCACCGTCGCCGCGCTCGGCCGGCGCCACGAACGAGCGCAGCTTGTCGCCGACGACGCGCGGGTTGTCGCCCGCCTGCACGGACAGGATCCCCTCGACGGTGAGGATGCGCAGCTCGGCCTCCGCGGAGGAGAGCGCGCGCAGCCGGGCGCCGACGGGCAGGAAGATCACGTTGGCGGCGCCGACGCCGAGCAGCGTTGCGATGAACGCCGTCGAGATCGCGGGGCCGAGCATCGACGGGTTGGAGAGGTTCTGGAGCACGTGCACGAGCCCCATGACGGTGCCGATAATCCCCATCGTCGGCGCGAAGCCGCCGGCCTTCTCGAACGCGGTCGCGCCCGCGGCGTGGCGGGTCGTCATGCCGTCGATCTCGGCGTCGAGGATCTCGCGCACGAGCTCCGGGTCGGTGCCGTCGACGACGAGCTGCAGGCCCTTGCGGGTGAAGTCGTCGTCGATCTCGGCGAGCTGCGCGTCGAGCGCGAGGAGACCCTCGCGGCGCGCCTGCTCAGCGAGCGAGACGATCAGCTCGACGCGCCCGCGCATGTCGAGCTCGGGCGGGCCGAACGCCAGCTTGTAGAGCGCCGGGATCTTCTTCATCGTGTCCATCCCGACGGAGGACAGCGTCGCGCCACCCGTGCCGACGAGCACGATGATCAGCGCGGGGATGTTGAAGAACGCCATCGGCTGCGTCCCCTCCATCATGGAGGCGAACAGCAGCGCGACGACGCCCGCGGCGATTCCGATGGCGGTTGCGGCCTTCATCAGCCTGGGTGATCGGCGGGCGGCGGCGAACCTTCAATCGCGCGCAGCGTCGGTCTGCGGCCGTTGAGTGCATCCGAGAGGATCTCGGAGCGCCAGCCTCTGATCTCCTCGACCACCTGGGCCGGTGGCTCGTGCACGACGATCTTCGCGCCGCTGGCGAGCGTGACGACCGTGTCGGGCGTCGCCTCGACGGTCAGGATCATGTCTGGATTGAGATGAAAGGGCTCGGCGTCGTGGCCGAGGCGGTGCAGGACGATCACGTCGTGCTCCTTGCTTGGAAGGGAGAGTGAGCAGGGCGGAGCGACAGGTCCCTCAACCGTCGCCCCGCCTCCGCTCAGCTCATGTGGGAGTCCCGATTACGGAACGCCCCGCGGAGATCACCGCTTCAGGTTCACCAGGTCCTGGAGCATCTCGTCCGCAGTCGAGATGACCCGGGAGTTCGCCTGGAACCCGCGCTGCGCGGTGATCATGGTCGTGAACTGGGTCGCGAGGTCGACGTTGCTCATCTCGAGCATGCCGGCGTTCGTCTGGCCGAAGCCGTTCGTGTTCGGCGTGCCGATCGTCGCCGCGCCGGTGCTCGCGGACTGCAGCCACAGCGAGCCGCCGGTGCGCTGCAGGCCGCCCTCGTTGGAGAACTTTGCGAGCGCGAGGTAGCCGGCCGTGACGCGCTGGCTGAACGTGGCCGATCTCGCGTCCTGGTCGATGTAGGAGACGCCGCCGTCCTGGCCGATCGTCACGTCGGTCGAGCCGGGCGGGATCGTGATGTAGGAGTCGGTCGCGTTGGGCGCGTAGGTGAAGCCGCCGGCGCCGTCCGGCGTGGCGGTCGCGGCGAGGCCGACGAGGAAGTGGCCGTCCTGCGTCGTCAGCTGGCCCGACGCGTTGATCGTCAGGTTGCCGGCGCGCGTGTACTGGAAGTCGGTCGGGACGGTTCTGCCGTCGCCGAGCCCGACGCGCAGCCAGCCGGCGCCCTGGATGTAGACGTCGAGCGGGTTGCCCGAGGTCATCGGCGCGCCGCCGGACATCAGGTTGTCGACCGAGCCGAGCTGCACGCCGAGGCCGACCTGCAGCGCGTTGGAGCCGCCGCTTGACTGGCTTGCGCCGGCCGCGCCGCGCTGCAGCTGCGCGAGCGAGTCCTGGAACGTCGTGCGGGCCGACTTGTAGCCGATCGTGTTGACGTTCGCGAGGTCGTTCGCGGTCACGTCGAGCATCGTCTGGTTGACCTTCAGTCCGCTGATCGCGGAGAACATGCCACGCATCATCGGGGCATCAGTCCTTTCGGGTGAGGAGGAGCGGCTTCCTCGGGTGAGGGCCGGCCGCAAGGTGGGTGAGGTAGCCGTCGAGGGTCATGCGATGACGGCGCTGTCGATGTTCGTGAACACCTGCTCGCGCATGTGCTCGGGGTCCACCGCCGTGACGACGGTGCGCTTCGGGACGGCGACCACGAACGCGGTGCCGTCGACGAACACGACCGACGCGCGCGAGCCCTTGCCCGCGGCGCGGTCGACGCCGTCGCCGAGCCGGTCGAGCTGCTGCTCGCCGAGCTCGATGCCGCGACGCTGGAGCCGTTCGAGCGCGTGGCGGGAGAAGGAGACGCTGTGCGTGCGCGCCAGCAGCTCGCCGAACGCGGGGCCGGTGAGGGCGCGCGCGTGGGCGGCGTCGGTCGGGCCTGCGGCCGCGGGTGCGGTCGCGGGCGCCTGCGCCGGAGCGAGCCCCGGCGGCAGCAGCGCGGCGTTGGGGAGCGGCTGGCTCATCTGACCTCAGTGACGGCGACGGGCGGGATGCCTCTGTCGTCGCCGATCGTGAGCGCCGGACCCTTGGTCGTGTAGGTGACGGTCGAGACGACGCCGCTGGCGGAGGTGCCGTCGGCTCTCGTGTAGGTGACGGTTCTGCCGATCAGGCCGACCGCCTGCTGGTCGTAGTCGTTCGCGGCCGCGGCCTGCTGCGACTGCGCGAGGTTCGAGAGCTGCTCGAGGATCGAGAACTGCGTCATCTGACCCATCTGCTCCGACGGGTCGCTCGGGCTGAGCGGATCCTGGTTCTGCATTTGGCCAATCAGCAGCTTCAGGAAGTCGTCCTTGCCGAGGATTCCGGGCTGTCTGGCCTGCTGCGCGGCGCCGGTCGTGCCGGGCGCCGTGGTTGCATCGAGTGGGTTGATGGGCATGGTGGTCAGTCCTCCTGGCGGCGCTCAGGCGAGCACGTCGACGAGCGCGCCGTTGGGGAGCGCGAGCGTGGTGGTCGTGGAGGTCTCGGCGGTGCCGTCGAGCGGTGCGAGCGGATCGGCGTCGCCGCCGCGGTTGCGGCCGTCGGCGTCCCCGCCGAAGGCGTCGCCGCCGTTGCCGAGCGCTTGCCGGTCGGCCGCGCGCTCGCCCTGCTCGCCGGAGGCGCCGATGTCGAGCCGCAGCAGCGTGAGGCCCTGCGACTCGAGCTGGCGACGCAGCTCGCCGCCCGCGTTGTGCAGCAGCTGCGCGGCGGTCGCGTGCTCGGCGACGACGCGCGCGACGAGGCCGTCGGCCGTCTGGCGAAGGTGCACCTCGATCGAGCCGAGCTCGCGCGGCGTGAGGCTGATGCGCGCGTGCGTGACGCCGCGGTCGGCCGCGGCGCGCAGCGCGAGCCGGACGGTCTCGACCGCGTGCTCGAGGCCGACGCCCGGGGTGGGCGCCGTGGCCGTGACGGGCGTGCCGCTCTGTGCGGGCGCAGCCGCAGCCGGCTGCATGGGTGCGGGGGCGGAAGGCTGTGCGGCAGAGCCGTTCGCCGCGCCCTGGTCGGCGGCCTGGCCGAACGAGCGCGCGGCGGCGCCGGCGACCGTGGCGGCCGGCGGGGTCGCCGCGTCGGCGGAGGTCGGAGCGGCGCTCGCCGAGCCAGTGCCTGCGGGCCGGGCCGTCGCCGACTGCAGCACGTCCGCGAGACGCGTCGCTCTGGCGGCGGCGGTCGAGGCGACGGGCGGCGTGACCGGCTGGTCGAGGACCGCGCCGGAGGCATCCGCAGCGGTGGGCAGCGGCGGGCGCAGCGGCAGCGCCGTCGCGGCGGCCGGCACGGATGGCCCGGTCGGCATCGGCGTCGCGGGCCCGTCGGCGGCGGACGACAGACCGTCGACGCCGCTCGGTACGCCGGCCGGCGATCTCGCATCGCCCTGCGGCGTCGTCGTCGCGATCGCGACTGCGGTCAGCTTGACGCCGGCCGGCAGCGGCACGCCGCCGAGCAGCGCGGCGAGCGCGGACGCCTCGGTCGCGGTGGGATCGGCATGCGCCTTGCCGGCGTCGTCGTCGGCGTCGCGGTCGCGCTCGATCGCGTGCTCGCGCTCGTCGCCGTCCGCGGCGGGGCCGCGCGAGGCGTCCTGTCGCTTCTGCTGGCGGCCTTCCGCAACGGCGGTCCGGGCCTGGTGGTCGTCGAGCACCGTGGAGAACGGTGTGTCGGGCGGGGATCCGCCCGGCGGCTCCTTGCCGGGCGACGAGGGCGCCGGCGGTTCGAGCAGCGTGCTTGGCAGCTGGATCATGAGTAGACCTGTGTCGGGGTCGGAGGAGCAGCCGCGCCCATCGCCGGGTGCGAGCTGCGGTAGGCGTTCGCGTAGCCCATGACCTTCTGGACGTACGCCTGCGTCTCGGCATACGGCGGCACGCCGCCGTAGCGGTGGACGGCGCCGGGGCCGGCGTTGTAGGCCGCGAGCGCGAGCTGCGGATCGCCGCCGAAGGCGTCGAGCTGCTGCTTGAGGTACCGCGCGCCGCCTTCGATCGACTGAGCCGGATCGAGCGGGTTGCTCACGCCGAGCGACGCGGCCGTGCCGGGCATCAGCTGGCAGAGGCCCTGCGCGCCGGCGCCGCTCGAAGCGGACGGGTCGAAGCCGGACTCCTGCTGGATCAAGCCGTGGAGCAGCGCCGGGTCGATGCCGTTGCGCTGAGCGGCGGCGGCCACGAGACCGTCGTACGGCGTCGCGCCAAACGCGCCGGCAGTCCCGAACGCCCCCGTCGCGCCATCGACACCGGCCGCGCTCGCCATCGGCTGCGCGCCGGCACCGGCCAGCGCATCGGCGAAGCTCGCACCGCCGTTCGACGCAGCCCCGTCGCAGCGCGCCTGGGAGATCAGCTGCTGCAACTCCGCGATCCGCGCGACCGCGGCCTGCGGCCCGATTCCGGCCGTCGCGGAAGCGAAGTTTCGCGCTACGGGGACCGCAAGCGGATCGCCGACGGGCGACGTCACGCTCATGACGCGCTCCGGCGATGCTGGGTCAAGGCGATCTCGTCGAGCACGGCGCCCTCGGCGCGTGCGACGGCGCGGTCGTGGTCGACACGCCGGCGCTCCTTCAGCCGCTCGAGCGCCTGGCGCTGGCGAGCGGCCTCGCGCAATGCGTCACGGCGCGCGCCGACCTCGGCGTCGTGGCGGTCGAGGTCGAGCCGGCCCGCCTCGCGCACCTGCTCCATCCGCTCGAGGTAGGCCTGATGCGCCGCGAGATCCGCGGCGCTCGCGGCGCCACCGGAGGCGGCAGCGCGTTGCGCGGTGAACGCACCCGCGACCTGCTCGCCCATCGCACGCAGCCGGTCGGCGCAATGCGCTTGGCGATGCATCGCGCCGGCGAGCTCCTGCTTGGCGAGATCCTCGCCGCGCTCACGCAGCGCCCGCAGGCGCTCCAACGGAAAACGGAACGACGTCACGAACCGGGTAGTCGGCCGGGTTCTCGTGAACTGGAGGGCTTAGACGGACGTTCGAGGCCGACACGACCCGCTACCCCCGGGGCGTGCCGGCTACCACCCCCGTGACCACCGGCGACGCGGCGTGCCTCGCGACGGCACGATTCCAGCTTGGCGGAAAATCGGCAGATACTCCTCCGCCCGCCGATCCGACTCGCGGATCGCACGGTCGATGTTCCTCACCATGGCGCCGGCTTCGTCGGCGAGCTCTCTGAGCGACGTCTCGATCTGCCGCAGTCGTTGAGCCTCTTGGTCAGTGAGCGGCACGATTGGCCTCCTGGTCAGCGGTTGGCGTGAGAACCGTCATCTGCTCGGCAAGCGCGTGGAACCCGGCCTCAAGTCGCGCCGTCCCGATGCGTTGCTCGGCCAGCTCCTCCTTCAACTCATCCCGCTCCCGCTCCGAGATGCCCACGGCTCGCTCGACCTCGAACGGCCCTGCCCGCAGCAGCCACTCCCGCCGCACGATCCGCGCGCCGATCGACAGGGCTGCGAAGGCCGCGAGACAGAGCAGCGTGACGCGGCCGGCGAAGACCATCGCGCGGCTGTAGAAGACGACGGTGAGCAGGTCGGGATGACGCGCCTGCGGCAACTCGTGCGGGTAGAGGCGCAGCGCGACCAACGCACTTGCCAGAGCAAGCGCGACGGTCGCGAGACGACCGGTAGGCGACGACGGAGCGGGCATGCCGACATCGTGAAGCGGCCCGGCGGTCGGCTCAACAGCAGCTATCTGTGACTTTGCGGCGGTTCAGCGCAGGGCTGCCGCAGCAGCCGCGCAGACCGCGTCGGCAACGACTGCCAGATCGCCGTCGTCCATCGCGTACGGCGGCATCACGTAGACGAGATCGCGGAAGGGACGCAGCCATACGCCGCGCTCGACGGCCGCCGCGGTTGCCGCGCCGACGTCGACCTCCCGCTCGAGCTGCACGACGCCGATCGCGCCCTGCACGCGCACGTCGCGCACCTCCGGCAGCGCCGCCGCCGGGGCGAGGCCCGCCCGCAGGCCCTCCGAGATCCGCGCCACGTCCGCGCGCCAGCCGCGCTCCTCCAGCAGCTCGATCGACGCGAGCGCGACGGCGCACGCGAGCGGATTGGCCATGAACGTGGGGCCGTGCATCACCACGCCCGCCTCGCCGTCCGAGATCCCGCGTGCGACGCGCGCGTTGCAGAGCGCCGCCGCGAGCGTCATGTAGCCGCCCGTGAGCGCCTTGCCGACGCACATCAGGTCGGGTGCGATCCCCGCGTGCCCGACGGCGAACAGCTCCCCGCCGGTGCGGCCGAAGCCGGTCGCGATCTCGTCGAGGATCAGCAGCGCGTCGTGCTCGTCGCACAGCTCGCGCAGCCGTCGCACGTAGGCGGGCGCGTAGACGTGCATGCCGCCGGCTCCCTGCACGACCGGCTCCGCGATCGCGGCCGCCAACTCGCCCGCATGCGCCTCGAACAGCGCGGTCGTCTCCGCGTCCCAGGCCGGATCCACCGCGTCGGCGCCGAAGCCGCCCGGCGGCCGCGGCGCGAACAGCTGCTGCGGCAGCGTCCCCGCGAACAGGTGGTGCATGCCGCCGACCGGGTCGCAGACGGCCATCGCCCCGAACGTGTCGCCGTGGTAGCCGCCGCGCAGCGCGAGCAGCCGCTGCTTCTCGGGCCGTCCGCGCGAGCGCTGGTACTGCAGCGCCATCTTGATCGCGACCTCGACGCTGACCGAGCCGGAGTCGGCGAAGAAGACGTGCTCCAGGCCGTCCGGCGTCAGCTCGACCAGGCGGCGCGCCAGCTCGACGGCGGGCGCGTGGGTGAGCCCGCCGAACATCACGTGCGCCATGCGGTCGAGCTGGTCCCGCGCGGCGGCGTCGAGGCGCGGGTGGCGGTAGCCGTGGATCGCACACCACCACGACGCCATCCCGTCGATCAGCTCGCGCCCGTCGGCGAGCCGCAGCCGCACCCCCTCGGCCGACTCGACCAGCAGCGGGGCACCCGCCGCCGGCAGCGCGGCATAGGGGTGCCAGACGTGCTCGCGGTCGAACGCGAGCAGCGCGTCCGTCGCAGGGGTGCCGGAGCCGGCCACGTGGCCGGCGGAGGCCGGCCCCCAGGTGGATCCTGTGCTCACTCGTCCCGCGGCGGCGGGCGGAAGACGATTCTCTTGACTTCGGCGACCGTCCCGCCGCTGAGACGGAGGGCAGTCTGGATCCCCTCGTTGCCGAGCTCGCCGGCGACGAGCGCGCGGCGCAGCTCGTCGAGTGCGGCGCGGGCGTCCTCGTCGGCGGCGTCGCGGCCGGCCTCGAGCAGGATGATGTGGCGCGGGCGGCGGACGGCGTGCGCCATCCGCACCCAGCGCTCGCGCTCGTCCGCGCCGAGGCCATCGAGTCCGAGCACGACGGACTCGCCCGACTCGACGCGTCTGCCGACGGCGGTGCCGAGCAGCTCCAGCGCGCGCTCCTCGACCTGCGCGGCGGGGACGCGACCCTTCAGCAGCGCCCGCACCTTGTCGAGCGACAGGTACGCGGCTCTGTCCTCGAGCACGCGCGCGGCGAAGCGATCGCGCTCCGCCGCGCTCGGCGAAGCGATCAGCAGCAGGCTGCCGGGCGAGTAGCGCAGCCGGTCGGAAGGGGTGAGGGTGCGGCAGCGGGTCGAGACGTCCGCGGGCCGCTGAGCGGCGCCGTCGCGCCGGGGCCGATCGGAGGACCACCCGCCCCGCTCGTCGTCGGAGAACTTGACGCTGCGTGGGGGCTGGGAGGTTGACATCCCTTCATCTTCGCACGGGGCGCGTCGCTCGTAGCTTCGAAGCTGCGGTGCCGAACGAAGCGTCCCCTCGTCCGGTCGATCGATCTAAGCTGCGTGTCGGGGGACATGGAACTCGCTGTGAACAGGCAGCGTTCGCCGGCTGGACACCGGCGCGCGCACGACCAGGTCGAGGGCGTGCGCGTCGACGCCGCCGATGCGGCCTGGCTCGCCGTCGTGCCGACGGCGGTTCTGACCGTGCTCGCGGTGATCGTGCTCGGTCCGCCGCTCGGCCGACTGCTGCCGGCGTCCCACCTCCATTTCTGGAGCGAGGTGGTCGCGGACGTGCGCCCCGAGCCCACGGAGCAGGCGCGATATCTCGTAGCGCTTGGGGCGCCGCTGCTGCTCTCGGGATGCACCGTGCTGTTGGTCCGTCATGTGGCGATCAGCGCACGCGCGGCCGCGGCTGCGGCGGCAGTCGAGATCGTCGCGGTGCTCGCGCTCGCGGTGTGCTTCGTGCTGCAGCGAGTGCTGAGAGCGCAGGACGCCGACGGACCGGTGCCCTACTTCGGCGTGGCCTCGATACTCGTGGCGTTCGCCGTCGCCGGCGCGATCGTCGCGCTTGCGCGGGTCCCGCGGCTGCGCGAGCGCTGCGAGCGCGCGTTCGCCGAGACGCGGGCACGCCGGGGAGGCGTCCTCGCAGCCGCCTTTGCGGCGGTGCTGGTCACCGTGCTGCCGGCGATCAACACGGACGGCTCGATCCTCGCCGCGCACGAACAGGTGCTCTTCCACCTGCAGTTCATCTACGACGAAGCGATGGCCGTGCTCGACGGGCGCTCGCCGCTGAGCGACTTCGCGACGCAGTACGGAGCGCTGCTGCCCTACGGCCTAGCCGCGACGATGTCGTTGCTGGGCAAGTCGGTCGCGGTCTTCAGCGTTCTACTCGCCGCCATGACGGGCGGGGCGATGCTCGCGTTGTTCGCCGTGCTGCGCCGCCTGGCGCGAAGCTCCGTGGCGGGCCTGCTGCTGTTCCTGCCGCTGCTCGCAACGAGCGCCCTGCGTCTGCGCGGCGAATCCGTCGCGCGCTTCTCGCTCGTGAACTACTTCGGCGTGCAGCCGTTGCGCTACGCGGGGCCTTTCGTGCTCGCCTGGCTGCTCGTGCGTCACCTCGACGGGCTCCACCCCCGCCGCCTGTGGCCGCTGTTCCTCGCCGGCGGACTGCTCGCGCTCAACAATGCGGACTTCGGCCTTCCAGCGCTCGGTGCGACGACGCTCGGCCTTCTGTGGGCAGACACGGCCCCGCGCCGCCGGATGCTGGCCGAAGCGGCCGCCGGGCTGGCTGCGGCGCTGGCGGCGGTGGTCGTGCTCCTGCTCGTCCGCACCGGCGCGCCCCCGCACTTCCCGCTCGGGCTGCGGTATGCGGAGCTGTTCACCCGCGCCGGCTTCGGCATGTTCCCGATCCGACCGCTCCTCGGGCTCAGCACGGTGATGTTCATGACGTACGTCGCGACGTTCGGTCTCGCGACCGTGCGCGCGCTGCGCGGCGAGGCGGATCGCGCGCTGACGGGGATGCTGGTGTGGAGCGGAGGCTTCGGGCTCGGGGCAGGCGCGTACTACGTCGGGCGTTCGCGCGCCGAGCAGCTCTACTACATGTTCCCTGCGTGGGCGCTCGCGCTCGCCCTGCTGACGATCGTCGCCGTCCGCTGGCTGGCGACGACGGAACGGCGCCCGACCCCGGCCGTGGTGGCCTGTCTTGTCGGCTTCGGCCTGCTCGTCCCGCCGCTCGTGCAGACCCCGGCGCCGTGGGCGCAGGTGAAGCGGATCGCCGCGCACCACGCTCCGATATTCCAGACGCCCCCGGGGCAGACGTTCGTGGCGCAGGCCACCGAACGAGGGGAGCGAGTCGTGATCCTGTCGCTACTCGGGCACCAGATCGCGCACAACCTCGGCCTCGTCGACGTCGAAACCTACACGGGCGACCGCTCAGTCCAGACCGCCGAGCAATTCGAAGAGTCACTGCGAGCGCTGCGGAAGGAAAGAGGGACCAAGGTGTTCGTGTGGGCCGAAGGAATACCTGCGGGCGTGTTCGCGATCCTCTCGCGCGGCTTCGCACCCGCCGGGCAGGCGACGGACAGCCCGCTGCAGCTGTGGATCGCGCGAGAAGGCTGAGCGCAGGCGCTACACCCGCAGGTTCAACGGCGGGATCGCGGTGGAGGCGACGGGGGTGGCCAGGCCGTCGGGCGAACCGCCTGGCGGGACGAACGCGGGAGCGGTCGCCGGTTCGCCGGCGGAGCCGGCCGCCTGGAAGCCCGGCATCACCGGCTCCGCGTCGACCGTCTCGCCGACGTGCTCCGCCACCGCGGCGGCGATGTCGAGCAGCGCGCGGTCGGCGTCGGCGGCGGTCGTGCGGTCGTCGACCGCCTGGCGCAGGAAGCGCTCGAGCGCTGGACGCAGGGCGATCGCGGCGTCCACAAGCGGGTCGGTGCCGCGCTGGTAGGCGCCGATCGCGATCAGGTCCTCTTTCTCTCTGTAGGCGGCCATCAGCTGGCGGACCGCCTGGCCGGCGGCGCGCACCTCCGGCGAGACGACCTCGCCGACCAACCGCGAGACGCTCTGCAGTACGTCGATCGCGGGATAGTGGGATGCGTGAGCGAGCTCGCGCGTCAGCACGACGTGACCGTCGAGGATCGAGCGGACCGCGTCGGCGATCGGCTCGTTCATGTCGTCGCCGTCGACGAGCACCGTGTAGAGCGCGGTGATCGAGCCGCGCTCGCTCGTGCCGGAGCGCTCCAGCAGGCGCGGAAGCTGCGCGAACACGCTCGGCGTGTAGCCGCGCGTCGCGGGCGGCTCCCCGATCGCCAGGCCGACCTCGCGCTGCGCCATCGCGAAGCGGGTGACCGAGTCCATCAACAGCATCACGTCGTTGCCCTGGTCGCGGAAGGGCTCGGCGATCGCGGTCGCCGTGAACGCTGCCTTGATGCGGACCAACGCCGGCTGATCAGACGTCGCGACGATCACGACGGAGCGCGACAGCGCGTCGCCGAGATCGCGCTCGACGAACTCGCGCACCT
>JBJMLB010000035.1:0-15999 GCA_045805465.1 Conexibacter sp. | reverse complement strand
TGATCGCGATCGGATCGCGATCGACCACCCCTCACGGGTGACCGACCACCGAATCACCGAGCTGGACTCGGGCGTGCGGATCGTGACGGAGGCAATGCCCTCCGTCCGGTCCGTCTCGCTCGGCTACTGGATCGGCACCGGCTCGCGCCACGAGCGCGAGCCGGAGGCCGGCCTGTCGCACCTGATCGAGCACCTGCTGTTCAAGGGCTCGGACAAGTACGCGTCGCTGGAGATCGACCAGCTGTTCGACGCGATGGGCGCCGAGCTCAACGCCGGCACCGGCAAGGAGACGACCTCGCTGTACGCGCGGGTGATCGACGCGCACCTCGCCGACGCGTTCGACGTGATGAGCGAGATGGTGTGGCGTCCGGCGTTCCGCGACATCGACGCCGAGCGCGAGGTGATCCTCGAGGAGATCGCGATGTACGAGGACGACCCGCAGGACAAGGTCTTCGACGTGCTCGGCGAGGCGGTCTTCGGAGCGCACCCGCTGGGGCGCGCGATCATCGGCACCGCCGCGGTCGTCGCGGACACGCCCGTCGAGCGGATCGCCGCCTTCCACGGCGCGCGCTACGTGCCCCGCAACGTCGTGATCGCGGCCGCCGGATCGGTCGATCACGACGCGCTCGTCGAGCTGGCCGTCGCGCGCGTGCCGGCGTCCGACGCCCTCACGAACGACCCCGTGCCGGTCGACGGCGCGCTCGCGCGCCAGGTGCGCTTCGAGCGCAAGGACACCGAGCAGTACCACGTCTGCGTCGGCGGGCTGGGGCTCGCGCGCGACGACGAGCGCCGCTTCGGGCTGCGCGTGCTCGACACGATCTTCGGCGGGACCTCGTCCTCGCGCCTCTTCCAGGAGGTGCGCGAGCAGCGCGGGCTCGCCTATGCGGTCTCCTCGTTCACGGGCCAGTACGCCGACACCGGCCAGGTCGGCCTCTACGTCGGCACGCGCCCCGACAACCTCGCGGCCGCGCTGGAGGTCATCGGACGCGAGCTGGAGCGCCTGCGCCGCGAGCCGGCGAGCGCCGAGGAGCTGGCGCGCGCGAAGGAGAACCTCAAGGGCCGCGTCGTGCTGTCGCTCGAGTCGACCGGCGCGCGCATGAACCGGCTCGGCTCGCATATCCTCGGCGGCGTGCCGCTGCTGACCGTCGACGAGCTGATCGCCCACATCGACGCCGTCACCCAAGAAGACCTCGCGGCGCTCGCCGGCGAACTGTTTGCGCCGGAGCAGCTCTCCGTCGCGGGGATCGGGCCCGACGACGACGCGTTCGCCGCTGCGATCGCTCCGCTGGCGCCCGCCGGGGTCGCCTCGTGATCCGCGTCGCCGTCGCCGGCGCGGCGGGCAAGATGGGCGCGACCGTCTGCGATGCCGTGCTCGGCGCCGACGACATGGAGCTGACCGGCCGTGCCGATCCCGCGCTCGGCACGACGCTCGCCGAGGTGTTGCCGAACGCCGACGTCGTCGTCGACTTCACGCGCCCCGACACCGCGCTCGCAAACGCGCAGGAGTGCGTCGCGGCGGGCGTGCACGTCGTGATCGGGACGACCGGCTTCGACATTGAGCCGCTGCGCGAGGCCCGGGGGGCCAACGTCTTCTTCGCGCCGAACTTCGCGATCGGCGCCGTGCTGATGATGAAGTTCGCCGCCGAGGCGGCCCGGCACATGGCGAAGGCCGAGATCATCGAGCTGCACCACGACAGAAAGCTCGACGCGCCGAGCGGCACCGCCGCCCGCACCGCGCGGCTGATGGCCGACGCGAGCGGAGGGGAGGCGCCCCCGATCCACTCCGTGCGACTGCCCGGGATCGTCGCAAACCAAGAGGTCATCCTCGGCGACGTCGGCCAGACGCTCACGATCCGCCACGACACGATCGACCGCGTCTCGTTCATGCCGGGCGTGCTGCTCGCCGTGCGCAGAGTCGCCGGGCTGCCCGAGTCCCCGCTCGTGGGCCTCGAGCACCTCCTGTAGTGCTCGTCGCCGTCACGGATCATGCGGTCGAGCGCTTCCGCCAGCGCGTCGGCTCGCGCACCGGCGCGCTCGACCCCAGACCGGAGATAGCCGGGCGGGTGAGCCGCGCTTGGGAGGCCGGCCGCTGGAGCGACGAGCCGCCGTCGGGAGCAAGCGGCGCCCGCGGCTCCGTGTATGTGCGCGACCTCGTCGATCGCGACGTCGTGTTCGTCTGCCGGCGCGAGCAGCAGGAGCTGGTCGTGATCTCGCTGTGGGAGCAGGGGCGTGTCGGGACGCCGCGGGTCCCGCGGCGTTTCACGGACGCCCTGCGATAATGGCCGCGATGCCTCAGCTCGGAACGATCCTCACCGCGATGGTCACGCCGTTCGACGCGCAGCTGCGCGTCGACGAGGATGCGACCAAGCGTCTGATGGAGCACCTCGTCGCGCACGGCTCCGACGGCCTCGTGATCTGCGGCACGACCGGCGAGGCGGCGACGCTCACGGACGACGAGCACCTGCGCGTGATCGAGCTTGCCGTCCAGGAGATGGGCGGTCGCGCCACGATCGTGGCCGGCGTCGGAGTCAACGACACTGCGCACGCGGTCAGGCTGACCGAGCGCGCGACCGCGCTCGGAGTTGACGGACTGCTGCACGTCACGCCGTATTACAACCGCCCGAACGAGCGCGGGATCGAGGCGCACTTCAAGGCCTGCGCGGAGGCCACCGACAAGCCGATCATGCTCTACAACATCCCGCTGCGCACCGGGCGGGACATGTCGAACGACTTCCTCGCGCGCCTTGCCCAGGAGATCGACCTCGTCGTCGCCGTCAAGCAGTCCAACCCGGACAGCCTCGCGCCGATCGACGGTCTCGACCTCTACGCAGGTGACAACGAGACGTTCTGCGACGTGCTGGAGATGGGCGGGACCGGCGGCGTGCTCGTCGCCAGCCACATCGTCGGCGACCAGTTCCGCCGCATGGTCGACGAGCCGGAGAACCGGCGCGCGATCCACGACGAGCTGAGCGACCTGTTCGAGGCGCTCGCGGTCGCGCCCAACCCGATCGGCATCAAGGCTGCGCTGAACCTGCTCGGCCACGACGTCGGCGGGCTGCGCCTGCCGATGGTGGAGGCCGACGAGCAGGAGCTCGCGACGATCCGCGCGGCGCTCGAGCAGTACAGATTGCTGGCGACGGTCAACTAGTGGCAACCGGACCCCTGCGTGTCCTGCCGCTCGGCGGCCTGGGCGAGATCGGCAAGAACATGACGGTCGTCGAGTACGACGACCGCATCGTCGTGGTCGACACCGGCCTGCGCTTCCCGACGGCCGACATGCTCGGGATCGACCTCGTGCTGCCCGACTTCACCTATCTGCGAGAACGCGCGGACGACATCGAGGCGATCGTCATCACGCACGGTCACGAGGACCATCTCGGCGCGCTCCCGTGGGTGCTGCGCGAGCTCGGCCTCAAGAGCGACCCGCCGCCGATCTACGGCGGCCCCCTCCCGATGGCGATGGCGCGCTCGAAGCTCGACGAGCACCGCATGAAGGACATAGACCTGGAGGACGTCGCCGACGGCGAGACGATCGAAGCCGGCCCGTTCGACATCGAGCTGGTCCACATGACGCACTCGATCCCCGACTCGAACGCGGTTGCGCTCACGACTGAGCTGGGGACGATCCTCATCACCGGCGACTACAAGTTCGACCAGACGCCGGTCGACGGCAGGCCCGCGGACATGTCGCGGCTCGCCGAGCTCGGGCGCGACGGACTGCTGCTGCTGTGCGGCGACTCGACCAACGCCGACCGACCGGGCTACTCGCCGTCCGAGGCCGGCGTCGGACCGCACCTGGAGGAGACGTTCGCGCGCTGCGAGGGCCGCATCGTCGTGACGAGCTTCGCCTCGAACATCCACCGCGTCCAACAGGTCGTCGACGCTGCCGCCGCGCTCGGGCGCAAGGTCGCGCTCGTCGGGCGCTCGATGAGAAAGAACGTCAACATCGGGCGCTCGCTCGGCCACATCGACCTGCCCGACGGGATGCTGGTGCAGCCGCGCGAGATCGACGACTTCCCCGACCACAAGCTCGTCATCATCTCGACGGGATCGCAGGGCGAGCCGCTGTCGGCGCTGCGGCGGATGGCGCACAACGACCATCGGCACATCCAGCTCCACGACGGCGACACGGTCGTCTTCAGCGCGACGCCGATCCCCGGCAACGAGCGCGCCGTCAACGACACGATCGACCGGCTCTACCACATCGGCTGCGACGTGATCACGACAGCGGACGCGCCGATCCACGCCTCCGGTCACGGATACCGCGAGGAGCTGAAGCTGATGCTCAACCTCACGAAGCCTCGCTACGTGCTCCCGATGCACGGCGACTTCAAGCGCATCCACCTGCACGGGCAGCTCGCCGAGGCGGTCGGGATCGACCCCGACAACATCTTCCGGGGCGAGAACGGACTGCCGCTGGAGATCGACGCCAGAGGAGCCCGCTTCGGCGCCAGAGAGCAGGCCGGGATGATCTTCGTCGACGGCGTCGACATCGGCGACCCGGCCGACGTCGCGCTGCGCGACCGCCGCATGCTCTCCGCAGACGGCATCTTCATCGTCGTCGCGACGATCTCCGAGCAGGACGGCCAGTCGGTCGCCCCGCCGGAGGTCATCTTCCGCGGCGTGCCGTTCGTCGCCGAGGCGGACGAACTGATCGAAGACATCCGCGGAGCGGTCGAGGACTCGCTCGCTCGCGCCGCGTCCGACGGGATCCGCGAGACCGACCTCGTGCAGCAGGAGCTGCACGACGACCTCGCGGCGTTCGTCTACGACAAGCTCAAGCGCCGCCCGATGGTGCTGCCAGTCGTCGTCGAGGTGTAGGCCGGCCTACGCGTTGTGGGCGGGCGCGGGTGCGGGCGTGCTGGCCCGCGGCAGTCGTACGACGAAGCGTGCGCCGCCGGACTCGTGCGCCTGCTCGATCGTGACAGCGCCCCCGTGCGAGACGGCGACGGCGCGGACGATCGAGAGGCCGAGGCCGGAGCCGGAGCCGCTGTCGCCGCGGCCTCGCACGAACCGCTCGAAGAGGCGCGGGCGCAGCTCGTCGGGTATGCCGGGACCGTCGTCCTCGACCGTCAGCACGACGTCGTCGCCGGCGCTCGTCAGCGCGGCGTGCACGTGGGTGCCGGCGGGCGTGTGGCGCAGCGCGTTCTCGATCAGGTTGAGGGCGAGGCGGTGCAGCTCGTCGCGTGCGCCGTCGATCACGAGCGGCTCGTGCGCGGCGATCGTCAAGTGGTGCTCGCCGCGTTCGGCGAGCGGCTCGAGCTCGGCCGCGACCTCGACGAGCACCTGCGCGAGGTCGACGGGGCGGTGCGGGACGCTGCGCCCGGCGTCGGCCCGCGCGAGCAGCAGCAAGTCCGCGACGAGGCGGCGCATACGGTGCGAGGAGCGCAGCGCGGAGGCGACCGCGGCCTGGGCGTCCTCGCCGTCGACCTGCTCGGCGAGCAGCTCCAGGTTCGCGAGCACGCTCGTCAGCGGCGTGCGCAGCTCGTGCGAGGCGTCGGCGACGAACTCGCGCTGGCGCAGCAGCGTCGCCTCCGACTCCGCGCGCGCGGCGTCGAGCGCCTGCAGCATGTCCTCGAGCGTGTGCGCGAGCTCGGCGACCTCGTCGTCAGCCTCCGGCTGGGGGATGTGGCGCCCCGTGTCGCGCGTGCGCTCGATCTCGCGCGCGCTCGCCGTCAGCTCCGCGATCGGCGCCATCGCGCGGCGGGCGACCATCACGCCGGCGAGCAGCGCCAGGCCGGTGCCGCCGAGCACCCCGAGGATCAGGAAGAAGCGCACCTTCGCCGCCGTGCGGTCGAGCGCCGACAGCGGGCGGGCGTAGACGAGGACGGCCTGGCCGATCGGGTCGACGTTGACCTGCCGCACCTCGACGCGGTAGCCGAGCTGATCGTTGGGGAAGGCGTGCTCGAGCGAGAAGCTGGGGGAGAGCGGGCGCGCGCCGCCGAAGGCACACATCAGGTGCGGGGGCTGCGCGAGCAGGTACACGCGCACCTTCGCGCCCTCACCGCTGGCGAGATCGCCGAGCCGGCCGCAGCTCGCCACGTCCGTCTCCAGGTCGAATCTGACCTGTGCGCGCGACTGCAGGTAGTTCGCCGTCTCGCGCACCGAGTCGTCGAACTGGATGCGGATCTGGCGCGTGGTCAGCAGCCCGACGATCGCGGCGAAGCCGCACAGGATCACGAACGTCAGCGCAGCCGAGCCGCCGGCCAGCCGCCAGCGCGTCGGCAGCCGGCGGTACGCGCGGCCGGCGCCGCTAAGCGCGGAGGACGTAGCCTGCGCCGCGGATCGTGTGGAGGAGCCGCGACTCGCCACCGGCCTCCAGCTTTCGTCGCAAGTTCGAGACGAACACCTCGATCGTGTTCGTCGTCGAGAACGGGTCGTAGCCCCACACCTCGTCCAGCAGCCGCTGGCGCGAGATGACGATGCGCTCGTTGCGCATGAGGTACTCGAGCAGCTCGAACTCGCGCTGCGTCAGCTCGATCGAGCGGTCGGCGCGTTCGACCTCGTGCGTGTCGGGGTTGAGCTGCAGATCGCCGCACACCAGCGGGGCGGCCCCGCGGGGCGGCCGGCGCCGCAGCAGCGCCCGCAGGCGGGCGAGCAGCTCCTGACGCTCGAACGGCTTCACGAGGTAGTCGTCGGCGCCGGCGTCGAGTCCCTCCACGCGCGCTTCGAGCGCGTCGCGCGCGGTCAGCATCAGGATCGGCACGTCGTCGTTCTCACGCAGCGTCTTCGCGACGTCGATCCCGTCGAGGCGGGGGAGGCCGAGGTCGAGCACGACGAGATCCGGCAGGAACGCGTGCGCGTCGTCGAGCGCGCTGACCCCGTCGCTGGCGATCCGCACCTCATACCCCTCCATGCGCAGCGAGCGCTGCAGTGTCTGCGCGATTTCGTCGTCGTCCTCCACGACGAGCACGCGGGGCGGGCGCGAGATGTCGCTCATGGAGCGATCCTAAAGGCCCGCGCGGGCGGTATGGCTGCTTTTTAGCCACTCCTTAGCGGTGAGCGTGAATGAGCAGCGCTCACCGGTGAGGGGTTCTTGCGGGCTCACCGGTCGGCAGGGGCTCATCGGTGCGCGTCGAAGCAAGCGCACAGATGGCCACGAAGACCAGCCGCCGCCCGAGAGCCGCGCCCAGACGGCCGAGATCGTCTGGGTCCCGCCCGCGTCCGTCCGCGAGACCACGTGCGCGCCGCAAAGCCGGGGCGACGCTGTGGCGTCCGCACTTCCCGGAGCTGTCGCCGCACCAGTTCGACCTGCTCGGCCTCGGTCTCGCCGCGCTCGGCGTCTTCCTCGCGTTCGTGCTCTATCTCGGCGCCGCGGGCGGCTCTGTCGGCGGGGCCGCCAGCGACGGCCTGCGCCTGCTGCTCGGCCAAGTCGCCTACGCGGTTCCCGTCGCGCTCGTCGTCGGCGGGATGCTGATCGTCGCACGCACGCTCATCCCCGCCGCACAGCCCGTTCGTGCGGGCGTCGCGTGCCTGTTCGCGGGCGTCGCGCTCGCCCTCGCCGCAGGGACGCTCGGGCTCGGCACGGAGACCGGGGACGGACTGTGGGCGCAGACCTCGCTCGACGCCAACGGAGGGGCCGTCGGCGCCACCCTCTACTGGACGACGTCGCACCTTTTCTCCGACGTCGGCTCGCACATCATCGCGATCTTCCTGCTGCTCGCCGGGCTGCTGCTGATCAGCGGCGTGACGATCGCCGGCGTGCTGCAGCGCGCCGCCGAGACGACGCGCAGCGCGGCGACCTTGGCTCCCCGGCGCGCGGCCCCCGAGGCGGCGCCGGTCGTCACGCGTGCGCCCGCGCCTGTCGTCCCGCCCGAGCCCGAGGACGAGCGCCTGGTCGTGCGCGCCACGCATGTCGAGGCGCCGTCGCTCGACGGCCGCGAGCGCTACCCCGACCTCTACGGCGACGACGCCCCCGCGGTCGAGGACGCCTTCGGCCCCGCGGTGGACGACGAGCCGCTTCCGCCGGATCCGCCGACCGCCGAGCACGAGGCCGTCGCAGACGAGATCGAGCAGCTCGAGCTGGAGGAGCCCGACGAGCCCGGCGTCACCACGGGCGCAAGTGTGGCGTCGCCCGAAGGCGATCCGCTTGCGGACGCCGACAGGGCGAAAGCCGCCTCCGAGCTGACCCCGCAGGGCCGCTACCGCGCGTCCGTGACCGACGACCCTTCGTTCGTCTGGAGAATCCCGGCCGGCCGCTTCCTCAAGCGCTCGACGGCCGACCAGTCGCGCCCCGACACGGCCGGGCAGGAGAAGATCGCCGCGCAGCTGATCGAGGCGCTCGGCCACTTCGGGATCGAGGCGAAGGTCGTCGGCATGACCGCCGGCCCGCACATCACGCGCTTCGAGATCCGCCTCGCCCCGGGCATCAAGGTCGGCAAGGTCGCGCAACTCAAGGACGACCTCGCCTACGCACTCGCCGCGACCGAGATCCGCATCCTCGCGCCGATCCCCGGCAAGCAGGCGGTCGGCGTGGAGGTTCCGAACGCGAGGCGGCGCATCGTCCACCTCGGCGACGTCTTCCAAGATCCGCCGGCCGACTGGTCGCCGCTCACCGTGTGGCTGGGCAAGGACGTCGCCGGCCGCGCGATCGGCGTCGACCTCGCGAAGATGCCGCACCTGCTCGTCGCCGGCACGACCGGCGCCGGCAAGTCCGGCTGCATCAACGCGATGCTCTCCAGCCTCCTGCTGCACGCCGACCCGCACGAACTCCGCCTGGTGCTGGTCGACCCGAAGCAGGTCGAGCTCAACCACTACGAGTCGATCCCGCACCTGCTGACGCCCGTCATCACGAGCCCGCGCAAGGCCGCCAACGCGCTTCAGAACCTCGTCAAGGAGATGGAGGAGCGCTACGGGATCATGTCGCTCGCGCGCACCCGGTCGCTGCCGGAGCTGAACAAGGCGCGCGCGGCTCGCGGCGAGCCCGCGCTGCCGTACATCCTGTGCGTGATCGACGAGCTCGCCGACCTGATGATGGTCGCGCCCGCCGACGTGGAGGATTCGATCATCCGCCTCGCCCAGAAGGCGCGCGCGGTCGGCATCCACCTCGTGCTGGCGACACAGTCCCCGCGCGTGGACGTCATCACCGGCATGATCAAGGCGAACGTCCCGTCGCGGATCGCCTTCGCCGTCTCCTCACAAACGGACTCGCGCGTGATCCTCGACCAGAATGGCGCCGAGTCGCTCCTCGGCCAGGGCGACATGCTCTTCTCGCCGGTCGGCACCTCGAAGCTCCAGCGCATCCAGGGCGCCTACGTCGACGAGGCGCAGATCGCCGAGTTGACCGAGTCGTGGCGCAAGCAGGGCGAGCCGGAGTTCCACGAGGAGCTGCTGGAAGAGGTCGTCGACGAGTCGGACGCGGGCGGGGGGGACGACGACGGCTTCGACCCCGACGAGGACCCGTTGCTGGAGGAGGCGATCGGCCTCGTCGCGCAGATGGGGACCGCCTCGACCTCGATGCTGCAGCGCCGCCTGCGCCTCGGCTACACGCGTGCGGGCCGCGTAATCGACATGCTGGAGCGGCGCGGGATCATCTCCGGCTACGAGGGCTCCAAGCCGCGCCAGGTGCTGATCACCGAGGCCGACGTCCCACGCATCCTCGTCGCGCTGTCGGAGAGACCCGGGGCGCCGCAGCCTGCTGCCGTGCCGGCGGTCGAACCCGAGCCGCTGCCGGACCCGGTCATGCCGGAACCCGACGCATCGGGCAACACCGAGATCTAGACTCGCCGGCGATCGGCTGCGGCGCGAACCTTCCTCGGCGCTGCACAAATTCGGTCACAGCTCGGACACGCGGACCGATAGCCTTCCCGTCCCCATGCCGGAGATCGGTCCCACCCTGCGAGAGGCGCGCATGCGCGCCAGGATCGACATCACCGAGGTCGAGCAGGCCACGAAGATCCGCGCGAAGTACTTGCGCGCGCTCGAGAACGAGGAGTGGAACCTGCTTCCGGGCTCGACCTTCATCAAGAGCTTCCTGCGCGAGTACGCCGACTACCTGGGGCTCGACTCCCGTGCGCTCGTGGAGGAGTACAAGCTCCGCTACGAGCGCCCGAGCGAGCAGGAGCTCGCGCCGATCAGCCCGCAGCTCGGGCGCGACCGGCGGGGCTCGGGACCGAGCGGTCCGCGCGTGGCGCCTCGCTGGTTGATCGTGGGAGGAGCGCTCGTGCTGGTCGTGCTCGTGCTCGGGCTCGTCGGCTCGCTCGGAGGGGGCGACGACAACGAGCCCGGCTCCACCGACGGGTCGACCGCCGGCTCGCGCGCACCCACGACGACGGCTCGCTCCCCCCGCACCACGAGAACCGCCGCGACCCCGACAGCCACGCGCGCGAGCGTCGCGATCGTCCCGACCGGGACCGTGTACGTGTGCCTCGTCGACGGCGGCGGCAGAGTCCTGATCCCCGGCAGCCAGTTCACCGCCGGCCAGCAGGTCCCGGTCTACCGCGCGCGCAAGCTGCGGATGACGCTCGGCAACAACGAGGTGCAGCTGCGAGTGAACGGCAGACGGCTGTCCGTGCCGGCCTCGTCGACCGCGATCGCATACGAGATCACCCCCGCGGGAGCCCGCTCGCTGCCGGTCGATCAAGCGCCGACGTGCACGTGAGCGCGCGCGCCGGCATCGTCATCACCGGGACCGAGGTCCTCAGCGGTATCATCTCCGACCGGAATGGTCCGTGGCTGTCGGAGCAGCTGCGGGGCATCGGCGTCGACCTGGCGCACATCACGATCGTCGGCGACCGGCGCGAGGACATGGCCGCGGCGCTGGGCTTCCTCGCCGCCGAGCGGATCGACCTGATCGTGACGAGCGGCGGTCTCGGTCCGACGGCCGACGACCTCACTACCGAGGTGGTCGCAGAGTTCGCCGGACGTCCGATGGTGCTCGACGAGGGTCTGGAGCAGCGGATCGCGGCGATCGTCGCGCCGCTCGCCGAGCGCTGGCCCAACGTCGACCGCGCGGCGATGGCGCGCGGCACGCGCAAGCAAGCGCACGTGCCGGAGGGGGCGACGGTGCTCGAGCCTGTCGGGACGGCGCCCGGCGTCGTCGTGCCGCCGCTCGACGGCGCCTCGCATCCGACCGTGGTGGTGCTGCCGGGGCCACCGCGCGAGCTGCAGCCGATGTGGGCGGCCGCCCGCGAGACGGAGGCGTTTCGCGCCGCGACGGCCGGCGCGACCGTCTACGAGCAGGCGATCCTGCGGCTGATGGGGATCCCCGAGTCGGAGATCGCCGAGACGCTCGTCGTCGCCGAGCAGTCCGGCCTCGACCTGGCCGCGCTGGAGATCACGACCTGCCTGCGCCGCGGCGAGATCGAGATCGCGACGCGGTACGAGCCGGGTGCGGCGGATGCCTACGCGACCTTCGCTGACTTCATCCGCACCCGGCACGCTGCGCAGCTGTTCTCCGTGGACGGGACGACGATCGACGAGCAGGTCGCGGCGCTGCTGAGCGGGCCGCCGCTGCGCACGGTCGCCGTCGCCGAGTCGTGCACGGGCGGGCTGCTGGCGGGGCGGCTGACGGACCGCCCGGGTTCGTCGGCGTACGTGCTGGGCGGCGCCGTCGTGTACTCGAACGAGGCGAAGACAGTCCTGGTCGGCGTCGACCCGGAACTGATCTCGCGCTTCGGCGCCGTCTCGGCCGAGGTCGCCGCCGCGCTCGCCGACTGCTCCCTCGCGCGCTTCGGCGCCGACGTGGGGATCGGCGTGACCGGCATCGCCGGCCCCGGCGGCGGAACGCCGGAGAAGCCGGTCGGTCGGGTGCACGTGGCCGTCGCGGACCGCTCGGGCGCACGCGTCGCGCGCAGGCTCGACCTGCCCGGTTCGCGCCCCGACGTGCGTGACCGCACGACGACGGTCGCGCTGCACCTGCTGCGCCGTCTGCTGCTCGGTCAGCTCGACGAGCCCGGATGACCGCCGGACCTCGTCGCGCGGTTTGACTTCCCGGCTGTTCGTCGCGCTCGACCTGCCCGATGCCGTCATCGAGGCGCTCGTGGCGTGGCGGGCGCCGCTGCTGCGCGGACGCAGCGACCTGCGCGCGGTCCTACCGGGAGCGCTGCACGTCACGGTGTGCTTTCTCGGGGCGAGACCGGAGGCCGCGATCGCCCCGCTCTCGGAGCTGGTCGAGGGATGCGCGGCGGATGGCGGCGACGTCGCGGGCTTGGCGCTCGGGGCCCCGCTGTGGCTGCCGCGCCGGCGTCCGCGCGTGCTGGCCGTCGCGCTCGACGACCGCCACGGACGGCTCGGAGCGCTGCAGGAGCAGGTCGTGGGACGCCTGGCCGCCGGCGGCTGGCATGACCCGGAGGAGCGGGGCGGACGGGACTATCTTCCACACGTCACGGTCGCCCGCGTTCGCGGTCACGGCGCCGCCTCGCACGGCGGGGCGCTGCCCGCACCGCCGGCGATGGCGTTCGACGGCGCAGCGCTCACGCTCTACCGCTCGCGCCTGCATCCCGACGGGGCGCGCTACGAGCCGCTGTCCGTCAGCAGACTCGCCTGAGAATCGTCGCGATCGTTGTGTTGTGGCGCGGCAGATGGGGGCCTACTATCGGTGTACCGGCGCGAACGGACGTTCGATCCGGTTCCGTCCGACGGCGGGCGTACCGTCATGCCCTCACGTGAGCAGAAGGAGCTTCCAGCGATGACCGAGCAAGACAAGGCTGCCAAGGCCCGCGGCGCCGCCCTGGAGGGCGCGCTGACGCAGATCGAGCGCCAGTTCGGCAAGGGCACGGTCATGCGGATGGGGGACCCCGGTGCGCAGGTGCGCGTCAACGCGATTCCGACGGGCGCGCTGTCGCTCGACGTCGCGCTCGGCATCGGCGGCGTCCCGCGCGGGCGCATCATCGAGATCTTCGGCCCGGAGTCCTCGGGCAAGACGACGCTCGTCTACCACATCCTCGCCGAGGCGCAGAAGCTCGGCGGCACGTGCGCCTTCATCGACGCCGAGCACGCGATGGACCCGCTCTACGCGAAGGAGATCGGCGTCGACATCGACTCGCTGCTCGTCTCGCAGCCGGACTACGGCGAGCAGGCGCTCGAGGTCGCGGACATGCTCGTGCGCTCCGGCGCCGTCGACGTCGTCGCGGTCGACTCGGTCGCCGCGCTCACGCCGCGCGCGGAGCTCGAGGGCCAGATGGGCGACCAGACGGTCGGCGTGCAGGCGCGCATGATGTCGCAGGCGATGCGCAAGCTGACGGCGAACCTCAACCGCACGCAGACGCTCTGCATGTTCACGAACCAGATCCGCGAGAAGGTCGGCGTCATGTTCGGCTCGCCGGAGACGCAGCCGGGCGGACGCGCGCTGAAGTTCTACTCCTCGCAGCGGCTCGACATCCGCCGCATCGAGACGATCAAGGACGGCACCGAGGCGGTCGGCAACCGCGTGCGCGTGAAGGTCGTCAAGAACAAGGTCGCCGCGCCGTTCAAGCAGGCGGAGTTCGAGATCGAGTTCGGCAGAGGCATCTCGACGACCGGCTGCCTGATCGACTACGGGATCGAGCACAACATCGTCACCAAGTCCGGCTCGTTCTTCTCATACGACGGCGAGCGCCTTGGACAGGGCCGCAACAACGCGAAGGCCTTCCTGCGGGAGCATCCCGAGATCGCGAGAGCGATCGAGGACAGAATCTATGCCGCGCTCGATCTCAGCCGGGACCTCGTCGCGCCGATCGAGGCAGCGGAGGGCGCCAACGGCGGCGGCGAGGCGGCATTGGAGCCGGCGGCCGCAGCGTAAGGAGCGACCGCCGTGGAGGCCCCGTCCGTCACGCGCTCGCGCGGGCTCGACCCGGAGCAGCGCCTCCAGCACGCGCTGGACCTCGCGTTTCGCTACCTCACGCGGCGCGAGCGGACCGTGCTGGAGATGCGCCGCTATCTCGAAGGCAAGCGCGTCGAGCCGGACGCGATTGAGGAGGCGCTCGCGCACCTCCAGCGGGAGGACTACCTGAACGATGCGCGCTTCGCGCGCCAGTTCGCCGAGGACAAGCGGCTACTGGAGGAATGGGGCGCCGATCGCATCGAGCGGCGCCTGCTGACGCTCGGCGTCCCGGCGCAGCTGGTCCGCGATGCGGTCGAGCTCCGCGGTCCGGGTGGCGAGCTGGAGGCAGCCTGCACCCTGCTGCAGCGCCGCTTCCCCGCGCTCGACGAGGACCAGCGCGAGCGGCGCCGCGCGTATGGCGTGCTCGTCCGCAAGGGGTACGACCACGAGCTCGCGTGGGAGGCGATCCGCGCGCACGCCGGCGGGTACGACGGGGGCTGATTGCGCCTCCCGAGCGCCGGTACTACGATCCAGGGCAGCGAACGACTGGCCCGCAAGGGCATGAAACAGCAGCAAATAGCCCGAATCCCCGGAATCTGACCCTTGACCGCCGCGATCCGACCGCTCAGCTCGTCCGCCGCGCACATGCGCCGGCGAGCGCCACTGACACGACAACCGGCGTAGCCGGCACGTGACTGGCGGCGTCTCGGCGCGCCGCATCCGGATTCGCTTCGTGCGCCTCGCACGGCCCGTCCGACGCTACCCAAACGGATCGTGACCAGGCCGGCTTCCCCGCCGGACTGAAGGAAGAGGAACACCCAATGGAGATGGTGATCGCGGCGGCGGTGCTGGCAGGGGGGCTCGTGCTGGCCGCCGTGTTCTACGGACGTGGACGCCCGGCCGCGCCGCGCGACGGCCGCGCGCTCACGAACGCGGGCACGGCGGGCGACGCCGAGCTGAGCGCGCGCCGCGCCGAGCTCGTGCGGATCGAGGAGCGCGTGCTCGGCAAGGAGGAGGCGCTGGACACTCAGCGCGCCGAGCTGGCCCGCCGCGAGCGCGGAATCGACGAGCGCGCCGAAGGGCTCGACCGCAAGGCGACGGAGCTCGCAGACGGACACCGCGATCTCGAGCGCCAGCTCGAGCGCGTCGCCGGCGTCACTGCCGCACAGGCGAAGCAGCTGCTGCTCAGAGAGCTCGAAGACCAGGTCCGCCACGACTCGGCGAAGCTGATCCGCCAGATCGAAGAGCAGACCAAGCGCGACGCCGACCGGCGCGTGCGCAACATCCTCTCCGTGTGCATGCAACGGATCGCGGCAGGCCACGCGACCGAGACGACCGTCGCCGTCGTGCAGCTCGCCTCCGACGACATGAAGGGCCGCATCATCGGCCGCGAAGGCCGCAACATCCGCGCGCTCGAGAACCTCACCGGCGTCGACTTCATCATCGACGACACGCCCAACGCCGTCGTGCTGTCCGGGTTCGACGGGGTCCGGCGCGAGATCGCGCGCATGACGCTGGAGAAGCTGCTGGCGGACGGGCGGATCCATCCGGCGCGGATCGAGGAGATGTATTACCAGGCGAAGTCCGAGCTCGAAGACCACATCGTCGAGCTCGGGGAGGAGGCCGTCTTCGAGGCGAACGTGCAAGGTCTCGACCCCGAGCTGATCCGCCTGCTCGGTCGGCTCAAGTTCCGCACGAGCTACGGGCAGAACGTGCTCGCTCACTCCGTCGAGTGCTCGCGCCTGGCGGCGCTGATGGCGCACGAGCTTGGGGCGTCCCCGAGAACCGCGCGGCGCGCGGCGCTGCTGCACGACATCGGCAAGGCCGTCTCGCACGAGATCGAGGGGCCGCACGCGCTCGTCGGCGGCGACATCGCGCGGCGCCACGGCGAGTCCGAGGCGGTCGCGCACGCGATGGAGGCCCACCACAACGAGGTCGAGCCGCAGACGGTCGAGGCGGTGATCGTCCAGACGGCCGACGCGCTCTCCGGCGCGCGCCCCGGCGCGCGCGGCGAGTCGCTCGAGCAGTACGTCAGACGCCTGCGCGACCTCGAGCAGATCGCGACGCGCCACGACGGGGTCGACAAGGTCTACGCGATGCAGGCCGGCCGCGAGATCCGCGTGATGGTCGCTCCGACGACGATCGACGACGATCGCGCGGCCATGCTGTCTCACGAGATCGCACGCGAGATCGAGAAGGAGCTGGAATACCCCGGCCAGATCAAGGTGACGGTGATCAGGGAGTCGAGGGCGACGGAC
>JBJMLB010000034.1:0-36516 GCA_045805465.1 Conexibacter sp. | reverse complement strand
CTGCGCCGCGCGAACCCGCGTCTGCAGCGCCTCGCGCCCGCGCGCCTTCTGGCGAGGTGCCTGACGGGCGCTCCCACGAGCGTCGCGCTGCCGAGACTCGGGAGCGGAGGCGCGGCGTGCGCCTGCCCGCGGCAGGCGTCCCCCACGCAGCCGGCGGGCGGCGCCGGCGGCTCCGCGAAGCCGCCGCCGACGCGCGCGTCGTAGAGGTCGTAGGCGCGGTCGACGTCCCAGCCGACGAGCCGCTCGCGCGTGACGAAGAAGGCGTCGTCGCCGTTCGCGCTCGCGTCGAGGAACCACGAGTCGGCCGGATCGCCTCCGCTGGAGAGCAGGCGCACCGTCGCGCTCGGCACGTCGTACTCGTACGCGTCGGCCTTGCCGTTCGCGTCGGCCGCGACGAGCGGGGCCGCGCTGCTGAAGAAGACGCGGCGCCCGTCGTCCGACAGCGCGTGGCTGAGGTGGGCGGTGAGCTGCGCGGCGCCCGCTCCCGCGCGGACGCTCAGCAGCGCGTTCGCGCCCGTGGGCGCACCCGACGGCTGGCACGACGCGCAGGCGACCGCCGGCTCGAGCGCCGTCGAGGCGTCGGCGCGGTAGATGTACAGCTGCGCGCAGCGGCCAGTCGAGGTGCCGTTCGGGTTCTCGGCGCAGGCGCCATGGTCGTGCCCCGCCCCCACGCCGCTCTCGTCGGAGACCTCGAACAGCAGGCTGCGCCCGTCCGGCGTCACGCGCGAGGTGCGGGCCTGCAGGTTCACCGCCGCCGCGTTGGCGTTCGCGAGCGCGTCGCCGAAGCTCAGCGCTCCGACGAACGAGATGGCGCCGGAGCCGCCGCCCGGCTCCGCATGCCACAGGTAGACGCCGTCCTCGGCGACCGGCGGCGCGCCCGCCAGCAGCTGCCCCGGGGCCACGAAGTAGACACGGCGCCCGTCGCGCGCGGTGCCGAGCACGAGCGCGTCGTCCCCTCCCGGCGCGATCGCGCGGAGGTTGTGGACGGCGTGCGTCGTCGTCACCATCGCGCTCGCGCCGCCGCCGCTCAGGCCGCTCGCGTCGGCGACGAGCGGCGGCACGGCGACGCCGGCGAGCGCGCCGCCGAAGGCGATCGCGTAGGGACCGCCGTCGCCCCCGCTGACGCTGACGTTCCCCGCGCCGAGGTTCGCGAGCGAAGCGAGCGCCGCCTGCACCGCTGCCGCGCTCGCGTCGAACGGCAGGGGATCGGTCGTGTCGGCGCCCGCGTTCGCCGTCGGCGGCTGGGCGCGCAGCGTGAACGCGCCGGCGCTCGCGTCGACGCTCAGCTGCTGCGTCGTGCTCGTCGGCTGACGCTCCCACAGGTAGAGGCCGCCGCCGGGCGCGGCGTCGTCGCTGAGGCGCTCGGCGCTCGTGAAGAGGACGCGCTCGCCGTCCGCGCTCGCCGCCTGGAAGCTCGCCGCCTGCGCCTGCTCCGGCGCGTCCAGCTCGGACGTGTTGAGCTGCACGAGCGCGTCGTCTGCCGTCCTCGAGGTGCCGCGATCGTCGAGCTGGAACAGCCGGCTCGGCGCCGTCGCGCTGACGCTGCCGCCGGCGGTGACGGCCGAGGTGAGCACCGCGCGGCTGCCGTCGGCCGAGAGCGCGTCGGGAGTCTGGTGCAGCGAGATCGCCCCGAGGCCGGCGACCGAGCACGGCTGCGCGGCGAGCCCCGTGCCGGGGCAGCCGCCGACCGGGGCGAGCAGCCGCAGCGCCTCGCCGTCGGCCTTGAAGAGCATCGGGTTGCCGGCGGGCGCGTCGGCCGTGAGCGCCAGCCGCGACTCGAACAGGACGTGCGCGAGGTCGTCGGTGGCGGCGGCGAAGAACGGCCGCTGGCTGCCTCTCGTGATTGGCGCGAGCGGCGCGGGCGCGTTCGTCAGCAGGCGATAGGAGCCGGCGCCGGGCGTGCGCAGGTCCTCGCGCACGTACAGGTTCTCGACCTCCGCGACGTTCGGCGCGCTGGTGACGGGCGACCAGGCACGGAAGATCGCTTTCGTGAGATCGGGCGTGAATGCCTCGTAGAGCGGGTCGAGCTGCTGCACGAGCGCGGGGACGGACATCGGCTGCTGCGGCGGCGTGATGGCGTGCGTGCTCCAGCCGCCGGTGCCGTGCTGCGCGGTGCGCTGCGCGAGGTACTCGGTCGCGATGCCGCCGCCGATCGCGTCCGCAAAGCCGCCGAGCGACGCGAACGCGACCGCCGCCGGCAGGCCTGGCGCGGCGCTGGCAGCCGCGTGCGTGCGCGACGTGTCGGCGATCACGTCGTTGCCGCCCTTCTCGCTCGGCGAGACGAGCTCCCACGCGCGCCCGGGAGGTGGCAGCTCAGCCCGAACGCTCGCAGCCGGGAGCGCGCCCGTGGCCGCGAGGACGATCAAGATCCGCTTCGCGGTGCCCCACCACACCGCTTAACGGTAAACAAGAGTGGCTCCAATTGCAAGGCACGATCGCGTTGGCCTGCCTGTACAACTATTAGCTAGAAACTTGTTTCTTGACACTCCACATAACAGAGTGTAAAGTGCTCTCAAGCTCCCGGAAGAGCCAGCAAAGCGCCCGCCTCGACCGCCGAAACCCGCGGGGACGGGCCCGGCCAACCGCTTCCGCATCGAGCTCGGGATACCGGCCTGCAGAGAAGAAAGGGGATCTGTGCCTGGACTTGCCTTGCCTGCACTCGCCCTGACGCGCGCGCCCGCACGGCTCGCGCCCCAACCGATCAAAGGACCCATTGCCATGCGAAACCGCACCGTAACCGCGGCCGTAGTGCTCGCGGCAGCCCTCCTGCTCACACTGTCCCTCACCGCAACAGCCGCACGACTCAGTTACAGCGCAAGAGAATTCAGAATAACGTGGGCGACGCTCAGGTTCTCCGCTGCGGAAGGCGGCGTCTCGATAACGTGCCCGGTCACGCTCGAAGGTAACTTCCTTGATAGAACCTCGGCCAAGGTCAGAGACCAGGTCGAAGCGAGGATCACCAGATCGACCATCGGGACTTGCAGAGAAGGAAGGGCGACGGTCCTAGCCGAAACACAGCCCTGGGACGTCACCTATCAGTCGTTCACCGGGACGCTACCGAACATAACCGGCGTTCGCTATTCACTGATCAACGCAGCCTTCCGGGTGGAACCGGGCCTCGGGATCGTGTGCCTAGCGAGAACGAGCAGAGAAGCCCCGGCAGCAGGCGACGCCAGACGTGACGCGACAGGCAGAATCACCTCGCTCACGACCGACTCGACGTTGCAGATACCGACGACCGGCAACGCCGAATGTCCGGAATTCGGCATCTTCTTCGGCACCGGCGAAGTGTTCGTGCAGGGCAGCACCACGACCCGCGTCACGCTGAGCCTAATCTAGGCCACCCCGACAAGAGCCGGACGACGCCGTGCAGCGGGTCAAGTCCGCTGCACGGCGGTCGATCATTCGGGTCGTGAGCCCGGTCAACCTCACCCTGCTGATCGCGCTTGCGGGGAGCCTGCTGTCACTCCTCGCGCTGCGGCGCCGCGGCGCCCGCACCCAACGTGACCTGCGCTCGCTGCTGGCGACGACCTCCGAGCTGCGCCACCTCGCCGACCACGACGCGCTCACCGGGCTCCCCAACCGCCGCCGCTTCGAGCAGGAGCTCGAGCGGCACCTCGCGCACGTGCGCCGCTACGGCCCCGAGGGCGCCGCGCTCGTGCTCGACCTCGACTGCTTCAAGCCGGTCAACGACACCTTCGGCCACGCGGCCGGGGACCGACTGCTGGCGCGCGTCGCGTACGTGCTGCGGGAGCGGCTGCGCGCGACCGACGTCGTCGCCCGCCTCGGCGGCGACGAGTTCGCGATCCTGCTGCCGCGGGTCGACGCGGCCGGCGCCGGCGCCGTGGCGCGCAGCCTCGTGGAGACCGTGCGCGCCGAGGCGCTCACCGCCGACGCGCGCGGCGTGACGATCAGCATCGGCGTGATCGCGTTTGGCGAGCGCGCTCCGCTTGTCCCCGAAGGGATCCTCGCGGCGGCCGACATCGCGATGTACGACGCGAAGGCCGCCGGCGGCAACGGCTGGGCCTTCTATGCAGAGGCGCGGGTGACGGCGAACGTCCCTCAGGGGGAGGCAGTACTGGTTTCCTCCCGCGCCTCCGGGCCCTCCTTCGCGACCGCGCTGACGTAGGCCGCGACGGCTCTCATCTGCGCGTCGCTGAGCCTGCCTCTGAACGAGGGCATCACCGGTTCGGGTTCGTCCGGCAGGACGCCCGTCTTGATCCTCTTGATCACCCAGCGCTCGCTGGGCTTGATCAGGTTGAAGTCCATGCCCGGGTAGGTCGGTCTGCCCGTTGCGGCTCTACCCGCGATCGCATGGCAGCCCGCGCACTGCTGCGCGAAGACCTGCTTGCCTTGGGCGAGCAGGGCCGCCGGCTGGTCGCCGTCGTCCCTGACGTTTCCGCCGGCGGTTTCCGTCACGTAGTCGATCAGCGCGCGGTACTCCGCTCTCGACAGTTCGGCGGTGAACGACGCCATCGCGGGGCCGCCGAATTCGACGCGGTATCTCACGTAGTGACGCTTCAGCTTGACCTCGTCGAGGTTGGGCGCCTCCCACTCGATGATCGGCTGGGTGAAGCGTCTGCCCCCGAGGGTGTGGCAGGTGCCGCAGCGCTGCGTGAAGACGCGTCTCCCGATCTCCATCCGTCTCGCGTGGGCGCGCGCCTCCGCACGGGCTCGCGCCGCCGCAGCCGCGTCATCCCTTTCCGAGCTGTTGCTGCCGCAGCCGCCGCCGGCGAGCGCCAGAGCCAGCAGCAGCGCGCATGCCGTCGCGCGTCGCACCGAACGTCCCCCTCTTTCGCAATTCCCGGCCGCGCCACCCCCGGCGCAGTCCGCGTGCGAGCCTACCAACTCTCAGACGCGCCGCAGGCGGGTCACCCGCGCGCGCGTGAGCGCGACGAGATCGGCCGGCGCCAGCTCCAACTCCAGCCCGCGACGGCCGGCGCTGACGAACACGGTCGCGTGCACGAGCGCCGAGTCGTCGACGAGCGTCGGCAGCGCGCGCCGCTGCCCGAGCGGGCTGATCCCGCCGGCGACGTAGCCGGTCACGCGCTCGGCTCGCTCCGTCGGCGCCATCGCCGCACGCTTGCCGACCGCGCGCAGGTCGAGCGTCGCGTCCGACGGCACGATGCAGACCGTCAGCCTGTCCGCCCCGCCCTCCGTCGCCACGACGAGCGTCTTGAAGACGCGCGCCGCGTCGATCCCCAGCGCCTGCGCCGCCTCGAGCGCGTAGGAGTCGGCGGCCGGGTCGTGCGCATACTCGTGCACGGCATGCTCGATTCCCGCCGCCTTCGCGGCCCGCGTCGCAGGTGTCTCGCGTCCCGCCATTCGTGCTCCCCCGGCTCCCCGCCGGAGCCTAACCGGCGGCGACGGGCTCCGGCTCCGGCTCGATCGCCGCGGCGGGCGTCAGCGCCGCCGCCGGCGCCTGCTCGATCGCGACGTCCGGGATCACGCGCGCGAGCGGACGCGGCAGCCACCAGTTCCAGTCGCCGAGCAGCTCCATCGCGGCGGGCACGAGCACGAGCCGCACGAGCGTCGCGTCGATCGCGATCGCGACTGCGCAGCCGACGCCGAGCTGCTGGATCGAGGGTACGCCCGTGAGGACGAAGACGCCGAAGACGCACGTCATGATCAGCGCCGCGCTCGTGATCGTCTTGGCGCTCGCCTGCAGGCCCTCCGCCACGGCGGTACGCGAGTCGCCGGTGACCGACCAGCGCTCGCGGATGCGGCTCAGCAGGAAGACCTCGTAGTCCATCGAGAGTCCGAACACGATCGCCAGCACGAGCGGCGGCGTGAGCGCGTCGATGTAGCCGTCGGACTGGAAGCCGAGGAAGCCGTCGATCCAGCCGAGCTGGAAGACGGCCACCAGCACTCCGTACGCGGCGCCGACGCTGAGCAGGTTCAACAGGACCGCCTTGAGCGGCAGCACCACGCTGCGCAGGAGCAGCAGCAGGACGACGTAGGAGAGCGACAGCACGAACAGCGCGATCAGGCCCATGCTGCTCGAGATGCGGTCGGCGAAGTCCTTGCCGAACGCGGGCGATCCGCCGACGTGCGCCGCCGCGGGCAGCTCGCCGCGCAGCCGCTCCACGAGCACGCGGGAGGGCGCGGACTCGCCGTCATGGAGCGGAATCGCGCGCACGAGCACGGTCCGGCCGTCGTGCGAGATCAACGGCGCCTCGACGCGCACGATCTCGCGGTCGTCGCGCAGCGTCCGCTGCACCTGCGCGAGCTGCGCGCGCGGCGCCACGACCTCGACCGGGCTCGCGGCGCCGGCCCCGATCACCTTCGAGGCGGCGTCGAAGCCGACGCGCGTCTCGTGGCCGGACGGGAACTGCTGCAGCGCGCCGTTGCTCATGTGCAGCTGCAGCGCCGGGATCGCGAGCGCGAGCAGGATCGCGGTGGCGCCGCCCGCGGCGAGCACCGGACGGCGCATGATCGCGCCGGTCCAGCGGGCCCAGAAGGCCCCCGCCTCCGCGGGGTCGCGCCGGCGGCGACCGACGAGCCGCGCGAGCCGGCCGGTCACGCCGCCGACGACGCGCCCCCGCTCCCATGCGCGCCGACCGGCGAGGCTGATGAGCGCCGGCAACAGCGTCGTCGCGGCAAGCACCGAGACGGCGACGACGAGGATCGCGCCGAGCGCCATCGAGCGCACCGCCATCGTGTCGACGATGAAGAGGCCGGCGAGCGAGACGATCACGGTGAGCCCGGAGAAGGTGACGGCGACGCCGGAGGTGGCGAGCGCGATCGCACGGGCATCGTCGGGCGCCCGGCCGCCGGCGACCTCCTCGCGGTAGCGCGCGAGCACGAACAGCGAGTAGTCGACCGCGACGCCGATCCCGATCATCGACGCCATGTTCGTGACGAACACGCTCATGCCGGTCATCAGCGAGAGCGCGTAGATCAGCGCGCCGGTGACGAGCACCGCGACGAAGCCGAGCGCGACCGGCATCAACGCCGCCACGAGCGAGCCGAAGACGGCGAGCAGGATCAGCAGCACGATCGGGAATCCGATCGACTCGGCCTTCGCGAGGTCCTCCTTGGAGAGGTCCTGCATGCCCGCCCACAGCGCGCCCTGGCCGACGAGGTGGAATGACACGCCCGCCTGCCCGTCCGCCGACTGGTCGGCGATCCCGAGCGACTTGCGCAGGTCGACGGCGACGTCGATCGCGTCGGAGTCGCCGACGTCGGTCGTGAGCGGGACGACGAGCGTGCGCGGGCCGTCCTGCCGGAGCTCGCGCAGCGCCTGCGTGCGGGCGGCGGGCGCGAGCACGACGTGGCCGGCGTCGCCGGCAGCGGCTCTGACGTGCTCGAGCGCGCTCCGCAGCTCAGCCGTCGTCGCGCCGGCGTGCGGGACGAGCACGGCCGCGAGCGTCGAACCCTGCGCGTGCTCGAAGTCGCGCTCGACCGCGTGCTGCACCGCGACGGACTGCGAGCCCGGTACGTCGAAGCCGCCGCCGGAGAGGTGGTCGGCCTGGCGCGCGGCGAACGGGAACGCGGCGAGCACGATCAGCGCCCAGCCGCCGAGGAACAGGCCGCGGCGCCGGCGGATCAGCGCGTCGAGGCGGAGCATGACGGTCTGCACGAGGCCCTCCTCGAGGTCGGCCGGCCGGCGGGTCCGGCGAGGCAACTGGCTGCGCGACCAGCCGACCCTCTCAGATCGAACTGATCACAGAGTGTGCGATCACTCACACATCATGACGTCCGATTCTCGCGCGTGCGCCGCCGGCGGCGCCGACAGCGTCCTGCCCCGCGCTCGCGGCATCGGTGCAGTGCAGGACACTCCGGGCGAGGCGGGTGCTACGGCGCGGAGCCCGCGGCGGTGGCCGGCGCCGCGGGGGTCGCGGGCGCGAGCCCGAACGCATCCGCGATCAGCTCGTACGAGCGCAGGCGGGCGGTGTGGTCGTGCGTGATCGTGACGACGATCGCCTCCTCGGCGCCGTAGTCGCGCGCGGCCTGCTCGATCTCGGCGCGGACTCTGCCGGCCGTGCCGAGGACCGTGCGGCGGCCGTGCCCGACCTTGTCGAGCGGGATCCCCTCGCGCTCCAGGAAGGCGAGCGCCGTCTCCACCGGCGGGACCGGCACGAGCTGCCCGCGGCGCAGCAGCGTGAACGACATCTTCGCGCTGGCACCCAGCCGCAGCGCCTCCTCATCCGTGTCGGCGGCGATCGCCCACACGGCGACGGCGACCTGCGGATCCTCCAGCCGCATCGACGCCTGGAAGCGCTGGCGGTAGTCCTGCGCGATCGGTGCGCCGCCTGCGTTGATGAAGTCCGCGAAGGCGTACGGCAGCCCCAGCTCGGCCGCCCACAGGCCGCTCTGCGGCGAGGAGCCGAGCAGCCACGGCTCGGGCGTCTCGGGCCGGCCGGGCAGCACGCGCGCCAGCGAAGCGAACGGATGCCCGGCCGGCAGCTCGCCGTCGAGATATCCGAGCAGCTCGGCGAGCTGCTGGGGGAAGTCGTCGACCATGGCGTGGCGGCGGTCGCGCTGGAGCGCGAGCATCGTGCGCTGGTCCGTCCCGGGCGCGCGGCCGATCCCCAGGTCGATGCGGCCGGGGTTCAACCCCGCCAGCATGCTGAAGCTCTCCGCAACCTTCAGCGGGCTGTAGTGCGGCAGCATCACGCCGCCGGAGCCGACGCGGATCCGCTCCGTCGCCGCGGCGATCGGGCCGATCAGCACCTCCGGGCTCGCGCACGCGAGCATCGGGCCGCCGTGGTGCTCGGCGACCCAGTAGCGGTGGTAGCCGAGCGCGTCCGTCAGCCGCGCGAGCTCGAGCGTGTTGCGCAGCGCATCCGCGCCCGTCGCCCCGTGGGCGATCGGCGACTGGTCGAGGACGGAGAGGCGCATGGAAGCCCTCATGGTAGTTGCACACGCACACAGTCGACCCGGCGGCCCTCGGGAAGCGTCCTGCCCTGGGGTCGTGCTGCGACCCCAGGGCAGGACGCTTGCGTGCGGAACCGTGCGGGCTCAGACGGCGCCGCGCGCGCGGCGACCGCCGCGCATCCCCAGCCACAGCCACACCGGGTACGTCGCGAAGATCGCAGCGGCGAGCTTGTGGGTTCCGGGACCGGCCTTGGCGGCGTCGAATCTCGTGACGCCGGAGTTGATCATCCAGTCGCGGCCGGACTTGGCGCGCACCGGGCGCCAAATCGGCTTCGTCCACTCCCGGTCGAGATACAAGCCCACGCTGACCGCGTAGAAGAAGGCCATCGTCTGCGCGCCGACCTTGAGGTCGTTGGCGAGCGTGCGCTCCTCCGCCGGCGTCGTCGCCGCGTACGTGCGGCCGCCGGCGTAGAGCAGGGCAGGGTCGATCAGGAAGGACATCGGTCGGGTCTCCTCGGTCTCAGGCGACGCGCTCGCGCGCGGCGTCGGTCGTCTCGGTCAGCGGCGGCACGGGGCGCCCGAGCAGCCCGTAAGCGAGACGGGTCGCGAGCGCCATGATCGTCAGCTGCGGGTTGACGCCGAGCGAGCTCGGCACGACGGAGCCGTCGGCGACGTAGACGCCCTGCGCCCCGTGGAGCCGCAGGTCGCCGTCGACGACGCCGTGCTCGGGGCGCGCGTCCGCCCGCGCGGTGCCGAGTGGGTGGAACGCCATCAGCTTGAGGTCGCGCGCGCGGGCTCTCTCCGGGGAGACGCCACCGGGCAGCCCCAGGTACACCTCGCGCGCCCCGGCCGCGCGGAACAGCTCATCCATCCGCCGCAGGCCTCTGCGGAAGCGGACGACGTCCTCCTCCATCAGCTCGTAGTGGATCACCGGCCGGCCGCCGAGCGCCCGCACGCTGCCGCGCGATCCGTCGCTCACCATCAGGCCGAACATCGCGAGGTTGCGGTAGCTCGCCATCGCAGCCGCGTGGCGCTTGCCGCTCAGCGGCAGCGACATCGCGACGTACGACGGCGGCCCGGCGACGCCCTCGAACATGATGCCCTCGGACGCGAACTCGTCGACGTAGAAGCTCTGCGGCACGCCCTTCGCCATGTCGACGACCTCGTCCATCAACGCGAAGGCGCCCGTCGCCGGGTGCAGCGCGAGGTTGCGGCCGAGCTCGCCGGACGCGCGCCCGAGCCCGCTGCGCGCCAGCAGCAGCGGCGTGTGGACCGTGCCGCACGCGACGATCACCGTCGGCGCGCGCACCTCCAGCCGTCCCCCACTCGCCAGTCGTGCCTCGACGCCCCGAGCGACGCCGCGCTCGACGAGCACGTGGCGCACGTCGGCGCCGGAGATCACCTGCGCGCCGGCCGCCTCGGCACGCGGGACGTACGTGATGCCGACGTGCTGCTTGGCCGACGTCGGGCAGCCGAATGCGCACACGCCGGAGCCGATGCAGCCTCTCGCGTTGCGTCTGAGGAAGCCGTGCGACCAGCCGAGCGCCTCCGCTCCGCGCCGCGCGACGGCGGCGTTCCCGCCGGCCAGCTCGGGCGTGACCTCGCTGATCGAGAGGGCGGATTCCACGCGCGCGAAGCAGGGGTCGAGCGCCTGCTCGTCCGCGAGCGCCTCCAGACCGAACTCGCGCCGCCAGCGCTCCAGCACCGCGGACGGCGTGCGGAAGCAGGTGCCCGAGTTCACAAGGGTCGTGCCGCCGAGGCCGCGCCCGAGCGGCAGCAGGATCGGCGGCGTGCCGAGCGTCGTCGTCTGGCCGCCGTCGCGGTAGAGCCGCGCGAGCATGTCGAGCGGACGAGCGCTGAAGCGGTCGGGGTCGTGGCGCGAGCCCTGCTCCAGCAGGACGACGTTCATCCCGCCCTCAGCCAGCTCGGCCGCGGTGACGGCGCCGCCGGCGCCCGCGCCGATCACGCAGACGTCCGCCTCGAGGATGCGGCCCCCACCCGCCCCGCGGCGGCGGCTCACGGCCGGCCCTCCTCGCGCCGCAGCGCACGGCCGCGGGCGGCGACTGCGTCGGCGTCCCAGCCGAGTGGGAGCGCATTGGCGGGATCCTCGTAGCGGCCCATCGCGACGAGCCCGTTCGCGAGCTGGTCGATCGTGGAGGCGCGGCCGAGCAGGCGCCGCCCGCGCGGGCGGCGCTCGAGCGCGACCAGCAGCCGCAGGCCCGAGCGCTCCGGCTGCGGTGCGGCGTCGACGAAGCGGTCGAGCCCCTCGCGGCCGAGGTTCGGCTTCGCGCGGCTCATTCCGCCGCCCCCATCACGGCGCGCTCCTGCGCGAGCGCCAGGTCGGCGACGGCCTCGGCGGCCGCGTCTCCGTCGCGCGCGCGGATCGCGGCGGCGGCCCGCAGATAGGTCGGCGCCCACTCGTCGCGGTGGGCGACGATCCCGCCGAACGCGCCGATGCGCGGCAGGTACAGCTCGCGCACGGAGTTCATGATCAGCTGGAAGACGATGTTGCCGGCGGCGTCGACGACGGCCGCCATGAAATGCCAGTCGGCCAGCAGCCCGCCGTGGTCGTCGCCCGCGGTCGCGACCGCGCCGGCCAGCTCCGCGATCTCGTCCATCTGCGCCTCGTTCGCGCGGCTCGCCGCCAGCCGCGCGGCCTCGCTCAGCAGCAGCCGCCGCGACTCGAACAGCGAGCGCACGACGTCCTGGTCGACGCTCGTCAGCAGCGCGAGCGCGTCGAGCCCGCCGGAGCGGCGCCAGTCGCGCACCCGCATCGCGTCGCCGTGGCGCACCTCGACCAGCCGCAGCTGCTCGAGCCGCTTGACCGCCTCGCGCACCGTCGCGATGTTCACGCCCAGGTCAGCCGCCAGCGCCCGCTGCGTCGGCAGCCGCTCTCCCGGCTGGTACTGGCCGCCGAGGATCGCCTCGCACAGCCGCCCGAACACCTGGTCCGGGACCGACTCGCGCGACAGCGGCGGTGAGGACTGCTCGGCCATCTCGGGCGGCAGTGTATCGGTGTTCGGAACAATCTGGGGGACACACCCGTGCGGTAGACGATTCGCACACTCGCCGTCTTACTTCCGTCAATGCTCGTCGCCACCGCACACGCCCCATCGCGCTGCGCATGGGGTGAGTATGATGAGCGAGTTCATACCCACGGAGACAAGCATGGCCCGCCGCACGATTTACCTGCCGGACAGCGTCGAGACGATTGCCCGCGAAGCGGCGGAGCGCGGCGAGTCCTTCTCGGCCACGGTCTCCCGTCTCATCGTGCAGGGCGCAGAGCGCATCAACGGCCCCAAGCCGCCGAGCTACGTGGGCGCAGGCGAGGGGCCGTCCGACCTCGGCCTCAATGCCGAGCACTACCTCCAGACGCTGGTCTCGGCCCGCTGAGAGTCATCGCAGACGCGGGACCGCTGGTCGCGGCGGTGAACCGGCGAGACCAGGCTCATGCCCTCGCCGCGGAGCTGGTGACGCGCATCGGACACAACCTGGTCGTGCCCGAGCCGGTGATCGTGGAAGTCGACCAGCTCGCACGTGCGCGAGTCGGAGGCCACGCCGCGCGTCGGTTCCTTGCCGCGCTCGACGCCGGCGAACATGAGATCGCCTATCTCTCCCCAGGCATCTTCCGGCGCGCGATCGAGATCGACCATCGGTACGCCGACCTCGACCTCGGGCTGGCCGACGCATCCGTCATGGCGCTTGCCGAGCGCCGCAGACTCCCGATCCTCACGTTCGACTTCGAGCACTTCCGGGCCACACGGCCGCCACAGGGCTACTGGAGATTGGTCGTCGACGAGGCGCGCTACGCCGAGTCGACCGGGAGGTAGTGCCACGATCGAACGCCTGATCGTCGAGACGCTCGATCGTCCGATTCCGGCCCTGGGCAGGGGAAAGCGGCGGTCGCGGAGTGAGCGCGACCGCCGCGGCTGCGGCGTGGTGCGACTGGCGCTACTCCGTCTCGGTCGCCGGCGTCGCGCCCGCGGGCAAGCCCTCGTGGGCGTGGGAGGGCGGCACGCGCAGCAGCCGCGCGAACCAGTCGGGCAGCCACCAGTTCGCCTTGCCGAACAGCGACACCGCCGCCGGCACGAGCAGCGCGCGGATCACGGTCGCGTCGAGCAGGATGCCGGCGGCGAGGCCGGTCGCGAGCACCTTGATCTGCGTGCCGGGGCTCGACGCGAGCGACATGAACGCGAGGAACAGGATCAGCGCGGCGCTCGTGACGAGCCGGCCGGTGCGGCCGATGCCGGTGATCACCGACCCGTCCGTGTCGCCTGTGTTGTCGTACTCCTCACGCATGCGCGAGAGGATGAAGACCTCGTAGTCCATCGACAGGCCGAACAGGAACGCAAATACCATCAGCGGGATCCACGACTCGATCGAGCCGGACGCCGGGATTCCCCAGATCGCCTCCGAGCCGTGGCCGTTCTGCCACACGATCACGAGCACGCCCCACGCCGCCGCGACGCTCAGGACGTTCAGGATGACCGCCTTCGCCGGCAGCAGCACCGAGCGGAACGCGCGCGCCAGCAGCAGGAAGGTGACGATCCCGACGAGCGCGAGCATCAACGGGAAGTTGCCGTAGACGGCGTCGATGAAGTCGCTGTTCTGCGACGGCTGCCCGCCGACGCCGACCTCGCCGCCCTGGGCGTGCGCCGCGTCGCGCACGTCGTCGACGACGGTGCGCCACGAGCCGGAGGAGCCGTCCTCGACCGGGAACGCGAGCACGACCGAGCTGCCGGCCTGATGCCACGACGGGGCAGCCGGCGCGGTCGCGCCGGAGATCCCGTCGACGCCGGCGAGCGCGCTCGCCACGCCATCGGGCGCAGTCCCTCTCACGAGCACCTCGTTGGGCACGAGCGCGCCGCCGCCGATGCCGGAGTCCTCCAGCGCCACGAGCCCGGCCTTCGCGTCGCCCTGCGTGGCGAGCGTGTCGAGGTCGGACAGGCCGGGGTGCATCTGGATCGCGGCGGCGACGAGCACGCCGAGGATCAGCAGCGCCACGCCGGCCGCGATCGCGCGGTGCCTGACGATGCCTCTCGCCCAGTTGGTCCAGAAGCGCGACGCTCTGTCGTCGGTGCGGATGTGGGGCCAGTCGAGGCGTCTGCCCGCCGAGTGCAGCACGACCGGCAGCAGCGTCAGCGCGACCGCGACGCTCATCACCGGGATCAGCAGGCCGCCGTAGCCGACCGAGCGCAGGAACGGCAGCGGCAGCGCGACGAGCGCGAACAGGCCGATCGCGACGGTCGTGCCGGAGAAGACGACCGCTCTGCCGGCCGTCTCCATCGCGCGCACGATTGCCTCGTCGCCCGCGCGCCCGTGGGCGCGCTCCTCGCGCCAGCGCATCGAGATCAGCAGCGAGAAGTCGATCGCGACGCCGAGGCCGACGAGCGCGATCAGGAACTGCACGATCGGCGAGACGCCGGTGACCTGGGTGAGGCCGTAGACGGCCAGGAAGGAGGTCATGATCGCCGGGATCGCCATCAGGATCGGCACGAAGGCGAGCAGCGAGCCGAACACGAAGCCGAGCACGACGAGCGCGCCGAGACCGCCGAGCAGCGCCTCGAGCAGCACGCCGGGGCCGTCGGAGTCGCCGCTCTGCGCGTTGAGCGCGTCGAAGCCGGACAGGCGCACCGGCGCACCGCCGACCGTCACCCCCGCGAGCGCTCTGCGAGCCGCTCTCTCCGCCTTCGGGTTGTCGCCGAACGGCTGGTCCGGGTCCGGGGTCGCGAACGCCACGGCGAAGGCGGTGCGGCCGTCTCTGGAGACGAACGCGGCGTCGCCCGTCGAGCCGTAGCCGGTGATGCGCGCGCCGGGCAGCGCCGCTCTCAGCTTGTCCTCGACGCCGCGCAGCTCGGCGCGCACGGCAGCCGTCTCGACCGTTCTACCGGCCGGCAGCTGCACGACCGGCACGAGCGGCGCGGCGTTGCCGCCGGTGCCGTGGTAGAGCCGCTGGATCTGGACGTTCGTCTCCCACCCCTCGCGGCCGGGGACGGAGAACTTCTGGTTCATCGCTCTCGACGCCGGGCCGGCCGTGGCCATCCCGACGATCGTGAGGACGAGCCAGAAGGCGACGACGAGCTTGCGGTGCGCGAGTACCCAGCGAGTGAGAGCGGTCATACGGTCGTTTGTATCACAAATGAATCGGGGAGCGTAAGATTCGTGTTACCTATGGCCATGATCGACGGGGACCGCCCCCCGGGGCCGCTCACACAGTACTCCGGCTTCCTCTTGAACTGGGTCGCGGGGCGGTCGCGGATGCGCTTCGCCGCCGCGCTCGGGGAAGTCGGCCTGCATCCGCGCGAGTTCGCGGCCCTCAACATCGTCGCCGCGCAGCCGGGACTCACGCAGCACGACCTCGCGGCCGCCGCCGAGATCGACGCGAGCACGCTCGTCGCCACGCTCGACGGGCTGGAGGATCGCGGACTCGCCGAGCGGCGGGTCCTGACCGAAGACCGGCGCAAGCGGGCGATCCACCTCACGCCCGCGGGCGAGGCGGCGCTCAGACGCGGCCGCTCGCTTGCTCGCAGACTCGGCGACGAGCTGTTCGGAGCGCTCGACGCCGACGAGCGGGAGCAGTTCGAGACGCTGCTGCGCAAGCTCGCCGGCTTGTGAGCGCCAGGCCGGCTGTCAGGAGCGCGCCAAGCCGGCTGTCAGGAGCGCCCGGCGCCGCCCGCGGGACCGTGATGGCGCAGGCGCCGTTCGAGTTCGGCCAGCTCGTGGCCGAAGTCCTCGATCGCGGCGCGCAGCGGGCGTGGAGCGCCGCCGACGGTGTCGCGCGCGTCGGCGCGCTCGCGCAGAGCGTGGATCACCTTGCGCACGCGGGCGGCCCGCTGCTCGATCCGGTCGCGCTCGAGCTGGTGAGCCAGCGAGCGGGCGGCAGTCGTCGAGCGGGCCGAGGAGCGCCCGGGAGCCGCGCTGCGGGAGACGGTGGCGATGCTCGGGGGAAGCGAAGAAGCGAGTGACGGGGTGGCGATTTCCATGGCGCCCATCGTCCCCGGAATCGGGGATTCCATGCCTCCGTAATCCACCGCAGTCCGCGCGCCCGCCCTACCGACCCCAGTACTGGCGCAACCCCCCTCGGCGGTCAGACTAGGGCGGGCACGACGCTGGCGGGCTCGGGCGCATGGCGGGCGTCGCTCGCACGCCGCTCGTGCCGCCGCTTCGCCCCTCGCCAGACGGCAAAGATCGCCAGCGCCGAGTCCAGCAGCGGGCCCAACTCGTCGACCGCCTCCGCGGTCACCCGGATCGCCCGCGCCCCAGCGGCGCCGGGCGCCGACAGGTAGAAGGCGGCCGCACCCGCGACCGTCACGAGATGGTGCGCAGCACGCGGCAGCTCCGCGGCGGCGACGACCGCTTCGCGCGCGAGCAGGCCCAGCCGCTCGGCCAGGTCCACGTCGTCGTCGTAGTAGGCGAGATAGGCGTGGCCGCCGGTGACGGCGTCGGACTCGGCGTCGATCAGGCTGTCGAGCAGCGTCGTCAGCGCGCACGTCGTCAGGTAGGCGCCGGCGACGCGCTCGGCGTCGGCGCCCGTCGCCGCGGAATCGCCCGCCAGCGCGATCAGCGCATGGCCGGCGAGCACGGACGAGGCGGCGGCGGCGGCGACCTCCGCCCAGCGCAGCGCGCGGATCTCCGGCTGTGTCCGCGCCCATGCCTGCAGCTGCCCCGAGCCCAGGCGGGCGACCGCATGCGTACGCGTCTGCGCCTCGCCGCAGCGCGCCAGCACGGCGCTCGCCACGGGTGCGACGACGGGTGCCGCGGGCAGCGACCACAGCCCGTGCCGGCACGCTGCGGCGAGCGCGGCCAGATAGCCGCCGTCGTCGCGCCGCGGATGGCGGCCGTGATAGTCGGCGAAAGGACCTGCGGGCGCCGTGGCGTCGGCGAAGGCGCGATAGAGCCGGCGCCCGTCGGCGAGCGGGTTCCGAGACGGCAGCTCGGTGACTCCGTCGAGGTAGTCGTACATCACCTCGAGCGCGACGATCGCCTCGACCGCATGGTGGCGGCGCGCCGGCGAGACGAGCGTGGCCAGCGTCGCCGCGACCTCCGTGTTGAAGCGCTCGCGCCGCAGCTTCGCGAGCGCTTGCGCACGCAGCACGTCGTCGGGGATCGCCTGCGCCTGCAGGTCCCAGCGGCGCAGCTCGCGCCGAACGTCGGGGAAGACGGTCGGCCAGAAGCGCGCGTTCGCCCGCACGAGCGCGACGGCGGCCGCCCCAGAGGTGCCGCGGCTCCTTTCCTGCCGAGCCATACCGCCATAGTGCGTGACCCCATTTTCTGGAAGCATCTTCCGCTCAGGCGCCGCGATCGGCCCCGCAATCGGGTGCGTCAATAATCCTGAAGGCCGAGCTGTGGCGGGACGCGCGCGGCGAACCAGCCGGGGATCGCGACGACGGCGAGCGCGGCGACAACGACGAGCGCGACGATCTCCACCGTCGACCAGCCCGCGAGCGTCGAGGCGACCGGGAAGCCCGTCACGCTGCGCAGATAGCGGTCGATCACGATCTGCCCGTAGATGCCGACGAGCGCGCCCGTGAGGCAGCCGGCGCCCAGCACGACGCCCGTCTCCAGCAGCAGCACACGCCACAGCTGCCGCGGACTGAAGCTCTGGATCCGCAGCGCCGCGAGCGAAGGCCGCCGCTGCCAGATCGCCGCGCCCATCGCCGCCGCCATCGCGAGCACCGCGGCGATCAGCAGCAGCGCCGAGATCTGCCCGAGCCGCGCGAGGCCCTGGTTGGCCGAGGCGTCGATCCCCACCGCGCGCGCATCCGCCGTCTGCACCAGCAGGCCGCCGTCCGGCCCGGCGCCGACGGCCTGCCCCACCCCGCGCTGAACGGCCGCCCGGTCGGCGCCGGGGACGACATCAACCTCCAGCGCCGTGGGGGCCGCTGTCGCCCATGCCCGGCGGTAGTCGGCCGCCCCCATGATGATCGCGCCCGGCGGCCACCCGAGGTTCGTCGTCGTCGCCGCGACGCGAAGGCGCGTCGTGCCGGTCGGGGTCGGGATCGCGATAGAGCTCCCGAGCCCGACGTGGTGCGCACGGGCGACCTCGTCCGACATGACGGCCCATCCGCCCGCGCGCAGCCGACGCGTCGCCGTGGCGACGTCACCCCGCACGAGCTGACTGGCCGGCACCAGCGCGCGATCCTCCGGCGAGCGCGCGATCACCCACACGCGCCGGCCGTCGAAGTCCAGGAAGCCGCCCTGGTAGGGGCGCACCGCGGCGACGCCCGGGACGGCTGCCGCGCGTGCGGCGGCGGCACCGCCCCCGGCGACGTCGTTCGTCGCCTGGTTGTCGAGCGGGTTGACGACCCACAGGTCGGCCGTCGAGACATAGCCGTCGGTGTAGCGCGCGATCCCCTCGAGCAGGTCGTTGCGCGCGCCGCCGATCGCGACGCTGCCGAACACCGCCACCGCGCCCGTCGCCGCCAGCGCGAGCGAGCGCACGGTCGTCGCGCGCAGCCCGAGCAGCGCGACCGACAGCATGTTGAGCCAGTCGAAGCGCGCCGTCAGCGCTTCGGCGAGCTTCACGACGGCGCTGAACGTCAGCGGGATCGCGAGCACGGTCGCGAGCGCGAGCAGGCCGCAGGCGACGAGCGCCGCCCACGGCGCCGCCAGCAGGATCGCTGTCGCGAGCGCGATCAGCGCGAGCGCGGCCGCGAACAGCTGCCGGCGCGCGCGCAGCTCGATCGCGTTGCCGGGAGCCCCGCCCGCGTGGAAGACGGCGTCGACCGCCCGCCCGCGGCGCAGGTCGAGCAGCGGCGGCGCGGCGGCCAGGCAGCACGCGAGCGTCCCGCCGCCGAGCGCCAGCGCGATCGGCCACGCGCCCACGACCGTGCTCGCTCCCAGCGTGAACGCCGGCGAGAGATAGTCCGGCGAGGCGTTGAAGACGCTGTGCGACAGCACGCTGCCGATGACCAGTCCGACGAGCGAGGCGACCGCGCCCAGGACGAACGCCTGGAACATCAGCAGGCCGACAAGCTGGCGCGGCTTGAAGCCCTGGATGCGCAGCTCGGCAAGCATCCGCCGGCGCTCGGGCGCCGTCAGCAGCATTGCGTTGAACGCGAGCAGGAAGCCGAGCAGCGCGCTGATCGCGGCGAAGAAGCTCGTCGCCTGGTTGCTGGGGCCGAGCGCCTGCTCGAGCAGCCCGGCCTCGGCCGTCGTCGGCGTGAGCGCCAGGTGATGCCGGCGCGCGACCGCGGCGAGCCCGGCGCGCGCCTGGGTCTCCTGACCGGGGATCGTCTCCACCAGCACGCGTGTGAGGCGGCCCTCCATCCCGGCCAGCCGCTGCAGGCGGCGCAGCGGCAGCATTCCGACGCGCGCGGTCGAGACGGGTCCGATCGTCTCGCGGCCGAGCACGGCGGCGACCGGCAGCCGGTGGGCCGCTCCGCGCAGCGCGACCCGCACCGGCGGCAGCGGCCTCAGGATCGCCTGGTCGACCGGATTCGGCAAGCCGAGCGCCTGTGCCGTCGCGCTCGGCAGCATCACGCCGTCCAGGAAGCGGAAGCCGCCGGCGACGAAGTTGCCCGCGAGCCGGCCGGACAGCGCAGCCAGCCGCGGGTCGAGGCTGCCGAGGCTCACCGCGACCCGCTCCCCGCTCGGGCCGATCAGCACGGCGCGCTGCTCGACCAGCGGGGCGGCCTGCCGCACACCCGGCAGCCGCGCCGCCTCGCTCAGCACGCCGGCGTCGAATCCGCGCGTGTCGCGCGCCTGCAGCTGCAGGTCCGCGCGCCCGACGACGGCGCGCATGACCTGGTTCGCCGAGTCGGCGATCGAGCCGTTCGCGACGAGCACGGCGAACGCGAGCGCGACGCCGATCGCGATCCCGAGGCCGGCGAGCAGCTCCTGGATCGGATGCGTACGCAGGCGCCGGCCGTAGAAGTAGACGAGCGTCTGGACGCGCACGCCGCTCCCTCAGCCTCGCCGCGCGAGTGCGATCGACGTCCTGCGGACCGACTGCTCCGGGACGTACTCGACCAGGCGCCCGTCGCGCAGCGTCAACATGCGGTCGGCGACCTCGGCGGCATGCGGGTCGTGCGTCACGAGCACGACCGCCGCCTTCCGCTCGCGGCTCATGCCCACCAGCAGCTCGAGTACCTCCTCGCCGCGACGCGTGTCGAGGTTGCCGGTCGGCTCGTCGGCCAGCACGAGCTGCGGCTCGTTCGCGAGCGCCCGCGCGATCGCGACGCGCTGGCGCTCCCCGCCGGACAGCTGCGCGGGCATGTGGTGCAGGCGGCGTCCAAGCCCGACGCGCTCGAGCCAGGGCGTCGCCTCGCGCCGCGCGGCGGCGAGCGGCACGCGATCGGCGAGCAGCTTGACAGCGGCGTTGTCGACCGCGGGCACGCCCGCGAGGAGGTCGAACGACTGCGAGATGAAGCCGACGTCCCGACGCTGGTAGACGGCCGCCTGCTCGTTCGACAGCGCGCCGACGTCGCGGCCGCCGAAGCGGACACTCCCCGCGTCGGCGCTGAGGAGGCCGGCGGCCAGCAGCAGCAGCGTCGTCTTGCCGGAGCCGCTCGGGCCGTAGAGCGCGACGACCTCGCCGGGCGCGACGGCGAGCGTCACGCCGTCGACGGCGCGCACCGTCTCCTCTCCGCTCGGGTAGTGCTTGACGACGTCGCGCAGCTCGAGCCCGCTCACGCGACCGGCTCCACGTGCCGCGGGCGCAGCGGCACCACGGGCGCCTGCTCCTGCGCCTCGTGCCCGCGCAGGCGGCCGCCGTCCAACGCGAGCACGCGGTCGGGACCGGCGAGCGGCTCGCCGACCGTCATCAGCACGGCCGTGCCTCCGTCGGCTGCCGCGCGCAACAGCTCGATGATCCCGTCGCGCTTGAGCACGTCGACGCCGTTCGTCGGCTCGTCCAACAGCAGCAGGCGCGGCCTCGTCACGAGCGCGCGCGCGATCCCCGCGCGCACGAGCTCGTCGAGGTGCAGCTCGCGCGGGTCGAGGTTCGCGCAGCCGCTCGCGCCGGCGCGCGCGAGCGCCTCCTCGGCGCGCGCGCACGCACGCGAGCGCCCGACGCCTTGCGCGAGCAGCGCGACCGCCACGTGGTCGGTCACGCTGCCGCCGTGCGCGGGATCGAAGGCGGGGCTGCAGTAGCCGATCCCGACGCCGAGCGCACCCGCCGAGCGGTCGGCGAGATCGTGTCCATCGAAGCGCGCGGTGCCATCGTCGAGCGGCAGGATCCCGGCGACCACGCGCAGCAACGTGGTGCGGCCGGAGCGGCGCAGGCCATAGACGGCGACGAAGTCGCCCGGGTCCAGCTCGAGCGAGACGTCTCGCAACGCGAGCGTCTCGCGCTGGCCGCTCGTGAAGCGCTTGGTCGCGTGCGAGAGCTCCAGCAGGCTCATGACGACTCGATCGGATCGTCGCGCAGCTCCTCCGCCAGTCTGGCAACGATCACCGGCGTGCGTCCCTGTTCTCTCCGCCTTGCGCGTCCGGCCGTCACGTCGGGACCCCCGATTGCCCGTAACTTAGATCGCCAAAAACCTACCCTCCGGTGGGCTCTTCTGCAAGCGACAAGCGACGGATGAGTAGGCGCGTATCCACTCAGCCAATATGCCGTACACCGTACTTCGCCGGAACACCGCTGATGGCGCCCCGGAGTCAGGTCCGACCGCTCCGTTGCCGATGCTGTGGCACAGATGCGCTCACGTCGTGTTCCTCCGGGTCTGGGCTCCCAGGTCGCAGGGCCGCTCGCCTTCGCGATCGGCTACTTCGCCCTCTCGCGGCTCGGGCTCGCCTTCCTGTCCGACGGCCAGGTCGCGCTGCTGTGGCCGGCGAGCGGCCTCGCACTCGGTGTGCTCGTGGCGGTTCCGCGCCGTGCCTGGCCGCGCTATGCGCTCGCGGCCTTCCTCGCGAACCTCGCCGCACAAGCCTGGGCGCGCGGCCTCGACACGCCGGCGGTCGCGCTCGCCGCGGTCAACGCCTGCGAGGGCCTGCTCGCCGCCTGGACGTTGCAGACGATGGCGCCCGCGCGCAGACGGCTGACGTTCGAGTCGACGCGCGAGGTCGCGGGGCTGCTCGCGGCGGCGACGCTCGCGAACGCGGTGACGGCGGTCCTCGGCGCAGCGGTCCTGACGATCGCCTACGACGCGCCGTTCCGCGACGCGGTGGCGCAGTGGTGGCTCGCCGACGGGCTCGGCATGCTCGCCGTTGCGCCCGTCGCGATCCTGCTGCGCTGGCAGCGCCCGGCGCGCGCTGACGCGGGCGCGATCGTCTCCGTCGCGGCGGTCTGGATCGTCGCCGCGCTGATCTGCTGGGAGCCGATCGCCGACCTGTCCGAGCTGCTGTACCGCTCGCGCGCGATCCTGCCGCTGCTGCTGTGGGTCGCCGTCCGCTACGGCGCGCGCTCCGCCTCGCTTGCGCTCGTCGGCGTCGCGGCGATCGCGACGAGCGCGACCGTCGCCGGCTTCGGCCCGTTCCTCGCCGACGGCGGGGGACCGTCCGCGCGAACGCTGCAGGGCGCCCTGGCGATCGCGATCGTCTCGACCCTGTTCGTCGCGAGCGTCGTCGCCGAGCGCCGTCGCGCGGAGGCCGAGCTGCGCACGATCTTCGAGTCCTCGCCCGCCGGCAAGGCGGTGATCGACGCGGACGGCTCGATCGCCAACGCGAACCGAGCGCTGGCGCTGCTGATCGGCCGCACGCGCGAGCGGCTGTGCACGATGACGCCGGACCAGCTCGTGCGCGAGCAGGACCGCGCGAGCCTCGCCGCCGCGATCGCGGACGTCTGCGCCGGGCGCCGCACGGCGGTCGAGCTCGAGGCGTGCCTCCTGGACGTGGGCGGCGCGGAGACGACGGTCTCGATCCACGTCGTCCCGCTCGACGGCGAGCACGGCACCGTCGCGCTGCTGCACGTACTCGACGTGAGCGAGCGCAAGCGCTTCGAGACCGAGCTGCGCCACCTCGCCGACCACGACCCGCTGACCGGCCTGCTCAACCGGCGCCGCTTCGAGCTCGACGTCGAGCGCCAGCTCACGCACGCCCAGCGCTACAGACGGCCCGGGGCGGTGATCGCGCTCGACGTCGACCGCTTCAAGCAGATCAACGACACCTACGGGCACAGCGTTGGCGACCGCTTGATCGTCAGCGTCGCGGACGCGCTGCGGGCCCGCCTGCGCGCCAGCGACACAATCGCCCGGCTCGGCGGGGACGAGTTCGCGGTGCTGCTACCGGAGATCGACCGCGCCGGCGTCGAGGCGGTCGCGCGCGAGCTCGTGCAGGCGGTCGCCGGACACACGACGTGCGTCGACGGGCGCGTGCTGCCGCGCGTCACGATCAGCGTCGGCGTCGCGACGTTCGTGCCGGACGCCGGCGTCGAGCGCGAGGCGCTCGTCGTCGCCGCCGACACGGCGATGTACCGCGCCAAGGAAGCCGGCCGCAACGGCTACGCGATCGGGGACGTCGACGGCGGCCCGTCGCCGGCCACGGCCGACGTGGCCTGACGCCTCAGCGGGCGGTCGCGTGGCCCGCGGCGCTCACCAGCCGTCGACGCCGCCGGCCTCGATCCGCTCGATCCCGTCGCGCACGCCGGCGAGCACGCGCTCGCGCGAGTGCCGCTTCGTCTTCGCGTGGGCGGTGCGGTCGATCGCGGCAAGGGCGCGCGCGGCGGCGGTCGCCTCGTCGCGCAGCCGCTCGGGCGCGACGACGCGGTCGAGGAAGCCGGCGGCGCAGGCCTCCTCGGGATCGAGCAGCGCGCCGGTCAGCATGCAGCGGTCGGCGTAAGGAGGCGTGAGGCGGTGCTGCGCCAGCGCGATCCCGAAGCGCGGGACGGCGAGGCCGATCGCGACCTCGTTGAGGCCGAGCTTGAACGCGCCGGCCGCGCCGACGCGCACGTCGCAGGCGAGCAGCAGGAAGCCGCCCATCGCGACGGCGTTGCCGTTGCAGGCGGCGACGACCGGGTGCGGGAAGGAGAGGAGGCGTTCGGCGAGTCGTGCACCGCCGGCGACCATCGCGGGCCAGTCGCCCGGCTCGGTGCGCAGGTCGAAGCCGCCGGAGAAGGTCCGCTCGCGGCCGGTCAGCAGGACGATCGCGCCGTCGGCGTCGGCGCGGTCGAGGGCGGCGGACAGCTCGGCGAGCATGGCCGGGGAGAGGGCGTTGGCCTTGCCGTCGTCCATCGCGACGGTGGCGATCCCGTCGGCGAGGTCGTAGGAGGTGAGTGAGCTCATGCGGTCGATCGTAACATCGTTTCGGAACGATGTTTGCAGTTGGCTGTGGCTGCAGCTACGCTCGCGCCATGCCGAAGCCCAAGCAGCGCACACCCAAGCTCGGCGAGCAGGTGCTCGAGGCCGCGTTGCGGATCGTCGAGCGCGACGGCGTGGCGGCGCTGACGGCGCGCCGCCTCGCCGAGGAGGCCGGCACGTCCCCGCCTGCCGTCTACGAGCTGTTCGGCGACAAGTCGGGGGTCGTCCGCGCGATGTTCTTCGCCGGCTTCGCGCAGCTCGGTGCGGCGCTCGCGGCGCTGCGCGAGAGCGCGGACCCGGTCGAGGACCTCGTCGCACTCGCGCAGGCCTACCGCGGCTTCATCGTCGAGCACCCGGCGCTCGCGGCGGTGATGTTCTCGCGCCCGTTCGCGAGCTTCGACCCCGCTCCTGAGGAGACAGCCGCCGGGGCGGCGGTGCGTGAGCGGATCGTCGCGATGGTGCGCCGCGCGATCGCCGCGGGCCGCGTGGGCGGCGATCCGACGGACGTCGCGCACGCCTGCGTCGCGCTCATCCACGGGCTCGCGGCGGCCGAGAGCGCGAGACGGCTCGGCGGCTCGGCGGCGGCGGTCGAGCGGCGCTGGGACGTGGCGGTGCGAGCGCTGCTGCGCGGCTTCGCGGCGCGGTAGCGCTCAGCGCACGACGCGGTAGCGCAGGTGCGCCACGCCCGGCGCCTCGACGACGTCGACCTGGTCCAAGCGCGGGGCCGCGGCGCCGGCAGGCCCGTCGAACAGCCGCGTGCCGCCGCCGAGCAGCACCGGCACGACGTGCAGATCCAGCTCGTCGAGCAGGCCGGCCGCGAGGTACTGCTGCACGACGTCGACGCCGCCGCCGAGCGAGACCGAGATCGGGCAGCGCAGCCTGACCATTGCTGCGGACCCCTACCGCGAGCCGACGGCGCCGAAGCGGCAGCGCTCCCGCCCGGCGGTGAAGCCGCGCACCATCGCGTCGGCGTTGTGGCGCTCCATGCCGAGGTAGGTCGCGCCGTCCGAGCCGGCCGGCCCGAGCGTGTCGCCGTAGAGCTCGTAGTCGGCCGAAGCGCCCGTCTCGCGCGCGATCGCCTGTGCGAGCTTGCGGCTCAGCGAGCGCTCCGGGAAGACCGCGTGGACGTGCTCGCGGCGGATCGTGTCGGTCAGCTGCGCGACGTCGCCGGCGGACGGCTGCGCCGCGGTCGTCTGCGACGGGATCACCGCGCCGACCACGTCGATCCCGTAGCGGCGCGCGAAGTAGCCGAACGCGTCGTGGTCGGTCACGAGCCTGCGCTGCGCGGGCGGCACGCGGCGCATGCAGGTCGCGATCCCCGCGTCGAGGCGCCGCAGCCGGCGCAGGTAGGTGTGCGCGTTGCGGGCGTAGACGGGTGCGGCCGAGGGGTTCGTGCGGGCGAGCGCGTCGCGGATGACGGCGATCGCCGCCGCGACGTTGCGGGGGTCGTGCCACCAGTGCGCGTCGTATCTCGACGCCTCGGTGCCGGAGCGCTCGCCGGCGACGTGGGTCACGTTCGCGTCCGCGAGCACGACGACGCGGGGATCCGCCCCCGACGCCTCGACGACCTTGCCCATCCACGCGTCGAGGTCGTCGCCGCTCTCGAACACGACCGGCGCGTCGAGCAGCGCACGCACGTCGTCCGGGCGCGGCTCGTACTCGTGCGGATCGCTGTTGGGCTGCAGCACCTGCACAACCGCCACGCGCCCGCCGCCGACCGCGCGCACGAAGTCGCCGACCTGCGTCGTCGTCGCAACCACCTTCACCGAGCCCGCGGGTGCCGGCCCGTCATCGGTGGTGGCTCCGCAGCCGGCGAGCGCCGGCAGCGCGGTCGCCGACAGCAGAGCGAGCAGGCAGGTCGGGAGCCGTCGGAGCGAGCGCATCCGGTCCCAGACTAACAAGAATGGTTCTCATTTGCATCTGCGTTTTCGCGCCTGCCAAGCGATGTTCGCCGCTGTGGGCGCCCTGCCGATCGACGGCGACAGGCTCGCTCTGGGCGGTGGCCGGAGCCGGTGGGGCCGCCGGGCTCTAGCCGGCCCGGCGGTAGCGGATGTGCGTGGCCAGCGGCGAATGCAGCACCTCCACCGGCTCCATGCCAAGGGACTCGACGCCGTCGAAGATCCGCTCGCCGGACCCGAGCAGAACCGGGGCGATGTCGAGCGTGAGCTCGTCGACGACCCCCGCGATGAGCGCCTGCCGCACGGTCGAGGCGCCCCCCGCGATGTCCACGCCGTCATCGCCAGCGGTCTCGCGAGCCTGCGCGTAGGCGGCGTCGAACCCGCCGGTGACGAAATAGAAGGTCGTCCCGCCGTCCATCTCGATCGGCTCGCGAGCGTGATGGGTGAGCACAAACACCGGGCGTGATAAGGCGGCTCGGGCCCCCACCACCCGCGCCAGTCCTCCGCCCACTCACCGCGGATCGGCCCGAACATGTTGCGGCCCATCAGATAGGCGCCGCGCGGACGCATAAGCCAACTAGCCGCCGTCTCGTCGGCCTCATTGGCGCGCTCGTCGCCCAGGTGCCAGCGGTGAAGCTCCCTCCCGCGCTTGCCCAGCGGGTGCTCTCGACTCTGCTCTGGCCCGGCGACGAAGCCGTCAAGCGAAATCGACATATGGCACGTGGTGTCCTGCACCAACACCCCTCCAAACGGTTGCGACCTGCAAGCGGAAAGGCGCACCCTAAGCCGAGTGTTAGCCAACCGCAAGGCACCCGTCTCGCCCCAGACGGCCGCCGACCTGGTCGCCGCCGGGGCGGGGTTCGAACCCGCGGCAGTTGTCGCATCTTCATGGCAAACCACCTTGCCTAAGGCGCTTGTGTGAGCAAGGCTCGCGATCGCCGACGCGACGGCGCCGGGCACCTACGACCGTGCACGACCTGAACGCCGGCCCGGCCCGAGCCCTGATGTGGGTGGTCCCAGCCGGTACTCCTGTCCGGCGGCGTAACCTGTGAACTCGTCGAGTTCGTTCGAGGTCCGTGGCGTGCGTTGCCCCGCCGTTGCCCCACTGCCGCCAGCGCTGCTTGGAAGCACCGCAAGGTTCGCCTATCCTCTCGTTGATGTCCGAGCCACGCGAGTTCGAGTACGTGCTGGAGCGCCAGACCGACGGCGGCTTCCTGATCTACGTGTCAGAACTGCCCGGGCTCGCGACCGAGGGCGCCACCCGCGAGGAGGCGATCGCGATGCTGCGCGACGCGCTCCCCGCCTACCTCGAGAGCATGCGCACACACGACCTGCCCCTTCCGCAGGTCGAGCGCGGCATAGTCGCCGCGGCGTGAGCCCACGCCTTCCGGCCGTTCGGCCGCGGCAGCTCGTCCCTAAGGGCTGGCGACTCGACCGCACGACCGGCAGCCATCAGGTCTTCGTGCACGGACGTCGTCCTCCACCCCGTGGTCGTACCAGCCCAAAGCAAGGACATCGGACGCGGATTGCTTGTGCGCATCCTGCAGGACGCCGAGATCTCGCGTGACGAGTTCCTGAAGCTGCTCTGACTCAGCGCTCCGGGGCCGCCGGTCCACACCGCCTCATCAACGCAGGCCGCTAACGAATGTTGTACGTAGCACGGGCTTCAGAGCGACACGGCGGGACCTGCTCGTCGCCTGGGCGTGGCCGCCGGCGTTGCCCACACTGACACGACAGGCCACGTCGCGGCCCTGCGCGTTCTGGTGCAACAGGAGCGTCGGGCGCGTCTGGCCGCGGATCAGATGGCCGTTGAGCAGCCAGCGAAAACGCACCTTGGCGTCCGGGTCGCCCCAGTCCCCCACGAGACATCTGAGCGTCCGTCCGACCCGAGCCTTGCCCACGAGCCGCGGGTAACCGTCAGACACTGCGAGCGGCGGAGAGACGGTTACCGTGAACAAGGTCACGGTCGTCGTGTTTCCCGCCGGGTCGATTGCCACAAGCGTCGGGCTGAAGCGTCCGGCGTCGGCGTACGTATGAGCGGGCAGGGAAAGCGTCACCGGAACGTATGCCGCCGTGACCCCGCCGAAGAGGATGCTCTCGACGACGCCGTCGCCCCACGTCAGCGTGACGGTGTACCCCGCGGGATTCGCGGGCCAGGCAACGTCGTCACTCACGCTGACCTGCGGAGGCGTAACCGACCGACCGATCGCCACGGCGCCGGGCCCGGCGTAGGAGAGAGCAGCCAGCGTGGGTGCGATGACGTCGGTGGATGCAATCGGGGGAGTCCCCGGTGCCACGGGAGTCACCGGTGCAATGCCGCCACCGACCGGCCCCGCGACGCCGCCGTGGTAGGAACAGGCCCCCTGTCTGCCCCCCGAATGGCTGATGGTTCCATCGCGGCAGTAGACGTCATACGCAGCGGCAGGCGCCACCAAGTACAGCCCAATCGCAACACAGCACACCATCAGCAAGGGAACTGCGCGCCTCGGCATCGCCAGGAGGATATCCAGACCGACCCCCCGAGCACTCCATTACCCGGTCAAACGCGACAGAGCATCGACGGCCGCGTGTTGCCCCGCCTGTTCCCGTAGGCGCCTGCGCCGGCCCCTCAAACGCCGAAAGCCCCGCTTCCGCAGGGCTTCCAGTCACGCGCCCGAGAGGATTCGAACCTCTGACCTTCGGTTCCGTAGACCGACGCTCTATCCAGCTGAGCTACGGGCGCAGTGCGAGCGGGGGATTGTAGCCGCTGCCTGCTGCGGTTGGTCTGGCGGGCGGTGGCGCGGCGCGAGATGATCAGCGGTGTGATCGCGTGGGCGTTCCCGGGGCAGGGGTCGCAGCGAGCCCGGATGGGGGCCGAGCTGCCGGGCTTCGACGCGCTCGCGGCGCGGGCCAGGCCGATCGTGGAGTTCGATCTCGTGCAGCGCTGCGTGTCCGACGCCGAGCCGGCCTGGCACGCCGACGAGCTCCAGCAAGCGATCTTCGTGACCACCCGGGCCGCCGCCGCGGCCGCCCAAGCGCAGCTGCCTTCCCCCAGCGCCGTCGTCGGTCACAGCCTCGGCGAATACGCAGCACTGGTCGAGGCCGGAGCGCTCGACCACGAGACCGCCCTCCGACTCGTCGACGTTCGCGGGCGCGCGATGGCGGCGGCCGGAGCGGGCCGGCCGGGCGCGATGGTCGCCGTCGTCGGCCTCCCCCATGACACAGTGGCCGGCATCTGCAGCGCGCTCGGCGACGTCTGGGTGGCGAACGTCAACAGTCCGACGCAGACGGTGATCTCGGGAGCAGTCGCGGACGTCCAGGCAGCAGCCGACCGCCTCGACGAGGCCGGCGCGCGGATGGTCGTCCGACTGCCGATCGCGATCGCGTGTCACACCCCACTGATGGCGCCGGCCGCGGAGCGCCTGCGCGCGGCCCTCGACGACGTGGAGCTGAGAGAACCCGCGATCCCCTTCTACTCGGCCGTGGACGCCGAGCCCAAGCAACACGCAAAGGACATCGCCGAAGCGCTCGTCGACGGCGTCACGAGACCCGTCCTGTTCTCCGCCACCGTCCGGCGCATGCGTGAGGACGGCGTCGACGCGTTCGTCGAGGTCGGCCCCGGCAGGGTGCTGCGGGGCCTCCTGCGCGAGAACGCGCCGGAGCTGCCGCGCGCGGCGATCTCGACATACGACGAACGCTGACCGCGCTGCGGGCGCGCGGAACCGACCGGGAAGTAGAATCGTCACTCTTCGGGGGATTCGTCGGGGGGACAATTGAGGGGACTGGAGACGGACGTCGCGATCGTCGGTGGCGGCCTGGCCGGGCTGACCGCCGCGCGCGAGCTCGAGCGGCTCGGCATCGCGACCGTGCTGCTGGAGGCGCGCGACCGCGTCGGCGGGCGCGTGCTCAGCCGGCCGGTCGGCGACGGCGTCGCGATCGATCAGGGCGGCCAGTTCGTCGGGCCGCCGCGCGAGGGCCCGTGGCTGATGCACGAGCTGTGCTGCGAGCTCGGGATCGAGCGCTTCCGCACGCACGAGGGCGGCGACAAGCTCGTGCTGCTCGGCAGCCGCCGCAAGCGCTACCGCGGGCTGGCGCCGAGCTGGCCGCCCCACGCCGCCGTCGACCTCGTGCGCGCGAAGAACGCGTTGGAGCGCCTCGCCCGCACCTTCCCGGCCGGCGAGCCGTGGCGCGCGCAGGACGCCGCCGCGCTCGACGGCCAGACCTACGCCTCGTGGATCGAGCGGCGCGTCCGCACCCGCCAGAGCCGGGCGCTGCTGCGCGTCGCGACCGAGACGCTCTACGCCGCCGAACCGGAGGAGCTGTCGCTGCTGCATGCGCTCGCGTACGTGCGCAGTGCCGGCCGCGGACACCTCACGCACCTCGCGCGCGTGGGCCGCGGCCACCAGCAGGAACAGCTGCGCGGCGGCGCGCAGTCGGTCCCGCTCGCACTCGCCGCCGCCCTCGGCGAGCGCGTCGTGCTCGAGTCCCCCGTGCGGCGGATCGCGGTGCGCGGCGACAGGGTGACCGTCAGCGGTCCGCACCTGCACGTCAGCTGCCGCCGCGTCGTCGTGACGCTCCCGCCCGCCCTCGCCGGCCGCCTCGACGTCGACCCGCCCCTGCCGGGCTCGCGCGACCGCGCGGCGCTCGCGTTCGCCGGCGGGTCGGTCATCACCGCGTCGCTCGTCTACGCGGAGCCGTTCTGGCGCGCCCAGGGCCTCAGCGGCTACGCCGCGGCCACGCACGGGCCGGTCCGCGGCGTGCTCGACGTCTCCCCTCCGCCGCCGGTGCGCGTGGGCGTCCTGCAGGCGTTCGTGGTCGCCGGCAGCGCGCGCGCGCTGGCGCGCGTGTCCGCGAGCGAGCGGCGGCGGGCGATCCTCGGCGGCCTGGCCGAGCTGTTCGGCGACGCCGCCCGCACCCCGGAGCAGTACTTCGAGAAGGACTGGACGGCGGACGAGTGGACGCGCGGCTGCTACCACGGCATCGGCGCGCCGCGCGCCTGGCTGGTGCACGGGCCGCGGCTGCGCGAGGCCCACGGCCCGATCCACTGGGCCGGCAGCGAGACCGCCACGTGGGGTCTCGGCACGATGGAAGGCGCGATCGACTCCGGCCGTCGCGCCGCCCGCGAGGTCGCCACTCAGCTCGGGCTCGCGCAGCCGCCCGCGCGCTCCGCCGCAGCCGCTTAGCGGCCGCCGCCGGCCAGCAGCTCGTCCGCCGCCCGCCGCCCCGACAGAACCGCTCCGCTCATCGAGGCGATGCCCGTCAACGCCGTCTCCGTGCCGGCCCAGTGGAGCGGGCCGACGGCCGCGCGCAGGGCGGGCCCGAGCGTGCTCCACGCCCCCGGGGCGCCGTAGCCGCCGTGGCCGCCGCGCGTCCATGGGTCGTTAATCCAGTCCTGCTCGAAGACCGCCTCGGGGCGCGCCGCGGGCGGCCCGAACAGCTCGGTGAGGACCGCGAGGACCACCCGACGACGGTCCGGCGAGCCCAGGCCCGCCAGCGCCACGGCGGCGCGCCCGACCGCGTACGCGGCGAGCGCGCCCGGACGCCCGCCGGGCGGCGACTCGTCGAGCACCACGCGCACCGGCCCGTCCGTCGCCGCCGCGCCGCTCAGCCCCTGTCCCCGCCAGAACGGCTCGGCGTACAGCGCGACGAGCTTGTACGCCTGGCCGTGCGGCATCCGCTGCGCAAGCTGGTCGCGCGCGGGCACGAGCGGCTCCCAGCGGATGCGCGCCGCCAGCGCCGGCGTCATGGCGATGATCGCGCGCCGCGCGCGCACGTGCAGCGATCTCGCCCGCACCGAGACGCCGTCGCGCGACCAGTCGATCTGCTCCACCGGCTCGCCGCACAGCACCTCCCCCGCCTGCGCCGCCATCAGCTCGGCGAGCCGCTGGGGGCCGCCCCGCAGCCGATGGCTCTGCGCGCCCCCGCCCGTGGTCGTCATCGCTCTGAAGCTGCCGTTGGCGGCGAGATAGGCCGCCGCGTGCAGGCGGGAGACCTCGCCGACGTCGGCCGCGAACAGCGGCTCGCTCGCAAGCCGCAGCAGCGTGCGCCCGGTGCGGGTGAGGATCGTCCGGCCGGCCCAGGCGCCGAGCGTCTGGGCGTCGATCTGCCGCGCGCCCTCGACCGCCCACGGCGCCGCCGCGTCCACCCGCCGCGCGAGCCGGTCGAGCCGGCGGCGGGCGAGCGCGAACTCCACCGCGCCCGGCAGCGCGCGGCGAGGCAGCGCGTCGCGGTGGCGGCCGCCGTAGCGGTGCGTGCGCCCGTCGAGGCGCAGCAGCCGATCGCCGTCCGCGTGCGCGGGGAAGGCCCCGACGCCGAGCTCTGCCGCGAGTGCGAGGATCGCGTGGTTGGCGACCGTCCCGTCCTCCCGCGGCGTGCAGTAGAGCCCGCCGAGCTCGATCGCGTCGCCGCCCGGGAGGCGGTGGTCGAGCACGCGACCGCCGACGCGCTCGCGCGCCTCGAGCACGACGACGCGGCGGCCGGCCGCATGCAGCCGGCGCGCGGCCGACAGCCCGGCGAGCCCGGCGCCGACGACCACGACGTCGGCCTCCAGCCGGTCGCGTCGCTCCATCCGGCTCAGCCGAGCGCGGCCTGCAGGCGCCGCGGAGCGATCTGCACGATGCGTTCGTACAGCGGGATCTCGGGCGGTTCGGGGCCCGAGACGAACACGAGCGCGCCGAGCGCGCGCCCGAGACGCACGTGCACGGCGTCTATGTAGCCGATGACCTTGCCGTAGGAGCTGACGGATTCGGAGATGTAGCGTCTCGTCGTGCCCGTCTTGCCCATGCGCTCCGCTCGCACCAGTCTCGCCGGGCTCGCCGGCCCGCCGGCTTCCTCGCTGACGTGGCGTTGGAGTTCGCGCCGCAGGCAGTCGGCCGCCGTCTGCGAGTCGAGGCGACGTAGCGCGGCGCGGGCGGCTGCGACGCTGGGGTAGACGGCGACCCGCTCCTGCACGCCGAGGTGTTCCTGCGTCAGGCGCTTGGACCTGACCAGCGCGCTCGCGCCGCGGAACGGCTGGAGCGTGCCGCACTGCAGCCTCGTGACCGCGCCGGGGGCCTCGCTCCACCCGTCCGGCAGGTCCGCGACGCGGACCAGCGAGCGCTTCGCGAGCGCGACGTCGCTCACGTTCGCGCCCGTGTCCTTCGGAGCAGGCTGCGTCCGGGCCGTGGTCGTCGCGACCGTTCTTGCGGCACCGTCGTCTCCTGCACCGCCGCAGGCCGCGACCGTCATCGCGACGAGCAGCATGACCAGCACGACCCCGATCGAGCGTGACACCCGCGCGTTCTCCCCCAGCATCGATCGCGTGCGCGACTTAATTCATTACGCACGCGCGCTTCCCCCATAGCGAGAGGGGCGGATCGTTGATCACCCCCTGTCGAGACACTAACAGCTCCTAGGTTGCAATGCTATGATTTAGCGGCAGTCGGGATCTCGATGCATCGCGTGGGGCGAGCTGCATCTCCAGGGGGACGCGGATGAGTGGGGGAGCTGTCAGGAAGCTGCGCGCGCTGCTGCAGTGCGCGAGTTGCCGTTTCGGCGCGCTGTACTACGTGCCGTTCTGCGCCGGGGTGGCTGCGGCGGGGACGTTGAGTCTCGCGACCGCCCTGCTGGGCGCGGCCTTCTGGCTCACGCTGGGAATGGCGATAGAGGTCACGAACCGCCTCGCGGACCGCGTCGAGGACGCCGTCAACCGCCCTGAGCGGACGGCGTTGTGCGAGGCCGTCGGGTGGGAGCTGCTCGGCCGCGTGCAGCTCGTCCTGTGGGGCCTCGTCGTCCTCGCCACCGCCGTCTGGCTCGCGCTCGCGCCCAACGCGCTGCTGCTGCTGCTGCTCCTCAGCGGCGCCGGCTTCGGCGTCGCCTACTCGCGCGGCCCGCGGCTCGCCCGCCACCGCGCGCTCGTGTTCGTCGTGCTGAGCGGCACGTTCGTCGGGCCGTTCTGCCTCGGCGTCGCCGCCGGCGATCCGCTCGCCGGCGCCGCCAGCACGACCGGCTTCGCGCAGCTCGGCGAGTTCGTCCCGCTCTTCTGGGTCATGACGTTCTTCATCAGCTCGCTCGCCGGCGTCAAGGACATCACCGACCGCGACGGCGACGAGGCGATCGGCTACCGCAGCGCCTTCGTCGCGTTCGCCGAGCGCCACGGGACGGCGGCCCTCACGGCGCTGGCGGCGGTGCCGTTCGCCGCGCTCGCCGGCTTCGTCGCCGCGGGCCAGCTTCCGCCGCGTGCGCTCGCGCTGCTCGCCTTCCTGCCGCTGAGCGCCGGCGTCGCGCTCGCCGTCCGCGGCGCGCACGACCGGCCCGCCGACCAGCTGCTCGTGCGCGAGGCGCTCTACGACCACTGGCTCGCGTTCACGACCGCGACGCTGCTCGTCTGCTTCCCGAGCCTCGGTCTGTCGACGGCACTGGCCGGGGCGTGGCTGTGGTGGACCGTCGCGTCGCGGTGGCTGCACTGGGGCGCCCCGCTGCGGCTCGCCGACCTCCCCCGCGTCGCCGCGCTCGCGGTCGCCGGCGGCGCCCGGAAGCCGAGCGCGATGCCCGTACCGACGACCTCGGAGGCAAGCGCATGACACGCGAGCAGGTCATCGCCCTCCTGCGCGAGCTGCTCGGGGAGATCCTCGAGCTGGACCCGCAGGAGCTCGACGTCGAGCAGGACCTGATCGACGACCTCGACACCGACTCGCTGCAGCGGCTCGAGCTGATGACCGAGCTCGAGCACCGTCTCGACGTGCGCCTCGACGCGAGAGCCTGGCGCGAGGCCCGCACGCTCACGGAGCTGACGGAGCTGACGCTGCGCGGGCTCGCGGAGTCGCCGTCGCGATGACCAGGCCTCCTGCGCCTGCGATCGTCGTCACGGGAATCGGCGTGCGCTCGCCGCTGGGGTCCGACGTCGAGGCCTTCTGGCGCCATGCGCTCGACGGCGCGGTCGCCACGAGGCCGCTCACGCGCTTCGACACCGCGCGTCTGTCGAGCGACCGCGGGGGCGAGATCGCGCAGGTGCCGAACGGCGCCGTGCACGACGGCGCCCCCGTACCGCTCGCCGTGCGGCTCGCCGACGAGGCCGCCGCGACAGCGGTCGAGGACGCCGGGCTCTCGCCTGAGTCCGTGGCGCCCGAGCGCGTCGGCGTCTGCATCGGCACCGTGATGGCGACGCGCCCGGCGGTCGAGCGCTGGCTGGCCGAAGACCCGACCTCACGCGAGGATCCGCGCGACGCCGCCTGGGCCGATCCGTCGCAGCTGAGCCGCGTCCCCGCGCGGCGGCTCGGGCTGGGCGGTCCGAACTGCGTCGTCGCGACCGGCTGCGCGGCAGGCAACAGCGCGCTGGCGTGGGGCGCGGAGGCGCTGCGCGCCGGCCGGGCGGACGCGATGGTCGTCGGCGGCGCCGACGAGATCTCGCAGGCGATGCTGATGATGTTCGACAGCTTCGGGCTGCTCTCGCCCGACGCCGTGCGCCCGTTCGACCGCGACCGCGTCGGGCTGCTGCTCGGCGAGGGCGCCGCCGCGTTCGTGCTCGAGCGCGAGGCGGACGCGCGCGCCCGCGGCGCGCACGTGCACGGGCGGATCCTCGGCTGCGCGAACGTCGCGGACGCCTTCCACATCACCTCACCCCACCCGGAGGCGCGCGGAGCGATCCGCGCGATGCGGCGCGCGCTCACGGAGGCCGGCGTCGAAGCATCCGGCGTCGACCACGTGAGCGCGCACGGCACCGGCACGCCGGCGAACGACGAGGTCGAGGCGCGCGCGATCCGCGACGTGCTCGGCAGCGCCGCCGACGACGTGCCGGTGACCGCGCTCAAGTCGCTCGTCGGCCACGCGCAGGGCGCCGCGAGCGCGTTCGAGGCGGTCGCTTGCCTGCTCTCGATCCGCGACGGCATGGTTCCGCCGGTCGGCAACTACGAGACGCGCGACCCGGCGTGCGACGTCGACGTCGTCGCCGGCGAGGCGCGCGCCACGCCGGTGTCGGTCGCCATCAGCAACGCGTTCGGCTTCGGCGGGAACATCGAGTGCGTCGTGTTCGGGGCGCCGTGACCAGCGCGATCGCGGGCTGCGGCGCCGTGAGCGCCGCCGAGCTGGAGGACCCGGCCGTCGTCGAGCTGCTGCAGGGCGAGCGGCTGCGCACCGTCAGCCTCGAGTCGCGCCTGCTGCTGGCGGCCGCGCGGCTCGCGCTGCGCGACGCGCGCAGCCACGGTGACGACCGCGAGGTGGACGCGGACGAGCTGGGCGTCGTCGTCGCCACGCGCCACGCCGGCTTGCAGGAGTACGTCGACCTGTACCGCTCCGGGACCGAGGGCGAGCGCCCGCGTGTGCGCCCCGGGAAGGGTCCGCAGACGGGCCTCACCGCGCCGGCCGCCGAGGTGAGCATCCGCCTTCCCGCCGCGGGACCGAACGCGACCGTCTGCAACGGCGCCGTCGGCGGCCTCGACGCGCTTCGCTACGCCGCCGACCGCCTGGCCGCCGGCGACGCGCGGGCGATGCTCGTGTGCGAGCTGGACCTCGCGCCGGCGGTCCTGCAGGCGCCGGCCGCGCGCGACGGCGGGGACCCTCGCCGCCAGCGCGCCACCGTCGTGGTGCTGGAGCGCGCAGACGCTGCGCGCGGCACCGGCGCAGCGCCGCGCGCCCTGCTCGGCGCCGTCGCAACCGCCTTCTCGCCG
>JBJMLB010000033.1:0-8797 GCA_045805465.1 Conexibacter sp. | reverse complement strand
CCGGGAGGCCGCCAGCACGACGCGCCGCGCGCGCTCGCGCGCAGCGGGGTCGAGCGGTGTGCGCCGCAGCGTCTCGCGCAGGTCGCGCTCGGTCATCGCTGCACCTTCTGCTCGGCGAGCGCCGTGCCGAGCAGGTCGAGCCCTCGGCGCAGCCGCGAGTTGACGGTGCCCTGCGGCAGCTCGAGCAGCTCGGCGATCTCGCGCGGCGTCAGCTCGAGCAGGTGGCGCAGCACGACGACCGCGCGCTGCTCGGGCGTCAGGCCCGCGAGCGCGGCGGCCACGTGGTCGGGCCACTGCGCCGCCGCCGGCTGGGGCCCGGCGAGCTCCTGCACCGACTCCGCGTCGACCTCCCGGCGCAGCTCCCGCGCTCGCGCCCAGTCGATCGCCCGGTTGGCGACGATGCGGTGCAGCCACGGCCGCAGCGGCCGCCGGCGGTCGAAGCGCGGGAGGGCGCGCAGCGCGGCGAGGAAGGCCTCCTGCGCGATGTCCTCCGCGGCGGCGCGGTCGCGCGTGATGAGGTAGGCGGCGCGGTGCGCCGCGTCCCAGTGGCGGTCGAACAGCTCCGCGACCGCCTCCTCAGAGCCGTCTTGGGCTGCCCGCACGAGCGCCGCCTCGCTGCGCCGCCTGCGCCCCCTGCTTGCGTCAGCCGCCGCGCGCGCGGCGGCAGGATCTTCGATGCTCGCCTCGCCGCCGTCCACAGACCTCATACGTGCGCCAGCCTCGCAGAGGTCCCGCTGCACGGCCAGCTCGGTCACGGACCGCCGCCACAGCCCCGCGCCGCCGGTGGCAGCACGAGCTCGTCGAGCATCCGCTGCACCTTCTGCCGCTGCGTCGGGGCGAGGCGCGGGGCGGCGACGTCGACCCGCACCTCCAGCGCGTGGGTCCCGCACACGGCGCGGATGCGGTACTCCGGGACGCCAGGTCGGCCCTCCAGCTCGCTCTCCGGGCGCCCCGGAAGGACGAGTGCTCCGGCCTGCAGCGGGACCGCCGGAGGCGGGGCTGCGGCTCCGTCCAGCGGGCGCCGCAGCAAGAGCACCGTCACGAGGACGCCATCGGCCGGCAGCGCCCCGGCGGGGCCGTGCGGCGCCGGGTGATAGCGCCAGCTCGTAGCGAAGGTCGAGCCCTGCGCAGGGCCCCCGGGCAGCGCGGCCGCATCCGAGAACTGCCGCCAGCCCGCCGGAAGCCAGGCGAAGCGCGGCGCGAGCAGGTGCCCGCCCTCCAAGCGCGGAGCGTCCGCAGTGGCGACCATCTGCGCGATCGGCGCGCCGAAGCGCGGCCCGGCCGTGCCGAGCGCCCGCCCGTCCGCGGCGAACGCGCGCACGCGGCCGTCGCGCGGGTCGGCGACGTACAGCGTCGTGCCCGAGGGCGACCATGCCAACGCGCCGTACGTCCCCCGGCGTCCTGGGAGGGTCCGGCTCGCGCCCGTCTCGACGCGTACGATCGCGAGCGGCGAGCGGCGCGCGGGCGTGAGCGGCACGGCCAGCAGGTCTCCGGCCGGTGCCAGCGCGGCGCCCGCCGGCACGAAGCGGGTGCGGCGCGGCGCGTGGACGACGCGGCCTCGCCGGCCGTCGGCGAGCAGCAGCGTCGAGCAGCGCCCGCCGCACGAGGCCACGAGCGCTCCCTGCGCCGCCAGCAGGTACGGCCCGGGCGTCGCGCGCGAGCGCCGGCCCGTGCGCGGATCCCACACGAAGACGGTGCCGCGGCCCTGCAGCACGAGGCCGCCGGAGACGGCGCCCAGGATCGCCAGCGACGGCGCGCGCCGGGGCGGTCGTGCGATCGTCCCGCCGGCGACGCTCATGTCCTGCACGAGCCAGTGGCCGTGGGGGCCGACGCCGCGGGTCGCGAGCCAGACGTGCCCGGGCTCGGCCGACGCGACCATGACGTCGGCGGTGGCGATCCAGCGGGGGCGCTCGCGCAGCGTGAGGTCGACGGACATCACACGCCCGCCGTGCCGACCGTGCTGCACGAACAGGATCCGCCCATCGACCACGAGCAGCGGAGAGCGGCAGAGCGTTCCGCCGGGCAGGAGGAGCTGCGTGAGCGCTCCGGTGCTCAGGTCGAGAGACGCGATCCGCTCGGGCTCGAGCAGCGCCAGCACGAGTCGCTCCCCGGGCCGGGGCATCTCGAACCCGGCCGCCTCAGCCGTTGCAGGCTCGTGCGGTGCCCTCGCGCCTTGTGTGGCCGCTACCGCCGCCCCGAGCGCGAGCGCCGTGAGCGCCGCGAGCGCCATGAGCAGGTGCGCCGTCCGACCTCGGATCCGTCTCATGCACCTTCTACGGGCGCAGGCGCGCCAGAAGTCCCGATACACGTCCGCCGGGGCAGTCTGGACGCGTCTGCGAGGATCGGTCGCATGCCGCCGATCTCGCGTGGATTCCACGGTCGCCGCCCCGCGGTCGACCCGGCGCGCGTGCCGCCGGGGCAGTACGTCGTCGAGGACTTCCCGGTGCTGTCGGCCGGCCCGACGCCGCGCACACCGCTGGAGGAGTGGAGCCTCGCGCTGCGGGGCGCGGTCGACGCGACGCCGACGTGGTCCTGGAACGACTTCATGGAGCTGCCGCAGGAGACGTTCACCGTCGACATCCACTGCGTCACGAAGTGGTCGAAGCTCGGCACGACGTGGACCGGCGTCTCGATCGACACGCTGCTGCGCGGGATCTCGACCGAGGCCGAGTACGTCACCGCCTTCAGCGACGGCGGCTACACGACCAACATGCCGTTGGAGCAGCTGACCGACGGCAAGGCGTGGATCGTCCACACGTTCGAGGGCGAGCCGCTCGATCCCGAGCACGGCGGCCCCGCGCGCCTGCTCGTCCCGCAGCTGTACTTCTGGAAGAGCGCCAAGTGGGTGCGCGGGCTGAAGCTCACGCTGGAGGACGAGCCGGGCTTCTGGGAGGCCGGCGGATACCACAACTTCGGCGACCCCTGGCGAGAGCAGCGCTACTGGAGCGACTGACGGTGGGCGTGGGGGAGCCGCCGAGCGTGCCGCGCGACGCGCCGATCATCTGGCGCACCGTCGCCGTGCGCGAGCTGATCCGCGAGACGGCGCACGCCTGCACGGTCGTCTTCGACGTGCCCGGCTGGCCCGGCCACCGCGCCGGCCAGCACGTCGACGTGCGCCTCACCGCCGAGGACGGCTACCAAGCCGAGCGCTCCTACTCGATCGCATCCGCGCCCGAGGACTCGCAGCTCGCGCTGACGATCGAGCGGATCGAGGACGGCGAGGTCTCGCCCTACCTCGCCGACGAGCTCCAGCCGGGCGACGAGTTAGAGCTGCGCGGTCCGATCGGCGGGCCCTTCACCTGGGACGCCGCGCAGGGCGGCCCGCTGCTGCTGCTCGCCGGCGGCTCCGGACTCGTGCCGCTGATGGCGATGTTGCGCCACCACAAGGCGGCGGGCAGTCGTGCGGACGCGCGCCTGCTCGTCTCCGCGCGCCGACTCGACGACCTGCTCTTCCGCGAGGAGCTCGCGCGCCACGCCGCGCGCACCGACGTCACCGTCGAGGTCACGCTCACGCGCGCGCAGCCGGAAGGCTGGGACGGCGGCGCCGGTCGCATCGACGCGCCGATGGTCGCGGCGCTCGGCCCGCTGCCGGACACCCGCCCTCACGCCTTCGTCTGCGGCCCGACCCCGTTCGTCGAGCACGCCGCCGACCTGCTCGTCGCGCTCGGCCACGACCCCGCCGCGGTCCGCACCGAGCGCTTTGGGCCGACCGGGCGCTGAGCGCCGACGCCCGCGGACATCCGTCGAGCCGGCAGCCGACCAACCGGTCGATCGGATAGCGTCGCGCCGCCCTGCAGCACCGACTCGAAGGGACCCCATGCCTCGACGCATCGCCACCCTGCTCGCGCTCGCGCTCGCCGCCTGCGCGGTCGCCGCCGCGCCCGCGGCCGCGAGAACGATCGACGTCACGTCCACCGCCGACAGCGGCGCCGGTTCGCTGCGCGCCTCGCTCGCGACGGCGATCTCCGGCGACCTCGTGCACGTCCCGGCCGGCACGTACGCGCTCACCAGCGGCGTGCTGTCGGTGCCTGCCGGCGTGACGGTGGCCGGCGACGGCGCCCGCGCGACGGCGGTCAGCGGGAGCGGCCTCAGCGGCGTGTTCAGAACGCTCGGTGCGAACGTCGTGCTGCAGGACCTCACGATCACCGGCGGCAGATCCGGCGGGGGCAGCGGCGTCGACAGCAACTTCGGGCTCACGCTGCATCGCGTCGCCGTCGTCGACAACGTCTCGACGTCCAGCAGCGGCGGCTTGTCGGTGGACGGTACGCAGCCGCTGCTGATTGACCACAGCCTGATCGCGCGCAACCATGCCGACAACGGCACGGGCGGCGGCATCTCGGTCGGCAGCAGCTCCACCGCCAACGCGATCGTCACCTCCACGATCGCCGCCAACACGTCCTCCAGCGCGGCCGGCGGCATCTACGTGCTCTCCACGAGACTCCTGCTCGACGGCAGCACCCTTGCGGGCAACGCCGCCAACGGGGTCGGCAGCCAGGGCGGCAACTTCCGCGTCGCGAGCGGCGGCATCACGCTGCGCAACACCGTGCTCGCGACCGGCGTCGCGACCTCCGGCGCCAACTGCTACCTGTCCTCGGGCTCGACGCTCACGTCGCTCGGCCACAACGCGCAGGACACCGATCCGGCGCCCGACTCCGACTGCCAGAACGGCCTCGGAGATCCGACCGACCGCGCGAGACTGACGCTGCGGCTCAGCCCCCTGCAGAACAACGGCGGCCCGACCGACACGTTCGCGCCGGCGACCGCAAGCCCGCTCGTGGACACGGGCGATACGGCGAACTGCTCGGCGACCGACCAGCGCGGCGTGCCGCGCCCGCAAGGCGCCGGCTGCGACGTCGGCGCGGTCGAGCACACGACGGCGACGCTCGGCGCCTCCTTCGGGGACGGCCTCACGACGACGACGGCGACGCTGCACGCGACCGCCGACTCGATCGGCCTCGGCGGCAGCGCGCGCTTCGCATACGGGCCGACGGCCGGCTACGGCGCCTTCACGGCGGCGCTCGGCCTGCCGGTCGCCGTCGGCGCACAGGGCCTGACCGCGCCGCTGACCGGCCTCCTGCCCGGCACGACCTACCACTACCAGCTGCTCGTCACGACGCCGGACGGCACGGTCGCGGGCGCCGACCGGACGTTCACGACCACGGCGGCGGGCACCGCGCCGGGCGGTACCGGCATGCTCTGCAGAGTTCCGAGACTCAAGGGCCTCACGCTCAGAAGAGCCGGCGCGGCGCTGAGAGCCGCGCACTGCAGACTCGGCAGAGTCGTCAAGCCGAGAGCGAGAAGAGGGCTCAGACCGCGCAGGGGCCTCGTCGTGCGCAGGCAGTCCCTCAGAGCTGGTTCGAGACGCCCCGCTGGCACGAGCGTCGGCGTGACGCTCGGACCGAGACCCGTCAGAAGAGCCGCAAGCCGCCGCTGACTCAGGCGGCCGGTGCCCAGCCGGGCAGCTCGGCGAGCTGCCCGGCCGGCACCGGCCTTCCCAGCAGGTACCCCTGCGCCAGCCCGCACCCGCGCTCGCGCAGCCACGCGAGCTGCTCGTCCGTCTCGACGCCCTCGGCGATCACGTCCAGCTCCAGCGCCGCCGCCATCGACAGCACCGCGGCGACGATCGCCGTGTCCTCCGGCTCGCTGCCGAGGCCGTCGACGAACTCGCGGTCGATCTTCAAGCCGTCGAGCGGGAAGCGCTTGAGGTAGGCGAGCGAGGACCAGCCGGTGCCGAAGTCGTCGAGCATCAGCCGCACGCCCATCGCCTTCAACTGCCGCAGGGTCGCCAAAGCGCCCGCGCTCTGCTCCATCAGCACGTTCTCGGTGATCTCCAGCTCCAGCAGCGCCGGGTCGACGCCCGTCTCCCGCAGAGCCCGCTGGAGCAGCGCCGGCACGTCGGAGTGCGACAGCTGGCGCGGCGAGAGGTTGACCGAGACGAAGCGTCCGCCGCCCCACGCGACCGCCTGCCGGCACGCCTCCTCCAGCACCCACGCGCCGAGCGGGGCGATCAGGCCGCTGTCCTCCGCGATCGCGATGAAGTCCGCGGGCGCCAACAGCCCTCGCTCGGGGTGCTGCCAGCGCACGAGCGCCTCGGCGCCGACGAACGCGCCGTCCGCCACGTCGACCACCGGCTGATAGTGCAGCCGCAACTCGCCGTCTTCCAAAGCGCGCCGCAGGTCGGCCTCCGTCTGCAGCCGCTCGACCAGCGACGCGCGCATCTGCGCGTCGAACAGCTCGAAGCGGCCCTTGCCGCCGCCCTTTGCGCGGTACATCGCCGCGTCGGCGTCGCGCAGCACCTCGGTCGCGCTCGCCTCGCCCGCCTTCACGAACACGACGCCGAGGCTGACGCTCAGGTGGTGCGCGCGGCCGTCGAGCTCGAACGGCAGCCCGAACGCCTCGGCGATCCGCTCGGCGATGCGGATCGCCTCGCCCTCGGAGGCGAGGTCCTCGCACAGGATCACGAACTCGTCGCCGCCGAAGCGGGCGACAGTGTCGCCGGCGCGCAGCCCCTCGCGCAGCCGCGGCGGCAGCGCGACGAGCAGCTCGTCACCGGCGTCGTGGCCGAGGCTGTCGTTGACGTCCTTGAAGTCGTCGACGTCGCAGAAGTAGACGGCGAGGCTGGAGCCCGGACGTCTCGCGCGCGTGAGCGCGTGCTGCAGGCGGTCGAGGAACAGCGCGCGGTTCGGCAGGTCGGTCAGCGGGTCGTGCAGCGCCTGGTGCTCGAGCAGCCGCTCGGCGGCGCGCTGCTCGGTGACGTCCTGCGTGGTCCCCAGCATCCGCTCGACGCGACCGTCCGCGCCGACGACGACGCGACCGCGCCCGTCGACGATCCGCACCTCGCCATCCGGGCGGATCACGCGGTGCTCGAAGCGGAACGGGCCCGCCTCGCGCAGGGCGCGCTCGATCTCGTGCTGGACGAGCCCGCGGTCGTCCGGATGGATGTGCGCGACGTAGCTCTCGTAGCGCGCGTCGAACCCGTCGGGCTCGATCCCGTAGATGCGATACAGCTCGTCCGACCACACGACGCGGTCCTCCTGCACCGCCCACTCCCAGCTGCCGATGCGCGCGAGCCGCTGCGCCTCGGCGAGCGCGTGCTCGCTGACCTCCAGCCGCGCGAGCGCGTCCTCGGCGCGCTCCCACTCGCTTCGCATCGCGGCGACGAGCAGCCCGGTGAGCGCAGCGAGACCGACGAACACCTGCGCGCGCAGCAGGTCCATGTCGGGGGAGCCGCCGGTGAAGGGTCCCTGGCCGTTGGCGGTATACGCGACGGCGATCGAGGAGACGACGAGCGCTGCCGTCACCGCGCCCGCCTGGCCGAAGCGCATCGCCGCCAGCACGATCAGCGGGAAGATCGGGAACGCGAGCGTGACGCCCTGGTTCAGGACGATCAGCATCACGGCGACGAGCGCGGCGGCCAGCAGGCTCGCCTCGGCGATCCGCGCGGCGTCGCGCCGTCCCGTGCGTCGGTTGCGGTGCGCGGTCAGCAGGAGCAGCAGCGGCGGCGCGACGAGCAGCACGCCGGTCAGGTCGCCGAGCCACCACACGCGCCAGAAGGCCCACAGGTGGTCCGGCTGCGCCACGTCCGCCGCCAGCAGCGTCGCCGTCCCGATCGTCGCGTTGACGGCGGTGCTGACCGCGGCACCGAGGATCGCGAGCGCGATGACGTCGCGCACGCGGCGCAGCGTCGGCTCGAAGCCGGCGCGCGCGAGCAGCAACGCGCCGACGACGGCCGCGAGCGCATTGCCGGTCGCGATCCCGATCGCGGTCGGGAGGGTGCTGTCGCCGGTCGCGTTCGATGCGACGGCGGCGAGGAAGATCGCCGGCGCCACGCGCGGGCCGAACACGATCGCGGCCGCCAGCGCGAGGCCGCTCGGCGGCCACACCGCCGAGACGATCGCGTTGCCCTCGGAGAACGACAGGCCGAGCTTCGCGACGGCGAAGTAGGCGAGCCCGACGAGCGCCAGAAGCGCCGGCGTCGGCAGCTGCGCACCGCGGTCCCGAGCGGCCTCCGGCCGAGGGCTTGCGCGCCAACCATCCTTGATTGCGACCTGGGAGATCACGGGATCATGCAGCAGCGGGCCGTCGTTGTGTTTATGCGCCCGGGCCGTGGGAACCCTGGAGAGCTGCACCCCCACCCCGACATCCGGTCCGAGGAGGGCTTCCACATGACGACGGCTCAGGACAAGATCGCCCAGTACCTGCACGAGGCGCACGCGATGGAGCTGGCGCTCGCGCGCACGCTCCAGGCGCACGCCGCGATGACCCCGACAGGGGAATACCGCAGCGCGCTCGACAGACATCGGCGCGAGACGCAGCGCCACGCCGACGCGGTCGCGCGGCGGCTGCGCGAGCTCGGCCGCTCCCCCGGCATCGCCGAGACCGCCTATGGGATCGCCCAGCGCCTCGCCGGTCAGGCGATCTCGCTCGCGATGGCGCCGCTTGACCTCGTGCGCGGCTCCGGCGGCGAGGAGAAGCTGCTGAAGAACGCGAAGGACGAGTGCGCGAGCGAGGCGCTCGAGATCGCCACCTACGAGGCGCTCGAAGCGCTCGCGCGACAGGTCGGCGACGCCGACACCGCTGCGCTCGCGGCCGAGTTGCGCGAGGACGAGGAGCGGATGCTGAAGACGCTGCGCGCACAGCTGCCGAGGCTGACGGCCGCGGTCACGGGCGCCGAGCTGCGCGACGAACCGAGCTACGACGTCGGCAGCACCGGCGCCGCGCAGGCGCTGCGGCGCACGCGGCGGGCGGCCGGCGAGGCGGCGCAGGACGCCGGCGACACGGCGCGGCGCGCGGTCGG
>JBJMLB010000032.1:0-63104 GCA_045805465.1 Conexibacter sp. | reverse complement strand
TCCACGGCGAGCGGGCCGGCATCTACCTGATCGACCTCCTCCAGACGGAGGAGCTGCTGCAGGAGGCGCGCGAGTTCGCCTCTGCGCTCGCCCACCGCGGCGGCCTCGTGCTGTTCGTCGGCACGAAGAAGCAGGCGCGCGACGCGATCAAGGAGTCGGCCGAGGCGTCCGGCATGCCGTACGTCAACCATCGCTGGCTCGGCGGGCTGCTGACCAACTACGGCACGATCTCGGGCCGCATCAAGCGCCTGCACGACCTCGAGCGCTACGAGGCGGAGGGCCAGCTGGCGCTCCTGCCGACGCGCGAGCGGATGGCCGCGCAGGCCGATCTCGCGAAGCTGCAGGCGAACCTCGGCGGCGTCAAGAACATGGGCCGCGTCCCCGACGCGATGTTCGTCGTCGACCTCAGAGTTGAGGCGATCGCCGTCAAGGAAGCACAGCGCCTGCGGATCCCGATCATCGGGCTCGTCGACACGAACTGCGACCCGGACGGGATCGACTACGTGATCCCCGGCAACGACGACGCGATCCGCTCCTGCGCGGTGATCGCGAGATCGCTCGCCGACGTGATCGGCGAGGGCAATCGCATCTTCCGCGAGGAGGAGGAGCGCGCGCGCAAGGAGGCCGAGGAGAAGGCCCGCATCGAGGCCGAGGCGCGCGCTGCCCGCGAGGCCGAGGAGAAGGCCAAGCGCGAGGCGGAGGAAGCTGCGAAGAGAGCGGCCGAGGACGCTGCGCGTAGAGAGGCCGAGGAAGCCAAGCGTGCTGCCGAGCAGGCTGCCGCCGCACAGGCGCAGGCGGCCCAGGCCGCTGCCGCCGCCTCTGCGCCGCAGCCGCCGGCCGAGCCGAGAGCCGAGGCTCCGGCCGCTCCGGCCGCCGAGGAGGCGCCCGCGCCGAGCGAGCCGGTCGCCGCCGGGTCGGCTCCGCAGCCGCCGGCCGAGGAGGCGCCCGCCGCGCCGGCGCAGCCGGCCGCGCCGGCTGAGCAGACCACGACCGACTCCGGCTCCGGGGGGGGGCCCACCGCATGAGCGTGACCGCCCAAGACGTGAAGGCCCTGCGCGAGCGCACCGGCGCGGGGATGATGGAGTGCAAGAAGGCCCTCGTCGAGGCGGACGGTGACATCGAGAAGGCGATCGAGGCGCTGCGGGTCAAGGGCGCCGCCAAGGCGGAGAAGCGCGGCGAGCGCGAGGCCACCGAGGGCACCGTCCAGTCCTACATCCACTCGAACGGCAAGATCGGCGTGCTCGTCGAGGTCGACTGCGAGACGGACTTCGTCGCCCGCAACGACGACTTCGTCGGCTTCGCGCGCGACCTCGCACTGCACATCGCGGCGGCCGCTCCGGTCGCCGTCGACGTGGACGGCGTGCCGGCCGAGGAGGTCGAGCGCGAGACGCGCATCGCCGAGGAGCAGTTCGCCGACAAGCCGGACAACATCCGCCCGAACATCGTCAAGGGCAAGATCGACTCCTGGCTCAAGGAGGTCGTGCTGCTCAAGCAGGCGCACGTCAACGGCGAGAAGTACGAAGGCCGCAGCATTGAGGAGATCCGCGCCGCGCTCGCCGCCAAGACGGGCGAGAACATCGTGATCCGCCGCTTCACGCGGTTCGCCGTTGGCGACTGAGCCAGACCTATACCCACCTCCCGCCCCCACCAGGACCCAGCACCCGCGCCCACCGCACACGCGGCGGGCGCGGCGCCCGCGTTCCAGCGGGTCCTGATCAAGCTGTCGGGCGAGGCGCTGCTCGGCAACCAGGAGTACGGCGCCGACCCGGAGCGAATCCAGGCGGTCGCGCGTCAGATCGCCCATGTGCACGCCCGCGGCGTCGAGATCTGCGTCGTCGTCGGGGCCGGCAACATCTTCCGCGGCGTCGCCGCCCAGGCGGCCGGGATGGACCGCGCGACGGGCGTCTACATGGGCTTGCTCGCGACGCTGCTCAACGCGCTGCCGCTGCAGGACGCGCTCGAGAAGGAAGGCGCACCGACGCGCGTGCTCTCGGCGATCGCGATCTCGGAGGTCGCCGAGCCGTACATCCGCCGCCGCGCGATGCGGCATCTGGAGAAGGGCCGCGTCGTGATCTTCGCGGCCGGCACCGGCAACCCGTTCTTCACGACCGACACGGCGGCGGCGCTGCGCGCGACCGAGATGCACGCCGAGGTGATCCTGATGGCGAAGAACGGGGTCGAGGGCGTCTACACGGCCGACCCCGCGCTCGACCCGAGCGCCGAGTTCATCCCCGAGATCACGCACATGGAGGCGGTCGAGCGGCGTCTGCGCGTGATGGACACGACCGCCCTGACCCTGTGCATGGAGAATGGCCTTCCCATCGTCGTCTTCGACATGAACGACGAGGCGAACATCGACCGGATAGTGTGCGGGGATCGCGTCGGGACCTTGGTGAGGACATGATCGAAGAGCTGTTGCAGGACGCGCGCGAGCGCATGACGAAGTCGGTCGAGTCGACCCGCCACGAGTTCGGCTCCGTGCGCACCGGCCGGGCGACGCCGGCGCTGCTCGACCGCATCGTGGTCGAGTACTACGGCGCGCAGACACCGCTCAGGCAGCTCGCGACGATCGGCTCTCCCGAAGCGCGCCTGCTGTCGATCCAGCCCTACGACAAGGGCTCGATCAAGGCGATCGAGAAGGCGATCCTCGAATCCGACGTCGGCCTCACGCCGAACAACGACGGCAACCTGATCCGCCTCGCGATCCCAGAGCTGACGGAGGAGCGACGCAAGCAGCTCGTCAAGGTCGTGCGCGGGATCGCCGAGGAGGGCCGCATCGCGATCCGCAACATCCGCCGCGACGTGATGCACGACCTGCGCGAGCTGCGCGACGCCGGCGAGGCCGGCGCCGACGACGAGCACCGCGCCGAGGCGGAGCTGCAGAAGCTGACCGACGAGAAGGTCGCCGAGCTCGACGGGCTGCTGAAGCACAAAGAGGAAGAGATCCTCGAGGTTTGAGGATTCCCACCCGCCGCCCCCGCCGCCGGTGACCGTGCCCGAACCCGACGGAGACGCTGGTCGCGCGCGTTACGTCGCCATCATCACGGACGGAAACGGCCGCTGGGCCGACCAGCGCGGGCTGTCGGTGACGGACGGGCACCGTGCGGGCGCGGAGAACGTGAAGGCCCGCCTGAGGGATGCCGTAGACCTGGGCGTCGAGGAGCTGACGATCTACGCGTTTTCGACCGAGAACTGGTCGCGCTCGATCGACGAGGTCAAGGCGCTCGTGCGGATGTTCGCCGAGTACATCGACCGCGAGACGCCCGAGCTGCACGAGGAGGGCGTGCGGCTGCGCTTCATCGGACGCCGCAGCGCGCCGGTGCCGACGCAGATCGTCGAGCGGATGGAGTGGGCAGAAGCGCTCACCGCCGGCAACGACCGCATCACCTTCTTCATCCCCTTCAACTACGGCGGCCGCGCGGAGATCGTCGACGCGGCCCGCTCGTTCGAGGGGACGACCGAGGAGGAGTTCCGCGCGCATCTGTACGCGCCGGACATGCACGACCCCGAGCTGGTGATCCGCACGAGCGGCGAGCAGCGGCTGTCGAACTACCTGCTGTGGCAGACCGCGTACTCCGAGTTCATCTCGCGCGAGGAGCTGTGGCCCGACTTCGACCGCGAAGCGTTCGAGGACGCGCTCGCCGAGTACGCGAGACGTCGGCGCCGCTTCGGGGGACGAGTGGCGTGAGCACGGGGCGCGGCGAGCCGCGAGCGGGCGGCAGGGGGCGCCGCCGGCCTCCGCCGAGCGAGAAGCGCTCGCGCCGACTCGCTCGCCGCAACGGCGGCTCGGACCTCGGCGCGCGGATCGTCGTCGCGATCCCCGCCGCGATCGCGGTCATCGTCGTCAACGCGGTCGGCGGGCTGGTCTGGACGCTCGCGCTGTTCGCGATCGGCTGCCTCTGCCTGCACGAGCTGTACGCGATGCTGAGACCCGTCAGACCAGTCCGCCTCGCCGGCTTCCTCGCGCTCGCCGGCCTGCTCGCCGCGGCGCTGTACGGGACGCAGTTCCACATCCTGCTCGCCGCCGTGGCCGCAGTGCCCGTGTTGTTCGCGTTGACCGCATGGGGTCCGAGCCGCGAGCACGCCTCGCTCGCGATGGCGACGACGCTGTTCGGGATCTACTGGATCGGGTTCGCGCTCGCGCACGCCGTGCTGCTGCGCGAGCTGCCGCACGGCAACGCGATCGTGATCGACGTGCTCGTCGGCACGTTCGTTGGCGACACCGGCGCCTACCTCGGCGGACGCGCGTTCGGCCGCCGCCCGCTCGCGCCCCAGATCTCGCCGAACAAGACGGTCGAGGGGCTCGCCGTCGGGATGCTCTCCGCGATCGCGGCCGTCGTCGTCGCCGGGCTCTACCAGGACTGGCTCTCGACCACCGATGCGCTCCTGCTCGGCCTCGGCGTCGCGATCGCCGCGCCGATCGGCGACCTGTTCGAGTCGTTCGTCAAGCGCGACGCCGGCGTCAAGGACACGGGCGCCGCGTTCGGCGCCCACGGCGGCGCGCTGGACCGCGTCGACGCAGCACTGTTCGCGGCGGTCGTGGGCTACTACATCTGGTACGCGCTCGCTTAGAAGCATCATGACAGCATCAAATACGATGCTATGATGCATTGATGCGTACGACTGTCACGCTCGACGACGATGTCGCCGCGAGACTGCACGAGACTGCGCGCGAGCGCCGGGTCTCGTTCAAAGTCGCGTTGAACGAAGCGGTCCGTGCAGGCCTCGGCACCGCGGGCGTCGCGAAGCCGTACCGCGTCCCGACGCGCCCCATGGGCGCGCGGCCGGAGGTGGACCTCGACCAGGCGCTCGCACTCGCGGCTCAGCTCGAGGACGCCGAGACGCTGCGCAAGCTCGATCGCGGCAAGTGAAGCTGCCCGACGTCAACATCCTGCTGTACGCGGTCGACGAGAGCTCCCGCCACCACGCGGGCGCCCGAGCCTGGCTGGAGCAGGCGCTGTCGGGGACGGAGACCGTCGCATTCTGCTGGAGCGTGCTGCTCGGGTTCGTGCGCTTGAGCACGCGTCCGGTCGTCTTCGAGCAGCCGCTGAGCGCCGACGAGGCGCTCGATCTGGTGGAGGGTTGGCTCGCCCAGCCGAACGCGACAGTCGTCGATCCCACGCCTCGGCACGTCGCGATGCTGCGCGACCTGCTGCGCCCGCTCGGAACGGCGGGGAACCTCACGAGCGACGCGCACCTGGCCGCGCTCGCGATCGAGCACGGCGCGGAGCTGTGCTCCTACGACGGCGACTTCGCGCGCTTCGCGGGCTTGCGCTGGTCGCGTCCGGCTGGCGGTTGAGCAACTTCCCGCTTCATGGTCCGGTGGGCCAATCCCGCGGCGCGGTGCCGGTCCCGCTCGGTGCGCGAGCGCTGCGGCTGCTGCGGCGCGGCGGGAAGCTGCGCACGGTCGCGGTCGGGCGGACGGACGATGGCACCGTGACGCGCTCGCTCGTGACGATCGGGTCGAACGCGCCCCGCTGACCGCCGCACCGCGCGACGGCTTGAGGCTGCGCAAAGGCGCGCACCTAGAATGGGTGGCCCCATGCCCCGCCGCCTCCTCATCCTGGGCTCGACGGGCTCGATCGGCACGCAGGCGCTCGACGTCGTCGCGCGGGCCGAAGGCGAGCTCGAGGTCGTCGGCCTCTCGGCCGAGTCGTCCGCCGACGCGCTGCTTGCGCAGGCGCGCGAGTTGGGCGTCCCGCGGATCGCGCTCGCCGACGAGGACGCCGCGGCGCGCGCCGCGGAGGCCTGGACGGACGGCGAGGTGCTCGCCGGGGCGGAAGGGCTCGTGCGGCTCGTCGTCGAGTCCGAGGCGGATCTCGTCCTCAACGCGCTCGTCGGCTCCGCGGGCCTCGGCCCGACGGTCGCGACGCTCGGCGAGGGGATCGACCTCGCGCTCGCCAACAAGGAGTCGCTCGTCGTCGGCGGTGAGCTCGTCACGCAGCTGTCGGAGGCGACCGGCGCGCAGATCATCCCCGTCGACTCCGAGCACTCCGCGATCCACCAGCTGCTCGCCGGCGAGCCTGCCGGCTCCGTCGACAAGCTCGTACTGACCGCCTCTGGCGGCCCCTTCCGCGGGCGCAGCGCCGCCGAGCTGCGCGAGGTCACGATCCAGCAGGCGCTCGCGCATCCGACGTGGGCGATGGGCGGCAAGATCACGATCGACTCGGCGACGCTGATGAACAAGGGCCTGGAGCTGATCGAGGCGCACCACCTGTTCGGCACGCCGTACGAGCAGATCGATGTCGTCGTGCACCCCCAGTCGATCGTCCACAGCTTGATCCAGCTGTGCGACGGCGCGACGCTCGCGCACCTCGGCTATCCGGACATGCGCGTGCCGATCGCCTACGCGCTGCATCACCCGGAGCGCGTCGAGCTGCCGGTGGCGCCGCTCGACCTGGCTGCGCTCGGCTCGCTGACGTTCGAGCAGCCGGACGCCGAGACGTTCGCCTGCCTGCGGCTTGCGCGCGTGGCGGGGGAGGCCGGCGGCACCGCGCCGTGCATCCTCAACGCCGCCAACGAGGTCGCGGTGCACGCGTTCCTGAACGGCCGCCTGCGCTTCCACGAGATCGCCGGGGTGATCGACCACACGCTCGACGCCGTGCCGGCCGGGCAGATCCACGCCTTCCAGACGCTCTACGCCGCCGATCGCGACGCGCGCGCGGCGGCGGGCGAGCTGGTCGAGCAGCGGGCGGCGACGCGATGAGCTGGTTCCTCGCCTTCGCCGGCTTCGCGCTGCTGATCATCCTGCACGAGGGGGGCCACTTCGCCGCGGCCAAGGCGGTCGGGATGCGCGTCGAGCGCTTCATGCTGTTCTTCGGTAGACCGCTCGTGTCGTTCAGACGCGGCGAGACCGAGTACGGGATCGGCCCGATACCGCTCGGTGGCTACGTGAGAATCACCGGCATGAATCCGCGGGAGGAGTTCGCGGACGACGTGGCGGTGCGCGCCTACTACAGACAGCCCGTGTGGAAGCGGATCGTCGTGATCGCCGCCGGCCCGGCCGTGAACCTGCTGATCGCGTTCGTGATCCTGTGGGCGCTGTTCCTCTCCAACGGCGAGGCGACCTCGACGCAGGTCGTCAGCTCGCAGAGCCTCCAGCAGCCGGCCTCGCGCTACCTGCAGCCCGGCGACAGACTCGTGTCCGTCGACGGCGTCAGAGGCGACGTGACGGCGATGGCGAGACAGGTCGCAAGCCACAGATGCGCCGGGGCGGCGACCGACGGCTGCACGGCCACGACCGCGGCCCGCGTCGTTGTCGTGCGCGACGGGCAGCGGCTCGCGTTCGCGATCAGACCGCAGTACGACGCCACGAGAGGGATCGCGCGCACGCGGCTCGGCTTCACGTACATGACGAACACGCGCGAGCTCGGCCCGGTCTCGGCGGCCGGCGCGAGCGTGACGGGCATGTGGGACGTCACGAAGCGCACCATGTCGGTCTTCTCGCACCTGTTCGAGGCCAGAGAGCGCAAGCAGGTTGGCAGCTTCGTCGGCGCCTACGAGGTCACGCGCCAGGCGGTCGGCTTCAGCGCCGAGCGCGCGCTGGAGATCCTCGCGCTGATCTCGCTGTCGCTGGCGATCATCAACCTGTTCCCGTTCCTGCCGCTCGACGGCGGCCACATCTTCTGGGCGCTCGCGGAGAAGGTGCGCGGAAAAGCGATCCCCTTCGCGATCATGGAGCGCGCGAGCGTGGTCGGCTTCGCGCTCGTGATCATGCTGTTCGTGATCGGCCTGTCGAACGACATCGGCCGCTTGCAGGACGGCGGCTTCAGCGTGCGCTGAGCGCCTCGCGCGATCCTTACGAGGCGGTAGCGGACCCCGACGTCCACGGCCAGCCGCCGACTGCCGCGTCGATCTCCGGCAGGAGCTCGAGCGTCGCCTCGATCGCGGCGACCATCCGTTCGAAGTGCACGATGTCGTCCAGGTCGAGGACGCGGCCGCGTCGCTCTCTCAGCCATCTGCGCAGCACCTCGTAGCCGCCCATCTGGTACGCCCACGCACCGGGCGAGACGCCTTCGACGAACTGGCCGCGGACTTGCGGGCGCCGCTGGTCCGGGCTGATGTAGACGCGGCCCTGTCGCGTGGGCTCGCCGGAGAAGTCGTCGATCGCTCCAGGGGGCAGGTAGACGGGATGTCTGCTGGCGACGACGTTCGCTCCCGGCACGGGAAACGACGTCCGTCGCGCGCGCAGCTCGGGCGCCTCGAGCAGGTGCAAACCCGCCAGCGTCCGGCCGAGCGTGACGAGGGTCCGGAAGCGCGCCGGCTCGACGTCGAGCGGCACGTGCGCGAAGTCGTACTTGAGGAACGGGACGTATCGCTCGCGGTAGCTCGGAGCGTTCAAGATCGCGTAGATGTAGTGGAAGACGTCCTCCGGACCGAAGTCGCGTGCGAGATCCCCCGGTCCGTCCGGGCGGAACGCCAGACCGAGGCGGGCTGAGAGCGCGGTCATCAGGGCGGGGTCGAGGTTCGGCCGGCGCTGATCGTCGAACAGCCCGTCGAGCGTGCCTTCCGCGGGGCGATCAGGATCGTCCTCCGACCACGGAAGCAAGTACAGCGGGAACTCAAAGGCGATCCCTCGGTTCGAGGTCGTCAGACGCGCGTCGATCGGATGGCGGGACACGAGCGCGTGCGTCCAGCTGCCCTCCGCGACCTGGCCGACGCTGACGAGCGCAAGGTTCGTGCCGTCGACCATGTGCCGCGACACGCGCACTCGCCGGTGGACCGCGACGTGTCTGCTCCACACCGTCACGCGCCGGTCGAACGGCCGGTAGTCGACCGGGACGACGCGCTCGCGCCACCCGTCGTTCGCGCCGAGCGCCGCTTTCGCGTCCTTGTATCTCCACTGGTCCTGCGAGCAGAGGCGAAAGTGCTGCTCGGCCTCCGCCTTGGTCGCACTCGCGAGCAGCCGTTCCACCTTCGCGATCGCCTCGTCGCGGTCGAACGAGATCGCGAACTGGTCGTGTGTCGTGACGATGCCCGGTGCCGGATCGCCGGCTTGGTCGAAGATCGCGGCGATGCTCGTGCCCGCGTAGAACTCGTCGCGGCGCGGCGCGTCCTCGTCCGTGAAGAGCCAGAACGGCGGACCCGGCTCGATCGTCCGCCACGGGGTGGACGCGCGATCGTTCGCGTCGAGCCACTCGTACTTGGCCTGACGCGGGCCGTAGACGTCGGCGCGGTGAACGCGCGCCGGTCCCTCGTGCCCGGCTCGCTTGACGAACAGCGCGATCGCGACGCCCTGCTTGATGTCGAACACGTTGGCGTCCTCGCCGCCGTCCAAGTCGCGTTCGCGGCGATTGGCGTTGCCGTGGAGGTCGAGCACGTAGATGTCGGAGAACGTCCGCATCAGCGAGGCCCGCATCCCGCGGAACGTGGGGTTGTCGAGGTAGGCGTGGTTCGTGATGAACGCGACGACGCCTTCCCCCGAGCGCTCGATCCGCCACTGCCCGAAGCGGATGAACTTCACGTAGTCGTCCTGCAGCCACTTCGCCTGCGCAGGACGGTCGAGGCCGTCGACGCCGGCGACGTACTCCTGCTGGACCAGGCCGCGGATCCACTCGCCGCGGTTTGCCGAATGCCCGGAGTAGGGCGGGTTGCCGAGCACGACCATGATCGGCAGCTCTCGTTTGATCTCGGCCGCGAGGTTGGCCTCCTCGGAGATGTAGGCGCCGAGCAGCAGGTCCGAGCGCTGGATCGCCTCCTCGAGCGTATTCGTGAGGAACACGCCGAGGCGCTGGTCGTGCTCCAGCGAGTAGCGCCACTCCGAACGACGCTCGGCGGGAAGGTCAGCCGCGGCGAGCTGGAGACCGAGCTTCAGATGGGCAACGGCGTAGGGCGCCATCAGCAGCTCGAAGCCGAACACGCGCGGCAGCAGGTGATCCCGCACGTAGGCGCTCCACTTGCCTGCATCGTTGCTGTCGCGAAAGCCCTCGCGGATGTGGTCGACCACGCCGTAGAGGAAGGTGCCGGTTCCCACCGCGGGATCGAGGATCAGGACCCGCGGTCTCTCGCCGTCGGGGCGTGGGGTGGACTGCGTGTCGGCGAGCCCGTCGGGGCAGTCGAAGCTCGTTCGCAGGATCTCGTCGACGGACCGGACGATGTAGGACACAACCGGCTCGGGCGTGTAGTACACGCCGCGCGCCTCGCGAAGTCTCGGATCGTAGGCGGCCAGGAAGGTCTCGTAGAAGTGGACGACTGGGTCCTGGCGACGCTGCCGGGCGCCGAAGTGACGCAGCACGCTCTCCATGTCGGTGTCGCCCAGCAGCTGCGCCAGGTCGTCGGCCAGGCCTATGAACGGCTCGTCGTCGAGGTCCGGTCCGTTGATCGTGGCGAAGAGGTGGGCGAGGAACGGGTTCGTGCGGGGGATCTCGAACGCTGCGTGCTCGCGTGTGAACGGTCGATCCGTCGCGTGGTTCACGCGCGCGGCGAACATGCCGTACGTGAGCGTCTGGGCGAACATGTCGGCGAACTCGGGGACCGACAGCTGGGGCAGCAGGACGTCGGCGAACGCCGTGCGCAGGTCGACCAGCGTGGACGACGCCTGCTGCCGGTTGAAGGTCTCGACGATGACGTCGCGGATAAGGTGCGCCAGCCACGCCAGGCGCTCGGCGAGCTCCCGCGGCGAGGTGACGCGCACCGGCGCCTTCGAGAAGAAGACGTCGAGCAGCCCGATCAGCTCGGCGTCTGCGCCGGCTGTCGGCACGAGGCGTCTGCGGTCGGCGTCCACGGTCGCCAGCACGACCTCGTGGCCGCGTTGCTCGCTCTCGTCGTAGTGCCGGAAGCGGAGATAGTCCGTCAGGATGAGATTCGGCAGCGCCTTGCGGTAGCGGACGCCCTGCTCCGAGCGCTCGACCGCCTCGAGGCCTCCCGCGACGCCGATGTCCTTCGCCTCGATGTAGCCAACGGTGAGGCGTCCGTGGCCCCGGGTGCGGCCGACGACGAGGTCAGGCGCTCCGCACTCGATGCGGCGCGGCTCGTTCGTGACGACGTGGTCCGGCCGCAGCTGTTCGAGCAGAGACTTCAGCGCCGGGCGGTGCGAGTGCTCCGTCGCGTTGCCGGTCCGCAGTTCCGCCTGCACGGCGTCGAGGTAGGCGGCGACCTGCGGGTCCATGCGGATCGAGTGTATGAGCCGGCTCGGCAGATGGAGTCCACACGGGTGGGCTGAGGTATCGTCGGGCTGGCTGGCCAGCCGAACCGACGAAGCGGAGGAGACGCAGATGGAGGGCAGCACCGCCGCACGCGACACCACGCCGGCCGCCGTCGGCGCCGCGACGCTCGGCGAGGCACTGCGGCGCACCGCCGCCGCCCATCCGCACATCGTCGCCGTGCGCACGCTCGACGACGACGTCTCGCTCACGTGGGCCGACCTGCGCGAGCGCGTGGATGCGATCGCCCGCGGACTCGCCGGCCTCGGCGTCGCGCGCGGCGACACGGTCGCGCTGATGATGGGCAACCGGCCCGACTTCCACCTCTGCGACCTCGCCGCGGTGACGCTCGGTGCGGCGCCCTTCTCGATCTACCAGACCTCCACTCCGGAACAGATCCGCTACGTCGTCGCCGACGCGGGCGCGCGCGTGGCGATTGTGGAGCAGGCGCATCTGCCGGCGATGCTTGAGGCGCGCGGCGAGCTGCCCGCCCTGGAGCACGTGATCGTCGTCGACGGCGAGGCGCCGCAGGGCACGCTCGCGCTCGCCGAGGTAGAGGCTTCCAACCAGGACTTCGACGTCGATGCAGCGCTCGCAGCGGTGCAGCCCGACGACGTCGTCACCCTCATCTACACGTCCGGCACGACCGGGCCGCCGAAGGGCGTCGAGCTGACGCACCGCGCGGTCCTGAGCGCCGTCGGCGCGGTGCTCGACATGATCGACCTGCCGCCCGGATCGAAGGTGATCTCGTGGCTGCCGGCCGCGCACATCGCCGAGCGAAACGCGCATCACGTCGTGCCGGTCGTCTACGCCTGCACAATCACGATCTGCCCCGACCCGCGCCGGATCGTGGAGGTGCTGCCGCAGGTGCACCCGACCTGGTTCTTCGCCGTCCCGCGCGTGTGGGAGAAGCTGAAGGCGGGCCTGGAGACGATGCTCGGCGCCCAGCCGGAGGAGGCGCGTGCGCGCGTGCAGGGAGCCCTTGACGCCTCGCTGCAGGCGCTGCGGCTGCGTCAGCGCGGCGAGGAGGTCCCGGATGAGCTGGCGGCGGCCGTCGAGCAGGCCGACAGAGAGCTGTTCGCGGGCCTGCGCGGGATGCTCGGGCTCGACCAGCTCGTCGCGGTCAACGTCGGCGCCGCGCCGACGCCACCCGAGGTGATCGAGTTCTTCCACGCGATCGGGGTCGAGCTGGCGGAGCTGTGGGGGATGTCGGAGACGTGCGCCGCCGGCACGTGCAACCGGCCGGGGGAGGTGCGGATCGGCACCGTCGGCCCCGCCTCGCCCGGCGTCGAGCTGAGACTCGCCGAGGACGGCGAGCTGCTGATCCGCGGCGAGTTCATGATGCGCGGCTACCGCAACCGGGCCGAGCAGACGGCGGAGGCGATCGACGCCGACGGCTGGCTCGCGACCGGCGACGTCGCCACGATCGACGCGGACGGCTACGTGACGCTCGTCGATCGCAAGAAGGAGCTGATCATCAGCGCCGGCGGCAAGAACATGTCGCCCGCGAACATCGAGGCGAGCCTTAAGGCCTCCTCGCCGCTGATCGGCCAGGCATGCGCGATCGGCGACGGCCGCCCGTACAACGTCGCGCTGATCGTGCTCGACGCCGACTTCGCGCCGATGTGGGCCGAGCGCGAGGGGATCGAGGCGCGCGACCTGGCTGCGCTGGCGAAGGACCCGCGCGTGCGCGCCGCCGTGCAGGAGGGCGTCGACGCCGCCAACGCGAGACTCGCGCGCGTGGAGGGGATCAAGCGCTTCGCGCTCGTCGAGGGGGACTGGCTGCCGGGCGGCGACGAGCTGACGCCGACGATGAAGCTCAAGCGCAAGCCGATCGGGGAGAAGTACGCGGCTGTGGTTGAGGGGCTGTACTCCGGCTAGGGTCGGACGCTGCTGCGGGCGGGTCCTGACCACGGGCTTTGCCCGCGGTGCCCCTCCGGGTGCGCGCACACCGGCCTTCGGCCGGCGCACGTGCATCCTCACTGCCACCCGCCCGATCGGCGCCTACACTTTGAGCGTGGCTTCTTCTCGCCAGATCTACGTCGGGCCGGTTCCGGTCGGCCGCGGCGCCCCCGTCGCCGTGCAGACGATGACGAAGACGGAGACGGCGGACCTCGCCGCGACGATGGCGCAGATCCACCGCGTCGCGGAGGCCGGCGCCGACATCGTGCGCTGCGCCGTGCCGCGCGAGCAGGACGTCGAGGCGCTCAAGACGATCGTGCGCGAGTCGCCGATCCCGATCATCGCCGACATCCACTTCAACCACACGCTGGCGCTCAAGGCGCTCGACGCCGGCGCGCACTGCGTGCGGCTCAACCCGGGCAACATCGGCGGCCCGGACAAGGTCGCCGAGGTGGCGGCGCGCGCGAGACAGCTGGGCACGCCGCTGCGCATCGGCGTCAACTCCGGCTCGCTGCCCAAGCACCTGCACGCGCTGGAGCGCGAGAACAGCGTCGAGGCGCTCGTGACCGCCGCCGTCGAGTTCGTCGAGCTGATGGAGCGGCTCGAGTTCGAGAACTTCAAGGTCTCGATCAAGTCGACGAACGTGCCGAACACGATCGCCTCCAATCGCCTGCTGTCGCAGCGGATCCCGTATCCCCTGCATCTGGGGATCACCGAGGCCGGGACGAAGTGGTCGGGCTCGCTGAAGAGCGCCGTCGGCCTGGGCACGCTGCTCGCCGACGGGATCGGCGACACGATCCGCATCTCGCTCTCCACCTTCCACGCGGAGGAGGAGGTGAAGGTCGCCTGGGAGATCCTCAAGGCGCTGCAGCTGCGCGAGCGCGGCCCGGTGCTGATCGCCTGCCCGACGTGCGGGCGCCTGCAGTTCGACATGGACACCGTCGTGGCGGACATCGAGAAGCGCCTGGAGGCCTACGAGGAGCCGATCGAGGTGGCTGTGCTCGGCTGCGCGGTCAACGGCATCGGCGAGGCCTCGCACGCCGACTTCGGCATCACGGGCGCCAAGAACGAGGGCCTGATCTTCAGCCGCGGCAGAGCGCTGCGCAAGGTGCCGACCGAGCAGCTCGTCGACACCCTCTTCGACGAGATCGACAAGTTCGTCGGCTCCGGCGCGAAGCGGGTCGACGTCGACCAGCGCGAGGCCGCCGAGGGCGCGGCCTGGCTGCAGGCGATCGAGGACGAGAACGCGGGCGAGATGACCCCCGAGCGCCTCGCCGCACTGGAGAAGGCCAAGCAGGCCGAGGAAGCCGACGAGATGTCGGGCGCGTTGCTCGAGACCGTCGCCGACCGCACCCGGCTCGACGAGGCCGCCTCGCCGACCGCCGGTCGGCGCTTCACGCGCACCTGAGCCGGCGCGAGCGCCATCGTGCGCCGCTAGCCTCGCGCGGCATGAGACTCGCCCACGACCGCACCGGCTCCGGCCCGCCGCTCGTGCTGATCCACGGGATCGGGTCGCGGCGGGGCGTGTGGAAGCCGGTCGTGCCGCTGCTGGCGGCCGAGCGGGACGTGCTTGCCGTCGACTTGCCCGGCTTCGGCGACTCTTCGGTGCTGGCGGAGAAGCCGACCGTCCAGGCGCTCGCGCGGGCGGTGGTCGCCTGGTGGAGCGAGCTGGGGCTCGCCAGACCGCACGTCGCCGGCAACTCGCTCGGCGGCGGGATCTCGCTCGAGCTGGCGCGGATGGGGGAGGCGGCCTCGGCGACGGCGCTCTCGCCGGTCGGCTTCTGGAGCCCGGGGGAGGCGCGCTACAGCCGCACGATGCTGCGGGTGACCCACTTCTCGGCCACGCGCCTCGGCGCGCAGATGCGGCGAATCGTCCAGTCCCCGGTGGGGCGGCAGGCGACGATCGGCCTGATGTACGGGCGGCCCGCGCGGCGGGACGGCGCCGAGGCGGCTGAGGACCTCGTGCAGCTCGCACGCGCCCCGGGTTGGGAGGCGACGCTCCCGATGTCCCGCGAGTACGCCTTCCGCGACGGCGACGAGCTGCACGGACCCATCACGATCGGCTGGGGCACGCGCGATCGGCTGCTGATCCCGCGCCAGGCAGAGCGCGCCCGCGCCATGCTGCCGCAGGCCCGGCACGTGCCGCTGCCGGGATGCGGGCACATCCCGATGAGCGACGACCCCGAGGGCGTCGCTGCGCTCCTGCTCGCCGCGAGCGCCTGAGCGCGCCGTGTTCGGGCGAAGCCCCTGTTCCCGTGCGGCTCTGCCGGTCCAGGGCAGGACGCTCGGCGCCGGTTAGGCGCAACTCGCCCAGGTGCGCCGGGTTCACACGGTTGACACTCCGCGGCCGGCGACGCCGCTACAGTCCGACCGGCCGCCCCGTGCATCTCCCGCAGTCAGGCAGGGGACCGGCGTCTCGCCGAGAAAGGAATCCACGACGTGAACCCCCGCCGCTCGCTGCCCCTGTTCCTGGTCGCGCTGTTCTGCGCTGCGCTGCTCGCGCCGTCGACGAGCGGTGCGTACGTCGTCGGCGTCGCCGACCAGAACCCGGCGCTGTTCACGGAACCGCATTTCGAGCAGCTGGCGCCGACGCGGACGCGCTACATCACGGCGATCGACTCGATCTTCAAGCAGCGCGACACGGTCGACGCGTGGATGGACGCCGCCCAGGCCGCCGACATGGAGATCGTCGTCGCGTTCAACCCGCCGGCGGCGATGAGATGCCCCAACATCGGGCGCGCTAAGGGCTGCAGACCGATCAGCGCGGCGGCGTACAGAAGAGCCTTCCGCGCCTTCCGCGCGCGCTACCCATTCGTGCGCATCTACCAGCCGTGGAACGAGGTCAACAACCTCACGCAGCCGACGGCGCGCTACCCCGACGCGGTCGTGACCTACTACCAGATCGCCAAGGCGAACTGCCGCGGCTGCACCGTGCTCGGCGCCGACATCCAGGACCTGCCGAACATGGCCCAATACTCGGCCGCGGTGCTGAGAGCGTTCAGAGCGCACCACGTCGTCACGCCGAAGGTGTGGGGTCTGCACAACTACACCGACACGAACCGCTTCGTAAAGGACGCCAACAGCTCGATGCGCAGAGCCGCGAGAATCCTGCCCGGCAAGATCTGGCTGACCGAGACCGCCGGCCTCTTCCGCTTCCAGCCGCAGAACGCGCGCCAATCCTTCCGCCCCGACCTCGCGCGCCAGAAGCGAGCGATGCAGGCGATCTTCAGGCAGGCGAGCCTCTACCGCCGCAAGATCGACCGCGTCTACCTCTACCAGTGGTTCGCCTCCCCGCCGACCAACCGCTGGGACTCGGCCGTGCTCGACGTCCACGGCGCTCAGCGGCCGGTGTTCGACGTGCTGCTGGCGAATCGCACGCTGTTCCGCTAGTGACGTCGTGCGTACGCGACCGCTTGCGGTCGCGGGAGCGCGAAAGCGATCTCGGCGCGGGGGCAAGTAGGCTTCGCGCGCGATGACGCGCCTGTCGAACTATCTGCTGCCGACCGAGAAGCAGGCCCCCGCCGATGCGGAGGCGATCTCGCACAAGCTGATGGTCCGGGCCGGCCTGGTGCGCCAGCTCGGCACCGGGCTGTGGACGTGGATGCCGGCCGGTTGGCGGGCGCACGAGCGGGTCGTCGGGATCATCCGCGAGGAGATGAACGCGATCGGCGGCCAGGAGCTGCTGATGCCCGTCCTCAACCCGGCCGACCCGTGGAAGCGCACAGGCCGCTACGCGATCGAGGAGCTGCTCAAGCTGCAGGACCGCAAGGGCGCCGAGATGGTGCTCGCGATGACGCACGAGGAGGTCGTCACGACGCACGTGGCGCAGATCGTGCGCTCCTACCGCGACCTGCCGCTGATCCTCTACCACTTCCAGGTCAAGGAGCGGGACGAGCCGCGTCCCCGTGCCGGCGTGCTGCGCACGCGCGAGTTCATCATGAAGGACGCCTACACGTTCGATCGCGACGAAGACGGCCTGGCGGTGAGCTACGAGAAGCACATCCAAGCCTACGACCGCATCTTCGAGCGGACCGGGCTGGAGTGGTACCGCGTCGAGTCCGACGTAGGGATGATGGGCGGCTCCGGGGCGCACGAGTACATGGCGCCCTGCGCGGCCGGGGAGGACGCGGTCGCGCTTGCTCCCGGCTACGCCGCAAACGTCGAGGTCGCGAGCGCCGACCCGCAGCCGGTGCAGCTGCCTGCGCCGCCGAGTGCGCCCGAGGAGGTTCACACGCCCGGCCTCACGACCGTCGAGGAGGTCTCCGGCAACCTCGGCGTCCCCGCCGGCGCGCTGCTGAAGGCATACCCGGTGATGGTCGAGGGCCGCGGGCTCGTGCTCGTCGTCGTGCGCGGCGACCACCGCGTCAACGAGATCAAGCTGCGCAACGCGCTCGGCGCCGACTGCCGCCCGGCCCAGCCGGACGAGTTCGCGCGCAAGGTCGGCCCTGCCGGCTTCATCGGTCCGGTCGGCGCGAACGCGCCGGTGCTGCTCGACGCGGCCGTGACCGAGGGCGGTTACGTGACGGGCGCCAACCGCCCCGACTTCCACCTGCGCGGCGTTGAGCCGGGGCGCGACTTCGCCTTCGAGCGCGCCGACGTGCGCACGGTCGAGGCGGGGGACACGGTGAACGGCCAGCCGATCCGCATCGAGGCGGCGATCGAGGTCGCGAACATCTTCAAGCTCGGCACGCGCTACAGCGAGCCGCTCGGCGCCACCTTCCTCGACGAGTCCGGCGCCTCGAAGCCGATCGTGATGGGCTGCTACGGGATCGGCCCCGCGCGGATCGTCGCGGCGGCCGTCGAGCAGACGGCCGACGAGGCCGGGATCGCGTGGCCGCGTGCGCTGGCGCCGTTCGAGCTGGAGCTGGTCGGGCTCGGCAGAGACGGCAGCGAGGAGCAGGCGTACGCCGACAAGCTCTACGACGAGCTGCGCGCGCTCGGCGCCGACGTGCTCTACGACGACCGTGACCTCGGCCCAGGCCAGAAGTTCGCCGACGCGGAGCTGCTCGGCTGTCCGCTGCGAATCACCGTCGGTAAGCGCACGCTGTCCGGCGGCGAGCTGGAGCTGCAGGTGCGCCGCGGCCGCGAGACGCGCGGCGTGGCGCTCGAAGGAGCCGCCGAGGCGGTGCTCGAGCTGTGGCGGACGCTCCCGTAGGACGGCCGAACGCGGACGGTCAGCCGGCCGGCGCCGACCCGGCCGCCCAGCGGCGCCTGACCGTTCGCCGCCTGCTCGGCCTCGACCGCTCCGGGCCCCCGCCGGCCGCCACGCTCGCCGGCGCTCCGCTGAACCCCTGGACGATTCCCAACGCGATCGGCTTCGCGCGGCTGCTGCTGATCCCCGTCTTCCTGTTCGTCGCGCTCTCCAGCGACGACGGCGTCGGTGCCCCGCAGGCGATCCTGTTCGCCGTCATCGGCTGGGGCGACTATGCGGACGGGATGGCCGCGCGCGTCACGCGCCAGTACAGCCGCCTCGGCACGCTGATGGACCCGGTCACCGACCGGCTGCTCGTGATCTGCGGCGTGATCGTCAACTGGCACTTCGAGCTGCTGCCGCGCTGGGCGCTCGCCGTGCTCGTCGCGCGCGAGGTGCTGATGATCGTGCTTGCGCAGCTCGGTCTGCGCCGCGGTGTGGACCTGCGCATCAACTGGCCCGGCCGTCTCGCCGTGGCGCCCGTGATGGGCGGCCTGTTCTTCCCGATGTGCGGGCTGGAGACGCTCGGCGAGATCCTCTTGTACGTCGGTCTCGCGCTCGCGCTGACGGCGACCGCCCTGTATCTCCGCGACGGCTGGCGCACGATGCGCAGGGGCAGACCCTCAAGCTAACGTTGAGGTTGCTAGGTCGCGCGGCTATACTCGCGCGTCCCGCCAGTGAGGATCGGAGAACAAGCGTGACGATGGACACCTTCCCGGACCTCGGCTCCCTGTCGGATCAGGAGCTGAAGGACCTGATTCAGCAGCTGACCGAGGAGGAGCTCGAGATCAGCTACAAACGCCGGATCCTCCACGGCAAGATCGACATCCTGCGCGCGGAGCTGGTCAACCGCCTGCGCAAGAAGCACGAAGGCGGGGAGGACGTCTTCTCCGGCGCCGACGTCGAGAAGCTGACGAACATCCTCGCGGGCCGCGGCCCGAAGCTGGACGAGGAGTAGCGGGAGGGCCCAGCCGCCCACCCGGAGGACTCGTGGCGCTCCACTGCCCCGAATGCGGCTTCGCGAACGCCGTCGGAGCCAACTACTGCCAGAAGTGCGGTGCGTTCCTGGCCGTCTCCGAGGGGACCGGCCATGAAACGACCGCCACGTACCGCATCGGCGAGACGGGCGAGATCGAGCCCGTCCAGCTCGAACAGGTCGTCGCGCGCGGCGCAGCGCTCGTCATCCGCTCCGGCGGAGGCCGGGCGGGCGAGAGCTTCGCGATCGACGGTGAGCGCCTCTCGATCGGCCGCCGGCCCGACAGCGACGTCTTCCTCGACGACGTGACCGTCTCGCGCGACCACGCGCTGCTCGTGCGCCGCGGCGACGACTGGTACCTCGACGATTGCGGCTCGCTCAACGGCACCTACGTGAATCGCACGCGGATCGAGTCGCACCGGCTGCAGGATGGCGACGAGCTGCAGATCGGCAAGTACAAGCTCGCCTACCTGGCCCGCTGACGATGACCCCGCACGCATCCGAAACCGAGCTCGACCCCGTCCTTGCCGTCGCGCACGACGCCGACACGGAGGCGCCCACCGAGGCCGAGCCCGAGCCCGAGCAGCCGCGCGTCCGTCAGAAGTCGCTCACGATCGGCGCCGTCTGCAAGGCGATCAAGCAGGAGTTCCCGGACATCTCGATCTCGAAGATCCGCTACCTCGAGGATCAGAAACTGCTCACGCCGCGCCGCACGCAGGGCGGCTACCGCCTCTACACGCAGAACGACGTCCAGCGCCTGCGCACGATCCTGCGCCTGCAGCGCGACGAGTTCCTGCCGCTGCGCGTGATCCGTCAGGAGCTGGCGGGCGGTCGCGCGGACGAGGAGATGGGCGGCGGCGCTGACGCCGGCGTCAAGAGACCGGACATCCGCCACCTGCGCCGCACCGCCGTCGCCGTCAAGGGGCCGGGCGCGGTCTACTCGCTGGAGGACGTCGTCGAGGAGACCGGCGCCGCGCCCAGACTGGTCGGCGAGCTGGAGGAGTTCGGCGTCATCAGAGGCGAGCCGCGCGCCGGCGTGCGCTACTACGACGAGACCGAGCGCGAGATCGTGCGGGCCGTCGCCGAGCTGGCGAGGTACGGCGTCGCCGGGCGCAACCTGCGCGTCTTCCGCACCTCGGCCGACCGCGAGGCCGCGCTGCTCCAGCAGATCCTCGCCCCCGCGCTGCGCTCGCGCAATCCCGAGCGCCGCAGAGAGGCGGTCGAGACGCTCGAGAACCTCGCCGCCGTCGCGACGTACCTCAAGCATCTGCTGCTGATACGCGATCTTCGCAACCTCGCGGGCTGAGGCGGCGGGGGCGGCGGGCAGGACTGGTCGCGCGGTGCCGACGACGCGCGTCAGCCGCACGCTTGCGGCCTCGCCCGAGGCAGTCTGGGACGTGGTAGCGGATCCGTGGCATCAGACGCGCTGGTGGCCCCGCGTGGTGCGAATGGAGGCGGTCGAGGACGGCTGCTTCACGCAGGTGCTCGGCACCGCGAGAGGGAGAGGCGTTCGTGCCGACTTCCGCGTGCTGGAGACGGAGCCGCTGCGGCGGCTGTGCTGGGAGCAGCAGCTCGAGGGCACGCCGTTCGAGCGGCTGCTGGGCGAGGCGGTGACGGCCGTCGAGCTGGCGCCCGCCGACGGTGGCGAGGCGACGAGCGTGACGATCGAGCTGCGCCAGCGGCTGCTCGGCTGGTCGCGGCTCGCGCCGTTCCTGTTCAAGCGCGCGGCGCGCAGACAGCTCGCGGACGCGCTGATCGGGCTCGACCAGGCCGTGGTCGGCTGAGCGACGCGCTCAGCCGGCGAGTCTGAGCGGGCCGCTGACGACGGCGGTGCCAGGCGTGGTCGGCACGGCGGTCGTGCCCTCGCTCGTGACGAGCACGGTCGAGTAGGCCGACAGGTCGAGGCCTCTCGCCAGCGGGGAGCTGACCGTGAAGGTGCCGTTGGCTCTGACCTGGTTGGGGACGAACCCGAGGAACTTGTTCCCGGTTGCGCCCTGCAGCCAGATCGCGTAGATGTCCTGCGCGCCGTTGCCGGGCAGTCTCGCCACCTCGACCGCCATCAGCCGTCTGCCGTCTCTCGTCTGCTGCACGAGCGCGGCGCCGAACGCGCTGCCGCCGCTCGACGTCGCTCTGAGGACCGCGCCGCCGACCGTTCTTGCCGCGGCCTGTCTGGCCGCGGCGTTGGTCGAGGTCTGTGTCTGCGCGCTCGTCGGCGTCTGGGCGGCGCTCGTGGAGCCGGAGGGCTTCGGGCTGTCGTCGCCGCCGATCAGGACGATCGCGAGCACGATCGCGAGCACCGCGGCGCCGCCGATCAGGATTGCGCCGCCGAGGCGCGAGGGACGCGGGCCGTTCGGGCCGGCGGCTGCAGCTGACGGTCCGACGGTCGCGGGCGGGCTCGGAGGCGCCGCTCGCGGCGCGGCCGGAGCTGCCCTAGGGAGCGCCGGAGCAGCCGCGGCCTGCGTCGGGGCGGGTGCGGTCGCGATCGCCGCGGGCGTCGGAGCGATCGCCGGAGCGCCGCTCCCGTTCGTGACGGCGGCCGTCGCCGAGGCGGGCACCTCGGGCAGCTCCGCGCTCGCGACGCCCGCGAGCCGCGCGCGCAGCTCTTGTGCCCAGCGACAGGCAGCGGGCGAGGACCCGAGCTCGGCGAACGTGACGATCCGCTCGCCGTCGTCCTGCTGACCGAGCAGGTAGTCGACGATGCGCCCGCGCGTGTCGGCGTCGAGCTCGTCTGCCGGGGGCAGGCCGAGCGCCTCGGCGCCCGCGTGCGCGCGCCGACGGACCGCCGCGTCGTCGAGCCGCAGCGTCGCCGCGAGGTCGGCGTAGCCGCGACCCTGCACGAGGATCAGCTGCAGCACGGCGCGCTGGTCGGGGGGAAGCGTCTCCAGGCCGCTCACTGCTCTGAAGCGTAGAGGACAGCAGCGTTCGGCCGACCCGCTTGCGCCGCCATGGCGCGCGCTGCCTGCCGGTCGCACTATCGTCCGCGCCGTGGACGCCCCGACCTCGCCCGAGCAGCACACGACCTTCGACGCGCTGATCGGGATGCGGGACGTGTCCGTCAAGGACGACGGGTCGATCACCGCCGTCGTCCCGGTGAGAGCGGAGCTCAAGCAGCCGTTCGGGCTCGTGCACGGCGGTGTGTTCGCCTCGGTCGCCGAGTCGCTCGCCTCGATGGGAACGTTCCTCGGCGTCCACGAGCAGGGCATGCACGCGATGGGCCTCGCGAACAGCACCAACTTCCTGCGTCCGGTGTTCGACGGCACGATCCACGCCACGGCGCGTCCGTTCCACAGAGGCCGTACGACGTGGCTGTGGGACGTCGAGCTCCGCGACGACGACGACCGGCTGTGCGCGACGACGCGCATGACGATCGCCGTGCGCCCGGCCAAGTGACGTCGCGCGCAGGTCGCCGCTTGCGGTGACCGGAGCGCGAAATCCAGTATCCGCGCAGGCGATCCACTCGCGGTCGCCGGAGCGCGAAACGGCGAGGCAGCTGGTCGGCGCTCAGCCGCCGTATCTGTTCGTGATCGGCACGCGGCGGTCGCGGCCGAATGCGCGGCTGGTGACCTTGATGCCCGGCGGCGCCTGGCGGCGCTTGTACTCGGCGCGGTCCACGAGAGCGATCACGCGGTCGACGTCGGCGGCGTCGAAGCCGCGCAGCAGCAGCTGCTCGCGCCCGAGGTCGTCCTCGACGTAGGCATCGAGGATCGGGTCGAGCACGGCGTAAGGGGGGAGCGAGTCCTCGTCGCGCTGGTCGTGGCGCAGCTCTGCGCTCGGGGCGCGGTCGATGATCGAGGCGGGGATCCGCTCGCTCTCGGCGACCTCGTTGACGTGGCGCGCGAGCTCGTAGACGACGGTCTTCGGGCAGTCCTTGATGACAGCGAGCCCGCCGGCGAGGTCGCCGTAGAGCGTTGAGTAGCCGACCGACATCTCCGACTTGTTGCCGGTTGCGAGCACGAGCCAGCCGAACTTGTTCGACAGCGCCATCACGAGGTTCCCGCGGATGCGCGCCTGGACGTTCTCCTCGGCAAGGCCCGGATCGGTGCCGGCGAAGACGTCCGCGAGGGCTGCGTCGTAGGCCTTCATCGCCGGCTCGATCGGCAGCTCGAACAGCTCGACGCCGAGGTGTCTGGCGAGCGCACGCGCGTCCTCCTGCGTCTCGGGCGAGGAGTACGGCGAGGGCATCACGACGGCGGCGACGCCCTCGGGGCCGAGCGCGTCGGCGGCGATGCAGACGACGAGCGCGGAGTCGATCCCGCCGGAGAGGCCGAGCACGACGCGTTTGAAGCCGTTCTTGCGCACGTAGTCGCGCAGGCCGGTCACGAGCGCGGCGTAGACCTCGGCGGTCGGGTCGAGCAGCGGCGCGATCGTGCCGCCGACGTGATCGTCGGCAGTGCCGCGGCCGGCGTCGCCGGACGGCGCGGCCAGCGCGAGCCGCGCGAGCGTGGGAACCGACTCGCGCGCCTCACGCGCTGGCGCCCGCTGGCGCGCGTCGCGCAGGCGCTGGGTCTGCGCCGCCTCGAGGTCGATCGTTGCGATCAGCAACTCCTCGGTGAACTGGCCGGCGCGGGCGATCGCCTCGCCATGGTGGTCGAGCACGAGCGAGTGGCCGTCGAAGACGAGCTCGTCCTGGCCGCCGACCATCGCGCAGAAGGCGATCGCGCAGAGGTTGTCGCGCGCACGCTGGGCGAGCATCCGCTCGCGTTCGAGCCCCTTGCCGGCGTGGTAGGGGGAGGCGGAGACGTTGACGATCAGCGTCGCGCCGGCGCGCGCCTCGGCGGAGGCTGGCGGGCCGGGCTCCCAAATGTCCTCGCAGATCGTGAGACCGATCTTGTGCGCGCCCAACTCGATCAGCGCCGGGCCGGTGCCGCTCTGGAAGTAGCGCTGCTCGTCGAAGACGCCGTAGTTGGGCAGGTGGACCTTGCGGTAGACGGCCTGCACGCTGCCGTCGGACAGCACGGCGAGTGCGTTGTAGACGTCGTCCTCGCGCTGCGGAAAGCCGACGAGAGCGACGGTGCCGGTCGTGGCCGCGGCGATGCGGTCGAGCGCCGCCCGCGCGTCGCGCAGGAAGTGCTCCTTCAGCAGCAGATCCTCCGGCGGGTAGCCGGTCAGCGCCAGCTCGGGAAACTGCACGAGCTGGGCGTCCGCTGCCCGCGCCTTCGCGATCGCGTCGAGGATCGCGCGCTCGTTGCCGGCGATGTCGCCCACGACGGCGTTCATCTGGCTCAGCGCGATGCGCAGGGGACCGCTCGAAGAGGCCATGGCCGAGATCATCGCAACCGCGCCTGCGCGATGGCGGGCGGCGGCGTGCAGACGAGAAGAGCGGTGTCGCCCTCCGGTGATCGCAAGCGACCGCCTACGGCCGACGTCACCCGCCGCCGGCGCCGCGGCCGAGCCAGTAGTCCGCGAACTCCTGCAGGGCGGGGTCCGCGGGACTCGGCGCGCGCAGCGTCCGCTTCCAGGCGAGCGCCGTCACGCCGTCCGCGCCCGGTCTGTAGCCGAGGATCACGGCGGCGCCGTTGGCGGCGAGCACCGGGTCGAACGGGCCGCTGACGCGCTCCTGCAGCGCGCGCAGCGCCGCCGGCGCCGTGGGCGTCCCGTACAGCAGCACGACGTCGCCCAGCTGGAGCGCGTGCAGCAGTTGGTCATCGCTCAGGCGCATGCCGTCGCGGTCGCTGCGGATCAAGGCAGGCGTCTGCGCGCGGCGCTGGTCGCGCACGACCTGCCCGGGGACGTCGCCGCCGCCCGTGGCCTGCGGCACCTGCGAGTCGTCACGGCCCTCGAAGAAGAGCAGCACGAGCACGAAGCCGCCGATCGCGACGACGAGCGTCAGCAGCGCGAGCCCGATCCGGCGCAGACGGCTGTGCGACGGTCCTGGAGAAGGGGTGGAGGACTCCATGGCGGTCAGCGTGGACGATGCCACGCCGGCCCGACGGAGCGTCAGTTCGCGGTGCTCGCCTGGGCCGTCGCGCGTCCGTTGTCCTTGGCGCTGCGCCGCCGTGCGCTGCGACCCCGCCCGCCGCGGCTTGGCGGCAGTCCGGCGGCGACGGCCAGCTCGTCGAGCGCTTCGGCGAGCTGCGCGGCCAGCAGCTCGAGGTCGGGCAGCGCGTCGAAGTCGGCGTTGAGGCCGAACGCGAGCCTGCCGTCGTAGCTCATGATCGCGATCCCCAGCGCGAGGTTCTGCGCCAGCGGCACCATCGGGTAGATCGCGCGCATGCGGCGCCCGAGCACGTAGAGCGGGAACTGCGGTCCCGGGACGTTCGTGACGACGAGGTTGAAGTAGCGCTGGCGCGCCTGCAGCCGCGCGGCCTGCGCCATCACCGTAGGCGGGGCGAAGCCCGTCAACTCCGTCAGCAGGCGCGCACCGACGGCCTGGTGGGACTCCTTCAGGTTCTCCATCTCGCCGCGCACGAGCGCGAGCCGCTCGACCGGGTCGGTCTCGCCGACCGGCAGGCTCGCCCACACGGCGGCGACCTGGTTGCCGAGGGCGCCGCGGGCCTCCTCGCTGCGGACGGAGACCGGGATCATCGCGCGCAGCACGAGGTCGATCGTCGGATGGCCGTGGGCGCGCAGGTAGCGCCCGAGGCCGCCGGCGACGGTCGCGAGCACGACGTCGTTGACGGTCCCGCCGAGCGCGTTCTTGATCGCCTTGATGCGGTCAAGGTCCTCGTCGGCCCACGTGAAGCGCCGGTGCGGGCCGATCGGCACGTTAAGCGGGCTGGGCGGCGCGCTGCGGGCGCCGGGCAGCGTGAACGAGCTGACGGCTCTGACGTCGCCGAGCAGCTCCTTCGCGACGCGGCGCGGCCGCCGCACGACGGCGCGGAGCCCGCGGGCGATCTCGGCGGGCACGGTCGCGCGCTCCAGCAGCGCGTCGGCCAGCAGCTGGGCGGAGCTCGGCAGCGGACGCGGGACCCACGGCTGTTCGGGCGAGGGCGTCGGCGCGGGCTCCGCCGCCACGTCGAACAAAACGGTCGTGATGTCGACGCCGGAGATCCCGTCGACGAGCGCGTGGTGGGTCTTGCCGAGGATCGCGAAGCGGCCGCCTTCGAGCCCCTCGACGAGCCACAGCTCCCACAGCGGCTTGTTGCGGTCGAGCTGCTGCGAGAAGGCGCGGCCGGCGAGGTGCTTGAGCTGCTCGTCGCTGCCGGGCCTCGGAAGCGCGTGCTGCTGGACGTGGTATCGCGTGTTGAAGTGCGGATCGTCAACCCACACGGGGCGGCCTTGGCCGAACGGGACGAACGCGAGCCGCTGGCGGTAGCGCGGCACGAGATGCAGCCGCGCCTCGACGTGCGCGACGAGCTCGTCATGCGTCGGCGGCGGGCCGTCGAAGACCATGCAGGACGCGACGTGCATGTGCGTCGCAGCGTCGTGCTCCAGATGCAGGAACGAGCTGTCGAGCCCCGTCAGCCGGTTTCGGTTGGCCACGCAGCCATTCTGGCAGGCCGGACAAGTGTGCGATCGGACACACTTGCGCTTGCGCGGGGCCTGTACTCTGCCTGGGTCATCGACTTGCCGAGTCGTTGCAGCCCGGTGCTGCGACGAGCGGGGGAACCAGTGCCGAGCGTTGCGATGCGCTCGGCTGGGGCGAATGGGCAGCTGCTGCTGCCGTAGCGCCATCGTCACGCCCGTTCTCACCATGAGAGCGGGCGTAATCGAGACGGTGCCGCGAGCCCGACAGCTAACTCCGTAGGCGCGGTCGAACCGAAGGAGGCTACGACCTGTTGCGCTTGCAACCAGCGGGTCGCATCGCGCCGCGGCATGCCGCGATCGGTGCGCTCACACTTGGAACGACCCTGTCGGTCACGGCGCTCGCGTTCGCTCAGGCGACGCCCGCGCCTGAGTCGTCCCCTGTCCTGCGCCCGCCCGCGGTGCAGGACGCGACCCTGCGACTCGGTCAGCGCGCCGACGTGCGCGGCCATTTCGCGGCATCCAATGCGGGCAGCCGGATCGCGCTGCAGTACGCGGCGCGCGGGGCGCGCTGGCGGCCGGTCGCGACGGCGACCGTCGAAGAGGGCGGTCGCTACCGCTTCCGCGTGCGCCTGAAGCGCTCGGGCGCGGTGCGAATCGCGCTGCTGCCCGAGGCCGCTCCGGTCGCGGGCGGAGGCACCGCGGCCTCGGACGTCGTCGCCGCCGAAGCGGCGCCGACCAGCCGCGCGCGGAGGATCGCCGTCGCCGGCCGGCTCGTCGTCGGCCATCGCGGCCATGACGTGCAGGCGGGGGAGACGGTCCACGTGCGCGGCACGCTGTTGCCCCGCACGCGCGGTCGTCGTCTCGTCGTGGAGGCAGGCTCGCACGGCCGCTGGCACGCCGTGGCGCACGCCCGCACGAGGGCGAACGGCCACTTCGATGCGCGCGTGGCGACGCACACGCCGGGCTCGCAGCGGCTGCGCGTGCGCTTCGCCGGCGACCGCCGCAACAGCGGCGCGCGCGCGGGCGCGGGAACGCTGCAGACCTACCGAGCGAGCCTCGCCTCGTGGTACGGGCTCTACGGCGGTGCGCTCGCGTGCGGCGGGACGCTCGGCTACGACACACAGGGCGTCGCGAACAAGTACCTGCCGTGCGGCACGAAGGTGACACTGCGCTACCACGGCCGCGAGGTCACGGTCCCCGTGATCGACCGCGGCCCGTACGTCGGCGGGCGTGAATGGGACCTGACGGGCGCGACCGCACGTTCGCTCGGGTTCGACGGCGTCGGCGTGGTGTGGAGCACGAAGTAGCGGACCCCGTCTGCACGCGAACGCTTGTTCGTGTGATCTGACCGGCTGGCGGCGTACCCTCGGAGCTGCAGATGTCCGAGGGTACGCCGTCGCCAGCCGCGCCCAAGCGCGTCATCGCGCACCTCGACTGCGACGCCTTCTACGCGTCGGTCGAGCTGCTGCGGCGCCCGGAGCTGCGCGGCAAGGCGGTGATCGTCGCCGGCTCGGGGCCGCGCGCCGTCGTCACGACCGCGTCCTACGAGGCGCGCAGATACGGCGTCGGCTCGGCGATGCCGGCCTCGCAAGCCCGCCGTCTCTGCCCGCACGCGATTGTGTTGCCGCCCGACTTCGAGGCGTACCGCGCGAAGTCGCGCGAGGTCTGGGAGATCGTCACCGAGCGGCTCGGAGCGCTCCAGCACCTGGGCCTTGACGAGGCGTACGCGGATCTGACGGGCGTCGAGAAGCCGCTGCGGATGCTGCGCGAGCTGGTCGCGGACGTGCTGGAGCGGACGGGCATCTCGCTGTCGGTCGGGGTCGCGCCGAACCGCCTGATCGCCAAGATTTGCAGCGATCTCGGCAAGCCCCGCGGGTTCGTCGCGATGGGCCGCGAGGAGGCGGCCGAGCGCTTCGCCTCCGATCCGCCGAGCCGCCTGCCGGGGATCGGGCCGAAGACGGCGGAGCGCCTGCGCGAGCACGGCATAGAGACGATCGGCGCGCTCCAGCGGATGCCGGAGGGAGAGCTGGCGGTGCGCTTCGGCGCGCGACACGGGCGCGAGCTGCACGCGCGCGCGTGGTTCTACGACGACTCGCCGGTGAGCACCGACCGCGTGCTGAAGTCGCGCTCGAACGAGCGGACCTTCGACGAGGACATCGCCTCGCTCGCCGAGCTGGAGGAGATCCTCCGCCGGCTCGCGCGCGAGCTGTGCGAGGGACTCGCCGCACGCGGCAAGCGCGGCCGAACGGTCGGCATCAAGGTGCGGCTCGACGACTGGACCAACGTCACCCGCGCCCGCACGATCGACGCCCCCACCTGCGACGTGGAGGTCGTGACCGGGATCGCCCTGGAACTGCTGCGCGCCTACGCGCCGCCGCGGCCAGTGCGGCTGCTCGGCGTGCGGATGGCGTCCTTCGCGGACGAGGACGCGGCGGCGTCGCCGACCGAGGCGAGCGATCAGCTCGCGCTGCCGCTGGAAGCGGCGTAGCCGCCTGTCAGTACAGCGCCGCGGCGAGGCGCCTGCGCGCGTCGCGCGCGAGCGGGTGCTCGACGCCGAGCTCGTCGAGCACGCCGACGACGACCTTGCGGATCTCGTCCTTCGCGCCGTCGGCGCTCGGCAGCGCCGCGATCAGCAGGTCGAGCGCACGCTCGTGCTCGCCGGCGTCGAGCGCGGCGAAGGCGTCGCCGAGATCCGGCGTCCCGGCCTGCTGCAGCTCGATGCGGGCGGCCAGGCCGGCGCCGCCGAAGTCCCCGGGAGCCCGCTCGAGCAGCGCGAGCGCCTCCTCGTCCTCGCCGCGCGCGTGCAGCAGCCGGGCGAGCGGGACGAGCGCGTCGGCGCGGTTGGGCTCCAGCTCCAGCGCCTTGCGCAGGGAGGCCTCGTCGCCGGCGGCGGCGAGCGTCTCGGCCTGGGAGGGGGCGAGGCCGTCGAGGAAGCGGTCGACCTGCGCGCGCGGTTGGGCGCCGGTGAACTCGGAGACGATGCGGCCGTCCTTGAAGGCCTTGACGGCCGGGATCCCCTGGATCCCGAAGGCCTGCGAGATCGTCGGGTTTCTGTCCGTGTCGAGCTTCGCGAGCGCGACCTTCCCCTCGCGCGCGGCGACCGCCTGCTCCAGGACCGGCGTCAGCTGACGGCACGGTCCGCACCACTCGGCCCAGAAGTCGACGACGACCGGCATCGTGCGCGAGCGCTCGACGACCTGCGCCTCGAAGTCCTGTTCCGTGACGTCGAAGACCATGCCCTGAGGGTAGTGATATGACCTCCGCCATGACTGATCGCATCGTGGAGCGCGACGGCGTCCGGCTGGTCGTCAAGGAGGTGGGCGACGGGGTCCCCGTCGTTCTGCTGCACGGCCTGACGGCGACGCGGCGCTACGTCGTGATGGGGTCGCGTGCGCTGGAGCGCGGCGGTCACCGGGTCGTCTCCTACGACGCGCGCGGACACGGGCAGTCCGGTCCCGCACCGTCACCGGACGCGTACGGCTACGACGAGCTGGCGTCGGACCTGCGCGCGGTGATGGACGCGTGCGGAGTGGAGCGGGCGGTGCTGGCGGGCGCCTCGATGGGAGCGCACACGCTGCTGCGCTTCGCGCTCGACGCGCCGGAGCGGGTCGCCGGCGTCGTCGTCGTGACGCCCGCCTTCGACCCGGACGCCCCGCGCGACTTCGCGCGCTGGGACGCGTTGGCGGAGGGGCTGCGATCGGGCGGGGTGGAGGGCTTCGTCGAGGCGTACCGAGTCGACGAGGAGGTGCCGGAGGGGTGGCGCGAGACGGTGCGGCTCGTGCTGCGCCAGCGGATGGCCCAGCACGCGGATCTGAGCGCGCTCGCCGACGCGCTGCACGCGACACCGCGCTCGCGGCCGTACGGGTCGCTTGCCGAGCTCGGCGCGTTGGGCGTCCCCGCGGTCGTCGTCGCCAGCCGCGACGAGGCCGATCCCGGCCACCCGCTCGCCGTCGGCGAGGCCTATGCCGCCGCGATCCCGAGCGCCCGCCTGCTCGTGGAGCCCCCGGGCAGATCCCCGCTCGCGTGGCAGGGCGGCCAGCTGTCGCGCGTGATCGCAGAGGTCGCCGCGGAGGCGGCATGACGACGCCCGACTACCACGCACTCCCGCCCGACCTGCCCGTGCCGGTCGACGACGGGGCGGCGGATCATCTGCCGGGGATGCGGCTGCCCGACCTGGCGTTGCGCTCGACGCTCGGCGGGGACGTGGACCTGGCGGCAGCCGCGGCGCGGGCTGCCGCGCTCGTCCTCTACGTCTACCCGCGCACCGGCACGCCCGGAGAGCCGTCGCCGGACGGCTGGGACGCGATCCCCGGCGCGCGCGGCTGCACGCCGCAGAGCTGTGCGTTCCGCGATCACGCTGGCGAGCTGGCGGCGCTCGGGGCACAAGTGCTTGGGCTGAGCGCACAGCCCGCGGCCGAGCAACACGCCTTCGCCGAGCGCGAGCACCTGCCGTTCGCGCTGCTGTCCGATCGGGGCCTGCAACTCGCTGCGGCGCTGAGCCTGCCGACGTTCGAGGTCGCCGGCATGCGGCTCTACCGGCGCATCACGCTCATCGTCGAGGAGGGCGCGGTCGCGAAGGCCTTCTATCCCGTCTTCCCGCCGGACCAGAACGCGGCCGAGGTGCTCGCCTGGCTGCGCGAGCGGCGCTGAGCGTCGCGTCGCGCTGCAATCATCGGACGCATGGCCGACGATCCCTTCACCGGAGCGATCGAGAGCGTGGCCCGGCTGCGCGAGCTGTACGAGCCGCCGATGCCGCACGTCCTGCGCAAGCAGCTCGACCACGTCGACGAGATGGCGGCGCAGCTGATCTCACTGACTCCGCTCGTGCTCGTTGCGAGCCACGACGACGACGGCCGCTGCGACGTCACGCCGCGCGGCGGCCCGCCCGGCTTCGTGACCGTGCTCGACGAGCTGCACGTGGCGATCCCGGACGCCACGGGCAACAGACGGCTCGACACGCTCGTCAACGTCGTTGCCACCGGCCACGCCGCGCTGCTGTTCCTGATCCCCGGCCGCGACTGGACGCTGCGCATCAACGGACGCGCCTGCGTGAGCACCGATCCCGACCTGCTCGGTCGCCTCACGCCGGTCGGCAAGCCGCCGCGCACCGCGATCGTCGTGCGCGCCGACGAGCTGTACGCCCACTGCCCGAAGGCGTTCGTGCGCTCGAGACTCTGGGATCCCGACACGTGGCCCGCGGCCGACGACCAGCCCTCGCCCGCCGAGGTCACGCTCGCCCACCTGCGCGATCCCGACGTGAGGCTCGCCGAGGTCGAGCGTCAGCAGGAGGAGTCGCTGAAGCACCGGTTGGCCTAGGTCATCTGCGCTCGCGCGAGGAGCCGCCAGCGCGACGCAGCGCTCGGAGGTCGCGCCTGATGTCGACTCTTGCCTGAAGGGCTGCGATCGCTCCTTGGGCGAACAGCGCGAGACCGAGGCCAACGAACGCGCCGAGCAGGAGCAGTCGCACGTCCCGGAGCGTGTTCGCACCCCCCTCGACCAACGTTGCCAGACCAGTACAGCCTTCGCTGCGAAAGCTTCCTCGTCGGAACGCGTGCTCCGTGAACGCCGCTCCTCTGGTTTCGGGTTCCATGACCAGCCCCGGGACCAGTTCGTCACGGCGATATGCCCTTGGGCTCGGCGGAAGCGGCAGCGGAAAGCGCTCCTCGCATTGCCACGTCATGCTCGTGTCTGACTGCATCGCCGGGCTTGGTCGCGTCTGCGCGAGATCGACGCTGCCGCCGTAGAAGTTGAGGCTGTTATAGGCGAGCAGCGTCGCATTGCCCGCGATGTCGCCGAGCGTGGCTGCCCCCACGAGCGCGGGAAAGCGCGAGGTAGCACGAACCGGCGGCGCGTGGTCTGAGCCAGTTGGCACGAAAGCTCGCGTACACCGGTGCCCACGATCTCCGCCAATGTGGGATCCGCCCGGTGATGAGCGTTGTTTGCCGCTTGCGCCGGACCTGAAGGTCCTGCGCCCGCAGTCGGGTTGCAGCGTCGTGCGAGGAGAGCGGCAGCAGGCCGGGATTGAGGTTGTCGCCGAGCACGCCGACGCCTGCGCTGACGTCGGCCACAAGAGGATCATCGACTGTCACCGTGAAGTCGCCGGCGTCGCCGCGCATGCGATGCGCGTTCGCGCGCCAGTACTCGGCCGTTCCCTCGACCGTCACGGTCACCACCACCGGCTCGTCGCACGTGCTGGCCTCGATGTGGCTGACGAGCACCAAGCCGCGCCGCGCGACGTCGTCCACCGGGCCGCGCAACGCGATGCTGCGGGTTCCAATTGGCGGGTCGTGCACGGTCAGGACGTCACGCGCGAAGTACAGCGATGCGGCGAGGACGATCACGCCGACCGTCGCCGAGACCAAGGCGACATTGGCGTGGCTTGCACTTCGGGCCAGCCGGTCGACCAGGCCGCCGGTGGTGTGGGGCGGCTCAGGCACGGGCTCCTTCTGCCGGTGCTTTCTGCGCTTTGCCAGAGCCATCGCGAGACCAAGGGCCAGGAGCGCAGCTTTCCGCCACATCGCGACAGGTGTACCGGGATGCTCGGACGAGCGTCGCAGCAGCCCACGCAGGACCGCCCACCGCGGTAGCGAACGGTGCGGAGTGGGGTAGGCACTCACCACCGACGCCGACAGGGAGGACTGCGATGCACAAGGTCAGGACCGGGGCCGATGACATGCATGCCGCCGCGTACGCGGGTCGGTGGGTGGACCATCCCGTGCCGAAGTTCGCGATCCCCCCGCAGGGGATGGACGCGGACGCCGCCTACTGCCTCGTCCACGACGAGCTGAACCTCGACGGCAACCCGGCGCTGAACCTCGCCTCGTTCGTGACGCCGTGGATGGAGCCGCAGGCCGACAGACTCGCGACCGAGACGCTCGGCAAGAACATGATCGACCAGGACGAGTACCCGCAGACGGAGGCGATCCACGAGCGGGTCGTGACGATGGTCGGGCGCCTGTTCCACGCGCCGCACGACGCGACGCCGGTTGGCACGGCGACGATCGGCTCCTCGGAGGCGATCATGCTCGCGATGCTCGCGCACCGCCAGTCGTGGCGGGACCGGCGCAGAGCGGCGGGCCTCTCGATCGACCAGCCGAACCTCGTGATCGGCGCCGACGTGCACACCTGCTGGGAGAAGTTCACGCGCTACTTCGACGTCGAGGCGCGCGTCGTGCCGATGAAGCCCGACTCGTTCACGCTCACGGCCGCCGACGTGGAGGCGCACGTTGACGACTGCACGATCGCGGTCGGCGGACTGCTCGGCACGACTTTCACCGGCCAGATCGACGAGCTCGCCGAGATCGACGCGCTGCTGCAGCGCCTCAAGCAGGAGAAGGACTGGCACATCCCGTTCCACATCGACGCCGCAAGCGGCGGCTTCCTCGCGCCATTCACGCGGCCCGACCTCGCGTGGGACTTCCGCCTGCCGAGCGTGCGCTCGATCAACGTCTCCAACCACAAGTTCGGGCTGGTCTACCCGGGCATGGGCACGGTCGTCTTCCGCGACAGATCCGACCTGCCCGACGAGCTTGTCTTCCACATCAACTACCTCGGCGGCGACATGCCGAACTACTCGCTGAACTTCTCGCGGCCGAGCAACAGCGTGATCCTGCAGTACTACAACTTCTTGCGGCTCGGGCACGAGGGCTACGCGCGGATCGCGCGGGCGATGGTCTCCAACGCGCAGGCGCTCACGGCTGGCCTGGAGGCGACCGGCGCGTTTGAGCCGCTGCACGACCGCGAGTCGTTCCCGGTCGTCGTCGTGCGTGCGAAGGACCCGAGACGGCACGACATCTACAAGCTCTCCGACCAGCTCAGACAGCGCGGCTGGATCGTCCCCGCCTACTCGCTGCCGCCCGACGCCGAGCACGTCGAGGTGCTGCGGATGGTCGTCAAGGAGAGCTTCAGCCGCGACATGGTCGACCTGTTCCTCGACGACATGAGACGCGCGCTCGCGGACGGATCGACGACATCGCGCGAGGCAGCGCCCGAGAAGGGGGAGAGAACCCGCCCGGTCTGCTGAGGGCGAATCGGCTGGCCACCTCAGGGCGGCCGGCACCGTGGGAGCGTTTGCCTATGCAATGCTTAGGCGGATGGCCGGCGCCAATCTCACCCTCGGCGAGGCGGCGAGCGCGCTCGGCGTCAGCCCCGACACCCTGCGCCGCTGGGACCGCGCCGGCAGACTGAGAAGCGTCCGCGACGAGCGCAACCGCCGGCTCGTGCCGCGCGCCGAGGTCGAGCGCCTGAGCGCGCGCCCGCGCCGCCACGCGACCGACGACCGCCTGTCCGCGCGCAACCGCTTCACCGGCGTCGTTCGCTCGGTCGAGGTCGACGGCGTGATGGCGCTCGTCGAGCTGGAGGCGGGGCCGTTCCTCGTGACCGCCGCGATCACGCGCGATTCGGTCGAGGAGCTCGGCCTCAGACCCGGCGTCGTCGCGACGGCGGCGGTGAAGGCGACGTCCGTGATGATCGACCGACGGGACTGAGCGTGACGAAGCGTCTGACGACCGCACTGCTGGCGGCGTTCGCGGCGGCGGCGATGGCCGCGTGCGGCAGCTCGGGAGGCGACGGAAGCACGACCGGCGACGGCGGCGGGGACCTGGTGGTCTCGGCCGCCTCCTCGCTGACGGATGCCTTTCCCGCCTACGCCAGATCGCTCGACGGCACGGTCCGCTTCCAGTTCGCCGGCTCCGACGAGCTCGCCGCGCAGATCAGACAGGGGGTCAAGCCGGACGTGTTCGCCGCCGCGAGCCCGAGATTCCCCGATCGACTGCACGCCGAGGGACTCGTCGGCGGCCCGGTCGCGTTCGCCGCGAACCGGCTCGTGCTCGCCGTGCCGCGGGACAGCCGCATCCGCTCGCTCGCGGATCTGACGAAGCCGGGGACGACGATCGCGATCGGCTCGCCGGAGGTGCCAATCGGCAGCTACGCACGCGACGTGGTCGGCCGGCTCGGGCCGGCGCAGTCGAAGGCGATCCTCGCGAACGTCAGATCCGAGGAGCCGGACGTGAAGGGCATCGTCGGCAAGCTCGCGCAGGGCGCCGTCGACGCCGGCTTCGTCTATGTGACCGACGTCGCGGCCGCCGACGCGCAGCTGAGAGCGATCGCGCTGCCCGCGAGACTGCAGCCGCAGGTCGTCTACGAGGCGGCGGTCGTGACGGATGCTCCGCACCCGCAGGCGGCGCGTCGCTTCGTCGCTGGCCTCCTGCGCGGGGACGCGCAGGCAGCGTTGAAGGAAGCCGGCTTCGGCGCGCCGCCGACGGCCGCGAAGGGCTGAGGCGATGAGCCGCGCGGCGGCGACCGCACGCCGGCGGCCGGGCTGGTTCCCGGCACTGCTGGGGCTGTCGCTCGCCGTCGCGCTGACGTTCCTGACGCTCCCGATCCTCGCGATCTTCGTGCACAGCAGCCCGCGCGAGCTGCTCGACAGCCTCGACGACCCGTCCTCGCGCGAGGCGCTGCGGCTCAGCCTGGTGACGACCACGGTCGCGATCGTCGTGATCGTGCTCGTGGGGACGCCTGCGGCGTACCTGCTCGCGACGCGCACGTTCCCCGGCCACGCGCTCGTCGTCACGCTGCTCGAGCTGCCGCTCGTGCTGCCGCCCGCCGTCGCCGGCATCGGCCTGCTCGCGGCGCTCGGCCCGAACGGCCTGCTCGGCGGCCCACTCGAGGACGCCGGCGTCCAGCTCGTGCTGCAGACGGCGGGCGTCGTCGTTGCGCTGATCTTCGTCGCGGCGCCGTTCCACGTGCGCGCGGCGCAGAGCGCCTTTGCCGCGGTCGACCCGCGCTGGAGCGAGGCGTCGCGCACGCTCGGTGCGGGGGAGGCGCGCACGTTCGCGCGCGTCGCCGTGCCGGCTGCTCTGCCCGGCCTCGGCGCCGGGGTGGCGCTCGCGTGGGGCCGTGCGCTCGGAGAGTTCGGCGCGACGCTCATGTTCGCCGGTTCGTTCCGCGGCATCACGCAGACGGCGCCGCTTGCGATCTACGCCGAGTTCGCGACCGACTTCGACGGGGCGCTCGCGCTGTCGGCGGTGCTCGTCGCCGCCTCGGCCGCACTGCTGCTGTCGACCAAGCTGCTCGCGCGCGATGCTCTCGCTCGCGCTTGAGGCGCGCGTCGGCGCGGTCGAGCTCGCGCTGGCGCTGGAGGTGCCTGACGGCGACTGCCTCGCGCTCGCCGGACCCTCGGGGGCGGGCAAGACGAGCGTCCTGCGCGCCGTCGCCGGCCTGCTGACGCCGGCGCAGGGTCGCATCGCGTGCGGGGATGAGACCTGGCTCGACACGGAGGCGCGGATCGACGTCGCGCCCGAGCGGCGCCGCTGCGGCTACGTCTTCCAGGACTACGCGCTGTTCGGCCACCTGAGCGCGTGGCGCAACGTCGCCTACGGCCTGCGCGACGTGCCCCGCTCGCGGCGCCGCGCCGAGGCGCTCGCGCTGCTGGAGCGGTTCGGCGTCGAGGCGCTCGCCGACGAGCGTCCGGCGCGGCTGTCGGGCGGGGAGCGCCAGCGGGTGGCGCTCGCGCGGGCGCTCGCGGCGCGTCCCCGTGCGCTGCTGCTCGACGAGCCGCTCGCCGCGCTCGACGCGCGCTCCGCTGCATCCGCGGGCCGCGAGCTCGCGATCCTGCTGCGCGAGCTGCAGGCGCCGGCGATCCTCGTCACGCACGACTTCGCGGAGGCGGCGTTGCTGGGGGATGCGGTCGCCGTGCTCGACGCCGGCCGGATCGTGCAGCGCGGCAGCGCCGCGGAGCTCGCGTCGGCGCCCGCGTCGGCGTTCGTCGCCGACCTGACCGGCGCCGTGGTCCTGCGCGGCCACGCGCGGCGCGACGCGGAGGGGCTCACGCGCGTGACGCTCGACGGCGGCGGAGAGGTCGTCGCCCTGGAGCCGGCGACGGGGGAGGTGGCCGTCTCCGTGCACCCCTGGGAGATCTCGCTCGAGCCCGCCGGCAGCGCGTCGGCGGGGTCGGCGCGCAATCGGCTGGAGGTCGAGGTGCTGTCCGTCACCGAGATCGGCAACCGCGTGCGCGTGGGCCTCGCCGCGCCGCAGCCGCTCGCGGCCGAGCTGACGGGCGCGTCCGCAACCCGACTGGCCCTCGCGCCCGGGACTCGCGCGGTCGCGAGCTGGAAGGCCGCCGCGACACGTGTGCTGCCGCGGTGAGGCCCACCACTGGCCGCAACTCTCTCGGGGCTCCGCACGCTGCCGCTGATGCGGAGCCCCGAGGCAGTTGCGTCAGTCCTGCGTGCCGTCCCGCGCGGCGCGCACGGCGCCTTCGACCGAGTGCGTGCGCACGAGCGCGTCGCGCAGCGCTTCGATCTCCGCGCGCTTGAAGCGAGCGCCGGCGCCTGCGCCGGCGTCATGCGGGAACGCGAGCTGCTGCGCCCACCGTTCGAGCGCCGCAGGCGGGACGCCGAGCAGCATCGCGGCCTCGACGCAGGTGAGGTCCGCGGCGTCGTGCTGGCGAGCAAAGGTTGTCGCGTAGCCGCTCATCGCTGTCACGGTAAACCAGCCATGGTTCTCCTGCCAAGGGCAAACATGAATAAAAACGGCTGGAACCTCCACGAAACCTGAAAGAGTCATCGCTAAGCACCTTTTAACCGTTCAGGAGAACGGTGAAGGCCACTCAACGAAGCGATGTGACACGAGGTGATGACACCCCCTGAGGCGGGTGATGCGGTGCGTCGCAGGCGTGCCGGCTGCCGTCGCCGGGTACTTCGCAGGCATGGACCCGAACCGGGAGGCACGATGAGCCCAGATCAGCGCTTCGAGCAGGACGAGATCGATGCGGCGGCCGCAGAGGCGGCCGGAATCGGAGGCGTCGCAGGCGATGAGGATCTCGACCCGGCCCAGCGGCCCGTGGTGGAGGGCGGCGGCGGGGAGGCCGAGGGCTTCGAGGAGGCCGAGGAGGCGCTGATCGAGCATGCCTCGCACGGCGACCAGCAATCCGCCCACGCGATCATGCACGATGCCGGCCTGCCCGAGGACGAGGGTGCGATCAGCGGCGAGGCCGACCACGAGCGCAGCAGCGAGGTCCCGCAGGACGACTGAGCGGGGCTGGACCGCGCGGCGGGGAGCGAGGCCGCGTCGCGGGAGCCGGTGCGCGCGGTCGCGCTCAGCCGGCTTCGAGCGCTGCGAGATCGTCGACGATCTCGAGCCGCTCGTCGAGGCGCGTCATCTCGATGATCCGCTGAACCGTGTCCGAGCCGCGCACGATCACGAGGCGCCGCACCTGCTCGCGGGCGCGGCCGTCGGCGGCCAAGATCACGCGCAATCCGGTCGAGTCCATGAAGGCGAGCCCGCGCAGGTCGAGCACGATCGTCGCCGGCGGTTCCCGCTCGATGCGCTCGAGCTCCTGCTCCACGCGAGGGGCGCTGGCGATGTCGAGTTCGCCAGTCAGGACGAGGCGCACCGTGGTGCCCTCAGTTTCGGTCATCAGCTCGAGGAGCTTCATCGCGCCTCCGCCAAGATACCGATTTCATTCACCCCGGTGCGCGATGTCCCGCCCAGCCGCCATGGTCGGCGGGCCGAATTGCCCGCCGCGAAGGCGAATCGCCGCTCAAGCGAGGCCCTCCGCCTCGTACTCGCGCAGATAGCCCTCGAACAACCGACGGTGTCCCTCCTCGTCGTGGAGGATCGCGATGACCATGTCCTGCGTGACCCAGTCGACGCCGTCGGTCGTCTCGATGATGCGGTTGTAGTGCTCGATAGCTCCCGTCTCGGCCTCGATCACGCCACGGATTACGTGCACGATGTCGGTCTGGTGCTCGGGGGGCTGCAGGTACGTCTGCTCGGCCGTGAAGTCGAGCGAGCCGGGCACGACGCCGTACAGCTCCTTGATGCGGTTCGCATACTGCTGCGCGTGGCCGAGCTCCTCCTGGATGTCCTTGGCGAGCGACTCGACGATCTCCTGGGCGCGCACGCCGTCCGGGTTGATCGAGTTGGCCATGTAGCTCATGACCGTCTCGATCTCCATCCAGTACGCCTTCTTGAGCAGGCCGATGATCTCCTCGCGCTTCTCTGCGTTCTCGTCGGACAGGATGCCTTGCGAGCTCGAGCGGACTGTCATCGTGTGTTCGCCTCCATCGATTCGGCTGGTCGATGGCCGCATACCCGTCGCGGTGCGGCGGAAATCTCGCCTGGGGGCTTAGAATCCGTTCTTACTCAGGCGGCCTACGGCGTCTCGGTGCGGGCGCGACCGGCGGGCGGCGCAAGCGCGGCGAGACGGCGTCGGTCGCGCGGCGCTCCCACAGCTGGATGATCTCCGAGAGCGGCAGCTGCAACCCGCGCTCGAGCTTCAACAGGACACGGAAGGTCGGGTTGATCTCTCCGCGCTCGATCGCGCCGACGTAGTTGCGGTGCAGACCGGCGCGGAAGCCCAGCTCCTCCTGTGAGAGCCCGCGACGGGCGCGTAGCTCGCGCACCGCACGACCGAGGCGTGCGTGATCGGGTGAATGGGTGTCGGGCTTCATGATGCCCGGCAGTCTCCAGCGGCGGGGCGGTGTGGTCTACAGCGCGGGTGACTGCAAAGGCAACCAAGTATCTTTGCCAATTGAATTATGGGCCAGACGCGTATGGTGCGCGTCCCATTCGCTTGTTGCAATTTACCGTCCACGGCTCCGTAGCGCCTCCAGCCCGCGTGCAAGCAGCCCGGCGGTCCGCGCCAACGGGTACAACTTCGCCGTGGACCCGCTGACGCCCGTGCGCGCGCTCGATCGCCTCCAGCGCCGCCGCGGCGTGCTCGGGTTCCCGCTCGGCGTCTTGAAGAAGTTCGCCGACGATCACGCCGGCAACCTCGCGGTGCTGATGGCCTGGTACGGCTTCTTCGCACTGCTGTCGCTGCTGCTGGTGTTCGTGACGGTGTTCGGCTTTCTGCTCAGCGGCAATCAGGACCTCTACCACGACATCGTCAGCTCCACGGTCGGCCGGTTCCCGCTGATCGGAACGGACATCCAGGTCGACGCGCTGGGCGGCAGCACCGTCGCGCTCGTGCTGGGGCTCGTCGCCGCGATCTGGTCCGGCCTCGGCATCACGCTCGCGGGTCAGCGGGCGATGGACCAGGTGTGGGACATCCCGCATCGCATGCGGCGCAACTTCCTCACCGCACGCCTGCGCGGCCTGTTGATCCTGCTCGTGCTCGGTCTCGGCACCGTCGCGATCTCTGCTGCGGTCGGCACGCTCGCCGGCGGAGGGCTCGGCGGCACGGAGCTCAAGGTGGCCGGCTTCGTCGTCTCGGGGTTGCTCAACATCGGGCTGTTCTGGGCCGTCTTCCGGCTCTTCACGTCAGTGACCGTGCCGACACGTCAGCTGTGGCTCGGGATCATCCTCGCCGCGGTCGGCTGGACGGTGCTGCAGGCGCTCGGCGGCGTCTACGTCGCTCGCATCGTGAACAGAGCGAGCAAGACGTACGGGGCCCTCGCGATCGTGATCGGCCTCATGTCGTGGCTCTACCTCGGCGCCCAGATGCTCCTGTACGCCGCGGAGGCGAACGTCGTTCGCGCGCGGCGGCTGTGGCCGCGCAGCCTGATGGAGCCGGTTACCGCCGCGGACGTGCAGGCCTTGCGGGCCGCGGCGCGCGTCGAGGAGCGGCGCGACGGGGAGCGGATCGAGGTCACGTTCGAGCCGCGCGAGTAAGAACGGCAAAACGGGAAACACCTGTGAGCAGCTACGAGGAGGCTGACCATGCAGGTGCGTGCAGCATTTCTGGGCGCGGCGACAGCCGCAGCGCTCGCGCTCGTCGTCGCCGGGTGCGGCGGCGGGGGAGACAGTTCCACAAGCGGCTCCGGCTCCAGCGGCGGCGGCAGCGAGGGCGGGACCGCGACCGTGCTGATGGGCACGGCGCCCGATTACCTCGATCCGCAGCTCGGCTACACGACGCAGTCGGCCGAGCCCGATTGGATCACCTACACGCCGTTGGTGACGTATCGCCATGCGAGCGGAACCTCCGGCGGCGAGCTGATCCCGGGGCTCGCGACGGCGCTGCCCGACGTCTCCAGAGACGGCCTCACCTACACGCTGACGCTGCGCAGAGGACTCACGTTCTCCGACGGCAGACCCGTGAGAGCGAGTGACTTCGCCTACACGATCCAGCGTGCCATCAAGGTCAACTGGGGCGGCAAGTCCTTCTACACCAACTACATCGACGGCGCCTCGGCCTACGACAGAGGCAGCGCCGACTCGATCTCCGGCATCCAGACGGACGACGCCACGGGCAGAATCACGATCAGACTGACTGAGCCCTACGGCGCGTTCGCGAACGTGCTCGCGTTCCCGTCCTCGGGCCTCGTGCCGAGAGGGACGGCGATGAGAAACCTCTCGAACGATCCGCCGCCCGGCGTGGGCCCGTACATGTACACGCAGGCGTCGGCCAACCGCGGGTTCACGCTGAAGAGAAACCCGGCGTTCGCGAGATTCGGCATCCCCGACATCCCGACCGGGCACGTCGACACGATCAGAGTGACGATCGTCTCGAACACGCAGTCCGAGGCGCAGCAGGTGCTCAACAACCAGGCCGACGTGTTCGACGCCGGCGACACGCTGCCGCCGTCGCTGCTCCCGCAGATCGAGAGCCAGGCGAGCGATCGCTTCTCGCGCGAGCCGATCCCGTCGACGTTCTACTTCTTCCTGAACGTCACGAAGCCGCCGTTCGACAATGAGAAGGCCCGGCAGGCGATCAACATGGCGATCGACCGCGACGCGATGGTGCGGCTCGCGAGCGGCTTCCTGAAGCCGACCTGCTGGTTCCTGCCGGAGGGCATCGTGGGCCATCCGGGCGACGACGTGAGCTGCCCGTACGGCCTCGACAGACCGGACCTCGCGGGCGCGAAGAGACTCGTGCAGGAGTCGGGCACCGCCGGCACCGCGATCACCGTCTGGGGCGAGGAGCGCAGCCCGCGGCGCGAGTACGTCGACTACTACACCGACCTGCTGAACAAGCTGGGTTACAAGGCCCAGGAGAGAATCATCGCGGACGAGGTCTACTTCCCGACGATCGGCAGCGCCCAGACCGATCCGCAGACCGGCTTCGCCGACTGGATCCAGGACTTCCCGAACCCATCGGACTTCTACCTGCTGATGGACGGGCGCTCGATCCAGCCGACGAACAACCAGAACTTCAGCAAGGTCAACGACCCGCACATCCAGGGCGAGCTGAACAAGCTCAACAGAGTGCCGGCGCAGGATCTCGACAGCGTCACCGACGAATGGTCCGCGCTCGACCAGTACACCGCCAGAAGAGCCTACGTCGTCGTCTACGGCGCGGAGACGATGCCGAAGTTCTTCTCCGATCGGCTGGACTTCGACGCGGCCGTGTTCCACCCGACGTACCTCAACGACTGGACGACCCTGCAGCTCAAGTAGGGGAGCCCACTTGGCGAGCGATCCGAGCATCAGCGCAAGCGCCGACCCCGGGATCTCCTCCGGGGCCGGCGTCGGCGCGCGCTCGCGCGAGGCGGAACCCAGTCCGAGCACGGGCCTCGGCCCGTACCGGCTCGGCCTGCGGCGGCTGCTGCGCAACAAGGCGGCGCTCGCGTTCGGGGCGCTGTTCCTGCTGATCGTCGTGATGTGCCTGTGCGCGCCGCTGTACGCGGACCATGTCGCGCACACGTCTCCCAACGCGAACCACGTGACCGACACCGTCACGGTCGGCGGCGTCAGAAAGGACGTCGTCTCGCCGACCGGGCAGCCGATCGGGCCGACCTGGCAGGGGAAATTCCTGCTGGGCGCCGACCAGAACGGCCGCGACATCGCGGTGCGGCTGCTGTACGGCGGCCGCAACTCGCTGGAGGTAGGGGCGGTCGCGACGCTCCTGACGATGGTGCTGGCGACGCTGGTCGGCGTCGTCGCGGGCTTCTTCCGCGGCTTCGTCGACGGCGTGCTCGCGCGCATCCTCGACCTCATCTGGGCGTATCCGGTGGTGCTGCTGGGGATCGCGCTCGGCACCTCGCTCGCGCTCGGCGGGATCACGATCGGACCGCTGGAGATCCAGGGCAACTCGCTGATGGTGCCGGCCTTCATCATCGGGATCGTCTACATCCCGTACGTCGCCAAGCCGATCCGCGGGCAGGTGCTCGGCATGCGCGAGCAGGAGTTCGTCGACGCCGCGCGGGTGGGCGGCGCGGGGCCGCTGCGGATCATGTGGAGCGAGATCCTGCCGAACCTGTCCTCGACGATCATCGTCTTCATCCCGCTGATGATCGCCAACGCGATCCTGCTGGAGGCGGCGCTGTCCTATCTCGGCGCCGGCGTCCAGCCGCCGAACCCGTCGTGGGGGACGATGATCTCCGACGGGATCCGCCTGATCCCGAGCGCGATGCACCTGACGTTCGTGCCCGGGGCGATGCTCGTGCTGGCGGTGCTCGGCATCAACGTCTTCGGCGACGGCGTGCGCGACGCGCTCGACCCGCGCGCGAGAATCCGCCTCGAGGACGTGCAGGAGCAGTCGGAGGTCCGGCGATGACGCGCTTCGTCATCCGCCGCTTCTTCTCGATGACGCTCGTGCTGTTCGCGATCTCCGTCCTGACGTTCCTGATCTTCCAGGCGATCCCGAACGGCGACCCGGCGCAGCGGATGGCGGGGCGCCTCTCCTCGCCGGAGACGGTCGCCGCGATCAGACAGACGTGGGGCTTCGACGACCCGCTCTGGCAGCAATACCTGACCACGATGAAGAAGATCTTCTCGGGCGAGGTGATCTCCTACACGCAGCAGGTCAACGTCCTGGACGAGATCTGGAAGGACCTGCCGGCAACGCTGTCGCTCGCGATCGGCGCGGGCATCATCTGGCTGTTCCTCGGCGTCGTCTTCGGGGTGCTGAGCGCGATGCGCGCGGGCGGCTTCACCGACCGCGCGCTGACCGTCGCGGCGCTCGCGGGCGTCTCCACGCCGGTCTTCCTGCTCGGCGCGGTGGCGCTGTACTTCCTCGCGTTCAAGGTGCAGCTGTTCCCGAACGGCGGCTACGTGCCGCTGACGCAGAACCCGGCCGACTGGGCCTACCACATGATCCTGCCGTGGCTCGTGCTGAGCGTGCTGTTCATCGGCATCTACTCGCGCGTGCTGCGCTCGAACATGCTCGACACGATGAGCGAGGACTACGTGCGCACCGCCCGCGCGAAGGGGATCACGGAGCGTCGCGTGCTCGTGCGGCACGTGCTGCGCAACTCGCTGATCCCGATCGTCTCGCTGTGGTCGCTCGACTTCGCGGCGGTGATCGGCGGCGGCGCGATCCTCACCGAGTCGGTGTTCAACCTGCAGGGCGTCGGGCAGTACGCGGCCGAGTCGATCCAGCAGCTCGACGTGCCGCCGGTGATGGTGATCGTGATGCTCGGCGCGTTCTTCGTCGTCGTACTGAGCGCGGTCACGGACGTGGTGTTCGCGCTGCTCGACCCGCGGATCCGGTTGACGGGATGAGCGCCGGTGGTGACATCGCCGGCAGCTCCCCGCTTGCGATGAGCGGAGGGCGAAAGCCTCTTCTGGAGGTCGAGGACTTGAGCGTCGCCTTCCGCACCGAGGACGGCCTCGTGCAGGCGGTCGACGGCGTCTCCTTCCACGTCGACGCCGGCGAGGTCTTCGCGATCGTCGGCGAGTCCGGCAGCGGCAAGTCGGTGACGGGGATGACGCTGATGGGGCTGACGCGCTCGCCCAACGCGCGCTTCGAGGGACGTGCGACCTTCGGCGGCCACGATCTCGTGGACGCCTCCGACGAGGAGCTGCGGCGCATTCGCGGCGCCGCGATCGCGATGGTCTTCCAGGATCCGATGACGGCGCTCAACCCGGTGCAGCGGATCGGCTCGCAATTGGTCGAGCAGATCCGCGCGCACGAGGACGTCGCCAAGGACGCGGCGACGGAGCGCGCCCGCGAGCTGCTGGAGCGGGTCGGCATCCCGCGCCCGGCCGAGCGGCTGCGCGCGTATCCGCACGAGCTGTCGGGCGGGATGCGCCAGCGCGTGATGATCGCGATGGCGCTCACCTGCGGCCCCGACCTGCTGATCGCCGACGAGCCGACGACCGCCCTCGACGTGACGATCCAGGCGCAGATCCTCGAGGAGGTCAGACGCCTGCGCGAGGAGACGAACGCCGGCGTGATCCTCATCACGCACGACCTCGGCGTCGTCGCCGACGTGGCCGACCGGGTCGCCGTCATGTACGCCGGCCAGATCGTCGAGCAAGGCACGCTCGACGAGCTCTTCTACGACCCGCAGCACCCATACACGTGGGGACTGCTCGGCTCGATCGCGCGCGTCGACCGCCCGCGGCCGTCGCGCCTTCCCGCGATTGCGGGGACGCCGCCATCGCTGGCCGACCCGCCGCACGGCTGCCGCTTCCGCCCGCGCTGCCCGCACGCGTTCTCGCAGTGCACGGAGCTGCCGCCGCTGGAGGCGCGGGCGGGGGAGGTCGAGCACCTCGACCGCTGCTGGCTGTCGGTCGAGGAGAAGCGCGCGAAGCGTGAGGTCGACGGGCAGATCGGGCTGGCGAGCGAGGGGACGGTGATCGCGTGAGAGCTGACGTCGACCGCAGCTCGCCGCTCGAGGGTGACGTCGCTCGGAGTTCGTTGCTTGCAAAGAACGGAGAGCGAAATCCTCTCTTGCAGGTCGAGCACCTCGTCGTGCACTTCCCGATCAAGCGCGGCGTGCTGTTCGACCGGACGGTCGGGCACGTCCACGCCGTCTCCGACGTCTCGCTGACGCTGGCGGAGGGGGAGACGCTCGGGATCGTCGGCGAGTCCGGCTGCGGCAAGACGACCCTCGCGCGTGCGATCGCACGGCTCGTCGACGCCACGGAGGGCACGATCCGCTTCCGCGGCGAGGACATCACGAGAGCGGGCCGGCGGGCGCTCCAGCCGGTGCGCCGCGAGCTGCAGATGGTCTTCCAGGACCCGCAGGCGTCGCTCAACCCGCGCAAGCGCGTGGGCCAGATCGTCGGTGCGCCGCTCCAGCTGCAGCGCGGACACTCCAAGGGCGACGGAGACGCGGACGTCGGCGCGCGGGTGCGCGAGCTGCTGGAGCGGGTGGGCCTGCACCCGGAGCACGTCGGCCGCTTCCCGCACGAGTTCTCCGGCGGGCAGCGCCAGCGGATCGGCATCGCACGCGCACTCGCGACCGACCCGCGGCTGATCCTGCTCGACGAGCCGGTCTCGGCGCTCGATGTCTCGATCCAGGCGCAGGTCGTCAACCTGCTCGACGACCTGCAAGACGACATGCACCTCAGCTACGTGTTCGTCGCGCACGACCTGTCCGTCGTGCGGCACGTCTCCGACCGCATCGCCGTCATGTACCTCGGCAAGATCGTCGAGTCCTCGCCGGCGGAGGAGCTGTACGTCAAGCCGATCCACCCGTACACCGCTGCGCTGCTCGACGCGATCCCGATCCCGGACCCGAAGGAGAACCGCGCGCGCGAACGGCACGTCGTCGGCGGCGAGCCGCCGAACCCGATCGATCCGCCCAGCGGCTGCCGCTTCCGCACGCGCTGCCCGCGCGCGAGCGAGCTGTGCGCCCGCGTCGAGCCGCCGCTGGCCGCCTACCCGGGCGGGCACCTGGCCGCGTGCCACCACCCGCTCAACGTCTCTCCGCAGGAAATCGCCGCTGCGACGCGCTCGCCGCTCAGCCCCGCTGGAGCGGGGGAGGAGCTGCCGGGCGCCGCGCACGAGCCGGCCGGGGACGCGCCGATCGCCGGTTAGGAAGCTCCAAGGTGGGGCACTTGGCGTCGGTGACGTGCGCTACCTTGCGCCGCTCAGTGCGTTAGGACGCACAGAGCCCGCACCACCCGACCCCATACGCGGGCTCCCGCCGTTCGGTCGCGACTTTCGCGGCAACCAAGCCAGTCGAAGGAGGACGCTTTCGTGCGCCATCGGATCCTGCTCGTCGTCGTGTCATGTCTCGCCCTGCTCGTGCCCGTCGCGGCCGCGAGCGCGAACGGCAGCCAGTTCACGACCGTCGAGGCCCCGTCGGAGCTGCTCTTCAGCGGCTCGCCCGACGCCGCGCTCGACCAGATCAGAGACCTCGGCGCCACGGCGATCCGCCTCCAGCTGGGGTGGAGCTCAGTCGCGCCCGATCCGAACTCGAAGAAGGCCCCGTCGTTTAACGCGACTGATCCGAACGCGTACCCCGCCGCCAACTGGGCCCGCTATGACGCGGCGATCGACGGCGCGCGAGCGCGCGGGCTGAAGGTCTATCTGACGCTGACCGGCCCGGCGCCGCGCTGGGCGACGGCTGCCAAGAAGGACCAGCTCACGCGCCCGAGCGCGGAGGCGTTCAGCAAGTTCACGACCGCCACCGGCCGCCGCTACGGCGCGAAGGTCTCGTGGTGGTCGATCTGGAACGAGCCGAACCTCGGCAAGCTGCTGAAGCCGGTCAAGGGCCTGGAGAGCGCGACGATCTACCGTCAGCTCTACCTGCAGGGGTACGCCGGGCTCAGAGCGGCCGGAGTCCGCGCGCCGATCCTGATCGGCGAGCTCGCGCCGATCGGCAACGGCATCTCCGGCACCGGCACGCTCCACCCGCTGGCGTTCCTGCGCAAGGTGCTGTGCCTCGACGGCAGCTACCGCAAGTCCCGCAGCTGCGCGAAGGTGCCGACGCAGGGCTTTGCGATGCACCCGTACACGACGAAGTTCGGGCCGCTCTTCCAGCCGCGCGACCAGGACGACGTGACGATCGGCGTGCTGCCGCGGCTCGTGAAGGCGCTCGACCGCGCCGCGAGCGCGGGTGCGCTGCCGCGCCGCCTGCCGGTCTACGTCAGCGAGTTCGGCGTGCAGAGCTATCCCGACCGCGTCTCGGGCGTGCCGCTGCCGACGCAGTCGGACTTCCGCTCGATCGGCGAGCACATCGCATGGAGCAACGCGCGCGTGAAGTCGTTCTCGCAGTACCTGCTGCGCGACGACCGGACGATCGCCGGCGCGCACGGTGCGTTCGAGTCCGGCCTGTTCCTGTTCAAGAACAGCGCGCCTAAGCCGTCCTTCTACGGCTTCCGCCTGCCGCTCGTGGTGACGAAGGGGAAGGGCTCGCGCGTCGCGCTGTGGGGCCTCGTACGGCCCGCGCACGGCCGGGCCGGCAGCCTCGAGCTGCAGATCAAGGACCGCAGCGGCGGCTGGAAGAAGCTCGCGACCAAGCGCTACGGCGCCAGCGGCTACTGGAAGGGCAGCGCGACCGCGAAGGCCGGCCGTCAGTGGCGCGTCGTCTGGACCGACCCGTCGACCGGCACCCAGTGGGCCGGCTCGGCGACCATCGCGCGGTAAACGCCTGGATCGGGCGCTAACGTGCGGCGCCGATGCCCGGCGCCGCACGTGACAGCCGCACGCTGAAGCTCGCCGCGATCGGGACCGCCGGCGGACTCTTCAGCGGGCTGTTCGGCGTCGGCGGCGGCGCGGTGATGGTGCCGCTGCTGCTGCTCTGGCTGGCGTACGAGGAGCGTGCCGCGGCCGCCACGTCGCTCGGCGCGATCGCGATCGTCTCCGCGTTCGCAGCCGGCGCGCAGGCGATCTACGGCAACGTCGACGTCGGCGACGCGCTGCTGGTCGGCGTCCCCGCGGTCGGCGGCGTGCTTGCCGGCACGTGGCTGCAGCAGCGCGTCCCCGCCGACGCGATCGCGTTCGCGTTCTCGGTCCTGCTGGTCGCGGCGGCGATCCAGCTGGTGCTGTCGTCGTGATTCTCGCGGCCTTGATCGGCGTGCTCGCCGGCATCGCGTCCGGCCTGCTCGGCATCGGCGGCGGGATTCTGTTCGTGCCGGCGCTGACGATCCTGCTCGGCCACGGGCAGGTCGAGGCCGAGGCGACGTCGCTGCTGGCGATCGTGCCGGTCGCGCTCGTCGGCAGCTGGCGCCAGCGCGCCTACGGCAACCTGCGCGTGAAGGACGCCGCGGTGATGGGCGGGCTGTCGGTGCTCGGCGTCCTGGCCGGCGTCGCGCTCGCCAACGCCCTGCCGGAGCGCGTCCTGCGGGTCGGCTTTGCGCTGCTGCTGTTGAACATGGCGCGGCAGCTGCTGCTGCGCGGTCTGGCGGGCCGGCGCAGACGTCTCGCCGTCTGAAGGGGTGCCGGAGCCGGCCAGGTGGCCGGGCGGAGGCGGGGCCCCCAGATCGTCTGCATGCTCAAGTTCGGCGCGCGCCTGCCGACTGACGAGGTCGTGAGAGGTTTTCTGGGAATGAGGTGGAGCGTCGGCCGCAAGCTCGGCCTCGCGTTCGGCGGCGTCGTCTGCTTCCTGCTCGGCGTCTCCGTCGTCGCGCTGCACGCGATCGACACCTTGCAGCGCGACCACGAGCGCGTGCTCGACACCGTTCCGGCGCTGTCGGGCACGGCCGGGGAGGACATCGCGCGCGCCAACGACAGCTTCAACGCGACCGTCTCCTCGACGCGCCTGCTGATCGTCGTCGCGACGATCGCCGGTGCGCTGCTCGCGATCAGCGTCTCGATCTGGATCACGCTCGCGCTGCGGATGCGCGTGCGGCGCGTCCTCGCGCGTCTGCAGCACCTGCGCGATGACGACGTCCGCGGCCTCGCGGACGGGATCGAGGCCGTCGCCAACGGCGATATGACCGTCGAGGTGCACACCTCGACGCAACCGATCCAGCGCATCTCCAGCGACGAGATCGGCGAGGTCTCGCTCGCCGTCAACGCGATCCACGACATCACGCTCGTCTCGCTCGACGCTTACAACCGCATGCGCGCCCGCGTCGCCGCGATCCTCGGAGAGATCGCGCACAGCTCCGCGAGCGTCGCCGCTGCCTCCCAGCAGATGGCCACCACCTCGGAGGAGACCGGCCGTGCGATCGGCGAGATCGCGACAACGGTGGGGGAGGTGGCGCAGGGCGCCGACCGCCAGGTGCGCTCCGTCAAGGAGGCGCGCGAGCTGACCGCCGAGGTCGCCGCCGCCACGCAGCAGAGCGCCGGCGACGCGCAGGAGACGGCGAGCGTCGCGCAGCAGGCGCGCGCGGTCGCCGAGGAGGGCGCCGCGACGGCGTCCCGCCTGACCGCTTCGATGGACGCGGCGGCCGTCAACTCAGAGGAGGCGACCGGCGCGATCCGCGGGCTGGGGGAGAAGTCCGAGCGGATCGGCGGGATCGTCGACACGATCACCGGCATCGCCGAGCAGACGAACCTGCTCGCGCTGAACGCCGCGATCGAGGCCGCGCGCGCCGGCGAGCACGGACGCGGCTTCGCGGTCGTCGCCGAGGAGGTGCGCAAGCTTGCCGAGGAATCCCAGCAGGCCGCCGGCTCGATCTCCGAGCTGGTAAAGGAGATCCAGCTCGAGACGAGCAGGGTCGTCGGCGTCGTCGAGCAGGGCGCGCGGCAGACCGAGGACGGCGTCGTCGTCGTCGAGCAGACGCGCGCGGCGTTCGAGCGCCTCGGCGGATCGGTCGGAGACATGCACGAGCGCGTCGAGCGGATCGCGCTGTCGATCGAGGAGATCGCCGGTCGCGCGGCCCGCATGCAGGAGTCGATGGCCCAGGTCGCCGCCGTCGCCGAGCAGTCCTCGGCCAGCAGCGAGCAGGTCTCCGCCTCGACCCAGCAGACCTCCGCCGCCACCCAGCAGGTCGCCGCCTCCGCGCAGGAGCTGGCGAAGACGGCTGAGGAGCTCGACAGCCTCGTCAGCCAGTTCACGCTCGCCTGATCTGGCGGCGTCGGCATCCCGCCAGGCTGCGTCTTCGCCGGCTCACGTGCGAATGCACGCTTTACCGGCTGCATCCTTGCCTAGCGGGCGCCGACATCCGCCATACCCAGGCGAGCGTCGCGGTACCTCGGCTAGATGCGGGCGGGCGGGGCTTTCGCCCCGCCCTTTGCAAACCCGCCCGGTCATAGATCGCCACTGAACTGCAACGTCCCAGGACTTGTGTCTGATGCCTGGGCAACTGACACTCCCGACCGCCGGGACCGGCCGCCGGCCCGAGGGCCGGCGCGTTGCCCGGCTGGACTCCGAGGAGTCCCGGCCGAGTGGGCGATCCGCCGGATAAAGAAGAATACTCCGAGCATGCCAATCGGCTCAGAGGGACAGGCGCCGAGCTGGCGCGGCGGGACGAACGGCAACTTCGCCGCCGCGGTCTACGGGTCGATCTTGGCCGCTGGCCTGGTCGCCTCGCTCGACGTCGGCGACGTGTCCGACGGCAAGATGACGATCGCGCTCGGCGGGACGATGCTCGTGTTCTGGCTCGCGCACGTGTGGTCGGAGGCGATCAGCGATCGCATGAACGATCCGCGCCCGTACACGTGGAAGCGCATGCGCGCCGTCGCGACCTGGCACTGGCCGATGATGCAGGCGGCGTTTGGTCCGCTCTGCGCGCTCGTGCTCGCCGACTTCGGTGTCTGGTCGGTCGACACCGCCGTCACGGTCGCGCTGGCGATCAGCATCGCTCAGCTGGTGGCGTGGGGGATCGCGGTTGGCCGCCTCACCTTCGAGAGCTGGCCTGCGGCGCTCCTGTCGGGCGCGGTCGACGGCACGCTGGGGCTGATGATCGTCGTGCTGAAGTCGCTCGTGCACTGAGCGGATAGCGCCGCTCGGAGCCGACGGCTCTCAATAGGCGTCCGGTGGGGGCGGGGGAGCCCGGCGTACGTCGTTGCGCGCGCTGATCCACATCGCGAGGCCGATCAACAGCCCGACGATCCCGACGACGATCAGGATCACGCCGACGACCTGGAGGTCGATGCCGGCGACATGAGCGGTGACCGCGTACTTCAGGATCGCGCCGACCGCGATCAGGAACAGGCTGGTGCCGATCGTCATGGGCGGATGCTGCCCGCAGGGCAGATCCCTCAATCGGCAAATGCGAATGCGTTACACGCCCGCGCCGCGGGTTAGCATCCGGATGCCGGGCGGGCCGGCGTCCAACGCTCAAGCAGCCGCGGGTGGCTGCCGATCAGGAAAAGAGCGGATGTCCACGCAGGAGCACATGACGAGCGAAGTCGACGAGCTCGCACGCAAGCGTGCCGAGCGCGAGTCCGCGGCCGAGCCGGAGCTTCGCGAGCGCGTGCGCCAAGAGGCCCGCCGCACCGCCCGTCGCCTTGCGGCCGCCGAGCGCGCCCGTCGTCGCTCCGGCACGCCGCTCCCGCCACCGCCCGACGACGGCGGCGGCGACATCAGCGGCGCCGCCTGAGCCTGAGCCGATCCCGCAGCCTCATGGGGGCGAAGCGCCGCGAGCCTCAGGCTCTGACGGCGGTGCCGCTTGATGCGACGACCGTACGCCTGCTGCCCGAGCACGTCGACCTGTCGATCGTGCTTACGACTGCCGGTCTCGGAGCGTTCGTAGCCTCCTGCATTGGTGCGCTCCTGCGATTCGGCGCCGAGCGACTTCGCCGTGTCGCATTGCTCGGGTCGATGCTGGGAGGCACGCTCGGTGTTGTGTACTGGTTGCTTCTGCTGACGGGCGCGATACCGTGAGCTTCTGATGCTTCGGATGGTGCTCCCATATCTGGTCATCGGCCTTGCGATCACGGTCGCAGCCGCGTGGGCATACGGCGACGGGTACCTGGGCGTGCTCGGCAGTTACGCCGCATTGGCGCTCGCGACCACGATCGGCGTGATCGGCTACGTGCGCTGGGATCTGCGCGAGCACGGTCGTCCGCCGCGCCGTCGCGGCTGAGCGGGGGCCAAGGTGCGCCGGCAGCGCGAGCGGACGTCGCTCGCCCGCTTCAATGCTCGATAATCGATCTTATGTAACCCGATAGGGGAAAAGGCCGATCGAAAGAGCGCGCTCAGCCGCCCCAACTCGGTTCGCTACCACGGCGCACGAGCACGGTCGCTCTGCCGCCTGCGAACGGGACCGTCGCGACCGACTGGTGCTTGGGATCGTCGAAGTAGCCGCGCTGGACGAGCACGTTGCTGCCGTCGGCTGACAGGCCCGCGCCGATCACGCCGTCGAACCTTCCGGTCAGGTCGCGTGCGCGACCGCTGCGCACGTCGACCGTCCAGGCCTCGCTCGTGTCCTGACCGCCGTACTCGGCCAGCAGCCGGCTGCCGTCGGCCGACCACGCCGTCGCTGTCAGGCCCGACAGCAGTCTCGGGATCCGCAGATGCGTGAGCTGGCGGACGCCGCTGCCGTTCGGGCGCATCACCCGCAGCTGGTAGACGGGCGCGTCGGCTCTGCGCAGGCGCTCGTGCGTGTAGGCGATCCGCGACGGACCCCACAGCGGGTACAGGCTGCGGCCGTCGTGCGTGACCGCATGTGCGCCGGTCCCGTCGGCGTCGACGACGAACACGTCCACGTGCGCGGACAGGCGCGCGAATCTGGAGCTCGCGTAGGCGACCTGCGAGCCGTCCGGCGAGAAGCTCGCGCCCTGGATCGTGCCGCGCGCGAGCGTGCGCCGCGCGCCAGTCGCCACGTCGATCGCGACGAGGCGCTGCGTGTTCACGACCACCGCGAGCCGCGTGCCGTCGGGCGACCACACCACCGGGCCGATCGAGTCGCCGGTGCTGACGAGCGTTCGCGCAGCTCCTCCGCTCGCCGGCCGCACGGCGAGCGACGTGCCGCGGCGGGTGTACGGCGTGACGATCGCGACGCTCGCGCCGTCGGGCGAGATCAGCGCGTCGACGCCGGCGCCGATCCCGACCGCGCCGCTGCCGTCGGCGTTCGCGACGTGCACCTGTGGATGCGTGCCGGCGAGGCCGGTCACGTAGGCGAGCTTCGCGGGGATCGCCGCCGCCGCGGCGCCCGAGGCGACGAGCAGTGCCAGCAGCGCCGTCGACAGCCCCAGCCGGATCGCCCCTCGCCGGTGTTCCATGCTCCGCATCCGCTTGCCTCCGCGTCGATCGAGTCCGAACCAGCTCGAGCGCGCACTCCAGCACGCCGCTCGGCCGGTCCTACCCGCGATCCGCCGCACGTCACGGCTACCCTCAACGCATGACCGATGCGAACTGCTCCAGCGGCGTCTGCGGCGCCGACGTGCCACCGCTGGTCGGCAGCGTGCTCACCGGCACCGGCCTCACGCTCTCACAGGCCGCGGCTGCGCTCGAGCGCGGCGAGACACTCTCGCTGACCGACGTGCAGCGCCGCATCGTCGAGGAGTGGGCGCAGGATCCGCAGCGACTCGCCCGTTCGATCTGAGCGAGCCATTAGGCTGGCGCGATGCCCAGAGCTCGCGGCGGGATCGACCTCGGCGGCACGAAGATCCAGACGGTCGTCGTCGACGCCGACAGCAGCGTGCTCGGCCAAGCGCGCCATCCGACGCCGACCAGCGGCGGCCCGGCCGACGTCGCCGCGGCGATGGCAGCGGCGCTGCGCGAGGCGGCGGAGGCGGCCGGGATCGAGCCGTCGGCGCTCAACGGCGTCGGCGTCGGCTCCCCCGGCGCAATCGACGCGGACGCCGGCACGGTCAGCGGAGCGCGCAATCTGCCCGGCTGGGCCGGCACGTTCCCGCTCGCGGAGGTGCTCGGCCAGCAGCTCGGGACGCCGGTTGAGCTCGGGAACGACGTGCAGGTCGCGACCGACGCGGAGGTCGCGCTCGGGGCCGGGCGCGGGTACCGCTCGCTGCTCGGCGTCTTCTGGGGCACCGGCGTCGGCGGCGGGATCGTGCTCGACGGCAAGCCGTGGGTCGGCCGCGGAGCCGCCGGAGAGATCGGCCACGTCGTCGTCAAGCGCGGCGGGCGCAGATGCCCGTGCGGTCGCCACGGCTGCCTCGAGGCATACGCCGGCCGCGCCGCAATGGAGGCGCGCGCCCGCGAGAAGCACGCCGAGGGCAACAAGACTGACCTCTTCAAGCTGATGGAGCACCACGACCGCACGCGCCTCACGAGTGGCATCTGGGCGCGGGCGCTCGAGCACGAGGACAAGCTCGCGACGGAACTGATCGACGAGGCGGTCGAGGCGCTCGGAGCCGGGATCGCCTCCGCCGTCAACCTGCTCGACTGCGAGGCGGTCGTGATCGGCGGCGGCCTCGGCGTGCGCTTCGGCGAGCCCTACGTGGAGCGGATCCGGACGACGATGCAGCCGCACCTGTTCGTCGACGAGCGCCCCCCTGCCGTGATGCTCGCCGCGCTCGGCGACCTCGGCGGCGCGATCGGCGCCGCGCTGCTGGCGCGCTGAGGCGAGCGCAGCGCCCGCTCAGCCGACGACGTGCGGGGCGCGCGCCTGCGCGATCGCGTCCTGGAAGGTCCGCTCCCACACGTCGACGTGCGTTTCGATCGTCTCGCCGGCGGCCCATCTCAGCGCCCGCTGGGAGAGCACGCGACGCCTGTCGGCATCGTTCATCAACGTCTCGATCGCGCTGAACCAGTCGCCGTCGGCCACGAGACGGCCTCCCTCCTGCTCCCCCAGGCCGGCGTACGGGCCTATCGGCGAGGCGAGCCACGGCACGCCTGCGGCGGCGTACTCCTTCAGCTTGACGTCCGAGCGCGCCTGGTTCACGGCGGTGTCGGCGAGCGGCGCCAGCGCGAAGTCGAAGTGCGCGAGGTTTTCCGCCATCGCCCCGTACGGGATGCCCGCCGCGTGCACGTAGCGGCGGCTCCTCAAGCCGAGGTCGAGCCCGACCCCCGTGACGTTGAGGTGCGCGTGACGCGCTAGCAGGTGTTCGAGTGTCTCTCTCAGGCCGAGCGCCTCGAAGCTCGGCGCGTGCGTGGGCATCGCGAGCCAGCCGATGTGGATCCCCTCGTGCGGCATCAACCGCTCCGGGCGTCTGAACGTCGGCGGCAGCAGGTTCGGCAGGATCTGGACCTCGCGGCGGCTGTCGCGGGCATGCAGTCGCGCGAGCGGCTCGCTCGGCGTCGTGACCGCGTCCGCGAGTCTCGCCATCGCACGCATCGACGTGAAGAAGCGCTGTGCGGCGATCCCGTCCTGCCCCGGGGCTCTCGCCGCTTCCTCGAGCAGGGCGACGCGCTGGTCGTCGTTGTCCCACACGATCGCGATGCCCCGCCGCTGCAGCTGTCTCGCGATCCGCACCATCAGCGGATGGGATATCCGCATGATCTGGATCGCGTCGTAGTCCAGCAGCGCCGCCGGGTCGCGTATCTCGTTGCGCTCCTCGACGTGCACGCTGTGCCCGCGATGCGCCAGCGCCTGCATCGGCACGATCGATCGGTAGATCGACTCGACGGTCATCTCCGGCACCAGTGACGCTATCCGCATGCGTTCGAGCATCTCAGCCTGCGGGGAGGCATTGCAAGCTCCTGCTGTCGAGGGCGGTGGAACGGCGTCGGCTGCGGGTAGAGTCGGTTCATGCTGATCCTCGTCGTCGGCGCGGGCGGTGTCGGGTCCGCCGTCCCGGCGATCGCGCAGCGGCGGGGCTTCTTCGAGCACATGACCGTCGCCGACGTCGCGCTCGAACGCGCGCAGGCAGCCGTCGAGCGGCTCGGGGAGCCGGATCGCTTCGCCGCGGCCCAGGTCGACGCCTCCGACGAGGCGGCCCTCGTCGCGTTGATTCGCGACGTGCGCGCGGACGCGGTCCTCAACGCCTGCGACCCGCGCCTCAACGAGCCGATCTTCGCCGCCTGCCACGCCGCCCGCGTGACCTACCTCGACATGGCGATGACGCTCTCTCAGCGCCACCCGACCGATCCGTACGGTCAGACGGGCGTGATGCTGGGCGACCTGCAACTCGCCGAGGCAGAGGCGTGGGAGCATGCCGGCGAGCTCGCGCTCGTAGGGATCGGCGTGGAGCCCGGCCTGTCCGACGTGTTCGCCCGCTACGCCGCCGACCACCTGTTCTCGGCGATCGAGGAGGTCGGCGTGCGCGACGGGGCCGACCTGCGCGTCGAGGGCTACGACTTCGCCCCCACCTTCACAATCTGGACGACGATCGAGGAGTGCCTGAACCCCCCGCTCGTCTGGGAGCGCGAACGCGGTTGGTTCACGACCGAGCCGTTCTCCGGGCCGGAGATGTTCGACTTCCCCGAGGGCATCGGGCCGCTCGAGTGCGTGAACGTCGAGCACGAGGAGGTGATGCTCGTGCCGCGCTGGATCGACTGTAACCGCGTCACGTTCAAGTACGGCCTCGGGCAGGAGTTCATCGACGTGCTGAAGACGATCCACAGGCTGGGGCTCGACAGCACCGAGCCGGTGCGCGTGCTCGGCGGCGCCCAGGTCGCGCCGCGCGACGTGGTCGCGGCTGTGCTGCCGGACCCGGGCACCCTCGGCGATCGGATGACGGGCCGTACGTGCGCCGGGACGTACGTCACGGGTACCGGCGTCGACGGCAGACCGCGGCGCACCTACCTCTACCACGTGGTCGACAACGAGTGGACGATGCGCGAGTACGGCTCGCAGGCGGTCGTGTGGCAGACCGCGCTGAATCCCGTCGTCGCGCTCGAGTTGCTTGCGAACGGCGCCTGGAGAGGCGTCGGCGTGCTCGGTCCCGAGGCGTTCGACGCGGCGCCCTTCCTCGACCTGCTGGCGGAGCACGGAGCGCCGCACAGAATCGAAGAGCGCTAGCGACGACGAGCGGGGAAGGCGGCCGGCACCGCCCAACCCCGTCCGCGCCGTCATCCGCCGATCAATCCACTAGTAGCGAGTACGTGATCGGGGGTTCGTTGGTGAAGGTGCCGGTGATCCCCATGAACGCCGGACAGCCAAAGCCTTCCGCCAGGGGAAGCCCGCCGCCATAGGTTAGGGTTCTGCCGTCCGCGCTCAGCGTCCCTAGCAGGGTGCCGCGGTATAGGCACCCCATCGTGCCCGGCAGCACCATGCGCACCTGGAAGTCTAGGATCCCGAAGTTCAGCGCGCCGGTGGCTAGGTTCGACGATAGGAACGAGACGTCCCAGCTTTCCGGCAACGGGCCGGGCATCCCTTCCCCTAGCGCAAGTGGCAAGTTTAGGAACGCCGTGTTGTAGGGGCATTCCGCCGAGAGCCTGCCTGCGCGCAGCTTGCCGAGCTTCGTTAGCGGTGCTCTGACGGGAATTAGCTGGCCGACGATCAATCTCTTGAGCATCGTTGAATTGCACGTGAAGGCCAGAGCCCCCGTGCTGAATGTCCACCTCCCTCTCTGTACGACTAGCGGCGGATTTTCGATCAGTATTCCTGTCGTCGTCGCGGACGCGCCTCCGCTGACGGCGAGGACGAGCAGCATGGCCGTGAGCACGGCCATGCCGGCACGGTGAGTTCGCATCGGTGATTCCCCCTTTTCGGCGCCGTTCCCAGCGGCGCCGTCGAGCGATTGGTCTGAGCGGCCGGGTCGCCGGCCTCCGAAACCGCAGAAAGAAGCGTACCGCGCTCTGACCGCAGTCAGAGCGTGATTACGCTGCGGATGCCATCCTGCGCCTCCATCAGCTCGAAGCCGCGGTTGACCTCGTCGAGCGAGATGCGGTGCGAGAGGAACGGCTCGACGTCGAGCTCGCCGGCCATCCAGCGGTCGATCAGCGCCGGCACGTCCTCACGGCCCTTCAAGCCGCCGAACGAGGAGCCCGCGATCCGCCGGCCCTGGATCAGCCAGCGCGGGATCACGTCGAGCGTCTCCCCCTTGCCGGCGACGCCGGCCATCGTCGCGAGGCCCCAGCCCATGCGCGCGGCCTCGACGGCCTGTCTCATCACGCCCACGTTGCCGGTCGCCTCGAACGTGTAGTCGGCGCCGAAGCCGCCGGTCATCTCCAGCACCCGTGCGACCGCGTCCGGGCCGCCGAGGAACGTGTGGGTCGCGCCCTGGCCGCTCGCAAGGCCGAGCCGCTCCTGCGACAGGTCGACGCAGACGATCCGCTCGGCGCCCGCCAGCCGACAGCCGGCCACCGCGCCGAGGCCGACCATCCCGGCGCCGAAGACGACGCAGGTCGAGCCGGACTCGACCTTGGCGGTCTTCAGCGCTGCTCCGAGCCCCGTCGAGAGGCCGCAGGCGAACAGCGCGGCGCCCTCGAGCGGCGCCTCGGGGTCGATCTTCGCGAGCGCGATCTGCGGCATCACCGTGTACTCGGCGAACGTCGACGTGCCCATGAAGTGGCGCAGCGGCTCGCCGTCGCGCGCGAGGCGCGTCGTGCCGTCCGGCAGGTAGCCCTTGTTCTGCTGCTCGCGGATCGCAAGGCAGAGGTTCGTCTTTGGGCTGCGGCAGTGGACGCACTCGCCGCACTGCGGGGAGAAGAGCGTCACGACGTGGTCGCCGGGGGCGACGAGCGTCACGTCCTGCCCCACGCGCTCCACCACTCCGGCGCCCTCGTGCCCGAGCACGCAGGGCGCGTAGCCGGACGGGTCGACGCCGCTGGCGGTGTAGAGGTCGGTGTGGCACACGCCGCACGCGACCAGGCGCACGAGCACCTCGCCGGGGCCGGGGTCGGCCAGATCGACCTCCTGGACGACGAGCGGCGCCCCGAACTCCTCCAGCACCGCAGCACGGATCCGCATGCGCAGACAGTACCGTGCACGCAGGCCGCAACCCCGACGCTCAAGTCCGTGTTCCAGCGACCGATGCTTCCCCCAGTGACGCGCGTCCGCCTTCTCACAGCCTTCGCCTGCACCCTGCTCCTCTGCGCCCTCCCCGACGCGGCGGGCGCCAAGCCGATCAGGAGATCCCGCTGGCTCCCCGGCGTCGCCGTGACGGAGTACTACCCCGTGCCCGAGGCGTGGTTCGTCGGCAAGAAGGTCGCCGCGCCCGGCCTGTCCGGCAAGCACCGCATCGACTGGCTGTACTCCGCCACGGGCGTCTCGATGGAGGGCGACGGCCTCGGCCTCGACGGCCGCCAGTACCACATCGACGCGCTCGGCTCGGGCGGCTGGGTCACCGAGAAGGCCAAGCCGAGCGTCCCCGGCCGCGACGGCTGGAAGGGCGGGCCGCCGGTGTGGCGGGCCGGCGCGTACTGGCTCACAAGAACGCACCGCCTGACGTTCCCGCTCGACGGTGGCGGCTGGTCGAGCGGGACCGGCAAGCGCTACGTGTCGCTGCCCGGCGTGAGCTTCGCCGCCGGACCGTCGCTGCCGCTCAGCTTCTACAAGAGCATCGCGGTCGACCCGGACCTGATCCCCCTGGGCTCGCGCGTCTACATCGCCGCCTACCGCCGCACCGCCGGCGGCGGCTGGTTCACCGCCCAGGACACCGGGGGCGCGATCATCGGCCGTCACGTCGACGTCTACCGCAGCCCACCGGCGAGCGCCGACATCGGCGGCAACTACTACGAGGACCAACGGATCTACGTGATCCCGCCCGGTCGCTCGCCGGGCCGTGACGCGCCGTCGGCCGCCGGCTCCTCGCAGACCGCGCCCGCCCCCTCGGCGGGCGGCGGCGCGGGGGCGCCGTAGCAACTAGACTCATCGCCCTATGGCGAAGCAGCAGAAGGCGCGCACGGTGCGTCAGGTTCAGGGCGGCGGTTTGGCCGCGATGGAGCAGCTCGAGTCGCGCAGCGACGAGGAGCTCGAGGCGGAGACCCGCTTCAAGTCGGCCGCGTACGCGATCCTCGGCGCTCGCGCCGCCGAACGCTACGACGGCAGAGCCACCCGCGCCTACTACCAGAGAGCGCTCGCGGCAGCTCGCCCCCAGGAGCGGATGCAGCTGCGCCGCATGGCCGATGCCTCGATCGCGCTGGCCGAGCGCCGCGCCGGCGACCTCAAGGACGCCGTCACGCGCCTCGGGCAGACGCCTCCGAGCGATCGCCAGCTGCTGATGCTGCGCCTGATGGGGCTCGTCGCCCCGCCCCCGGGCTCGAGCATGCTGATGCGCCTGCGCGGCTATGCGCTGATCCTCGCGATCGTGATCGGCCTGCTCTTGATCGGGCTCGGGCTGGCGGAGCTCGTCGCGCTGCCGTTCGGCGGCGTCTCAATCGTCGGCGGACTGCTGCTCGGCATCCTCATCGTGATCGCCGTCCTCGGCGTGCTCGCGTTGCTCGGCAGGCGCCGGCAAGCGCGTGCGAGAGCGGCTGCCGGCCGCGGCTGACCCGCGCGGAGGCGTTCCTGCGCGATGTGCGGTCGCTACACGCTCGCCTCGACGACGCCGGCGCAGCTGCGTGCGCGCTTCCCGCTGGGCGAGTCGGTCGCGATCGCGCAGCGCTTCAACGTCGCCCCTGGTGACGAGGTCCTGTCGGTCGTGATGCGCGACGGCGGCCCGACGGGTGCGCTGCTGCGCTGGGGGCTCGTACCGCCGTGGGCCGAGGACCCGAAGGTCGGCTTCAGAATGATCAACGCGCGCGCGGAGACGGTCGCCGACAAGCCCGCCTACCGCGGGCCGTTCCAGCGCGGGCGCTGCCTGATCGTCGCCGACGGCTTCTACGAGTGGCAGAGAGACGGCGGAGCGCGCCAGCCGTTCCACATCACGCGCGGCGGCGGGGAGCCGTTCGCGTTCGCCGGGCTGCGAACTGCCTGGCGGGATCCGAGAGATCCGGACGGCGAGCTGCTGCGCAGCTGCGCGATCGTCACGACGGCCGCCAACCCGGTCGTCGCGCACATCCATCCGCGCATGCCGGTGATCCTCGATCCGGCCGACGAGGAGGAGTGGCTCGACCCGGGCACGCCGCCGCAGCGGCTGCACGCGATGCTGCATGCGCTGCCGGACGAGCAGACGCACGCCCGAGCGGTCTCGAAGGCCGTCAACGATGCCCGCTACGACGGGCCGGAGTGCCTCGCGCCGGCCGAGCCGGAGCCCAAGCCAGATCCCCCGCAGGGCGAGCTGTTCTGAGCGCGGGCCGGCGCCCGCGAGGCGCGGATGCTCAGTGCGAGCTGAGCTTGGCCGACTCGATCACGACCGGCTCGGCCGGCGGACCGTCCGTGGAGCTGGGGTCCTGCAACGGCACCGTGCCGATCGTGTCGGCCACCTCGAGGCCTCGCACGACTCTGCCGAGGAGCGCGTACTGCGTCGGCAGCTGCGCGTCCTGGGCGACGACGATGAAGAACTGACTGCCGGAGGCGCCGTTCGGCTCGGCCGCGTTCTTCGCCATCGCGACCACTCCGTGCCAGTACTTCAGGTCGCTCGGCGGCTTCTCGACGACCGTGTAGCCGGGGCCACCCGAGCCGGCGCCCTGCGGATCGCCGCCCTGGACCACGAAGCCCGGCGCGATGCGGTGGAACGTGAGGTCGTCGTAGAAGCCCTGCTTCGTCAGCGAGGCGAACGAAGCGGCCGTCTTCGGCGCTCGGGCGACGTCGAGCCGGATCGTGAACGAGCCGCAGTTGGTTCTCATCGTGACGTCCCAGGTCTTGCTCGGATCGAGCACGAGGCCGGGCTTTCTGAGGTGCTGCTCGGGCTTCGGCGTCGGCGCGGCGACCGCCTTGCAGGGACCGCTGTCCGCCGCCGTGGTCGTCGTCTGTGCCTGCGTGTCGCCGCCGTCGTCCGAGCTGCCGCAGCCGGTCAGCAAGACGAGCGCGAACGCGCCGAGCAAGGCGAGCAGCGCAAGCGATGGTCGGCGTCCGGACACGGTGGCGAAGCATAACGATCGGCCGGCCACGCACCCCGCACATCAAACGGGACGCGCCCCGGCCATCGCGACGCAGGGCGGTTCCCCGGCAGCCGCCGGTACCGTTCCTGGGATGGAGCGCGACGTCGTCCTGATCGTCAACCCGTTGGCCGGCGGGGGCCGTGCGCTGCGTGCGCTTCCTGCCGCCGAGCGGGCGCTGCGCGACGCCGGACTGCGGGTGCGCTTGGAGCGCACGCGCGACATCGACCACGCGCGCGACCTGGGCCGCGCCGCGGCCGCGGCCG
>JBJMLB010000031.1:0-8567 GCA_045805465.1 Conexibacter sp. | reverse complement strand
GTTCTTCTTCAACTGCCACAACAACGTCTTCCAGGAGGTCGCGAAGTTCCGCGCCGCTCGCAAGATGTGGGCCGAGATCATGCGCGAGCGCTTCGGCGCGCAGGACGAGAAGTCGCTCAAGCTGCGCTTCCACACGCAGACCGGCGGCGTCACGCTGACCGCGCAGCAGCCGGAGAACAACATCGTGCGCGTGGCGCTGCAGGGCTTCGCCGCCGTCTGCGGCGGCACGCAGTCGCTGCATACAAACGGCTACGACGAGGCGCTCGCGCTGCCGACCGAGCGCGCCGCGAAGATCGCGCTGCGCACGCAGCAGATCATCGGCCACGAGTCAGGCGCCGCCGACACGGTCGACCCGTTCGCCGGCTCCTACTACGTCGAGGCGCTCACCGCCGAGATCGAGCAGCGCGCGAGCGAGCTGATCGCCAAGGTCGACGAGCTCGGCGGGTCGGTCAACGCGATCGCGTTCATCAAGAACGAGATCGAGGAGTCCGCCTGGGGCTACCAGGAGCGCTACAAGCAGGAGCAGGACATCGTCGTCGGCGTCAACAAATACGTCGACGAGGCGCTCGAGGTGCCGGACCTGCTGCGCGTCGACCCCGAGTCCGAGCGCGAGCAGGTCGACCGCCTGAAGGCGTTCAAGGCGAACCGCGACCAGCAGCTCGTCGACACCCGCCTGGACGAGCTGCGCACCGCCGCCCGCGGCAGCGAGAACCTGCTGCCGCCGATCCGCCAGGCGCTGAAGGACCGCGCCTCGATGGGCGAGGTCTGCGGCGCGATGCGCGACGTCTTCGGTAGATACCAGCCGGACATCTAGGCACTCTTCGGAACTCCGACGTTTGCAATAGCCGCAGCCGGGCACTTCTCCTCCCGGACGCCCAGGGCGTCCCTGCAACGTCACGGAGGAGGATTCGATGCGGACCGTCCCTGCGCGCTTCCTGGTCGCTCTCGCCGCCGCGCTGGCACTCTCACTGCTCGCCGCGTCCACCGCGAGCGCGCTGTCGGTCACGAACGTCACCCTGAGAGCCAGATCGAATGGCGGCGACTTCCCGGCCTCGGGGCCGGAGGCAGCCGGCGCGCATCCGGACCTCTTCACGAGATTCACGTTCAGCGGCTCCGGCACCTACTCCGCCGACACGGCGAGAGACGTGCAGGTCCACTTCGCGCCGGGCGTCGTCGCGTACGTCAACCACGTCGAGCACTGCAGCGCCGCGCAGTTCGCCGCCGACAGCAGCCTGGCCTCCACGTGCCCGCCCGGCTCCGCCGTCGGCAGCGCGGTGACCGGAATCACGACGAGTAACGACGCGCTCAACTTGCTGCTGGGCGACTCCGTCAGCGGGACGATCTATAACCTCGATCCGCCCGCCGGCTCCCCCGCCGCGCTCGGCATCGACATCGCGCCCCCGGCGCCCAACCCGCACATCAAGGTTGTTGCGACGATCAGCGTCGACCCGCACGACCTCGGCCTGACGGCCTCGCTGAGACTGCCGAACACCGCGACGCTCGGGCTCGGCCCGATCGCGCTGGGCAGCGTGGGGGTCCACACCGACTGGATCGAGCAGACGCTGTTCGGCTACGTGAACGGCAGATCGTTCTTCACTAACCCGACATCGTGCATCCCGGCGACGATCTCCGTCTCTGCCAGCTCGTACAGCGGCGCGAGCGGCTCGGGCAGCGCTGCCTACACGCCGGTCGACTGCGCAGGCGTGCCGTTCTCGACCAGACTCGCGATCACCGTCGACCCGCCGATCAGCGACTGGACGTCGACCGTCACGACCAACGTGCAGCCGGGCGCAGCCGACATCCCGCGCGCCAACTCGCACGTCCGCTCGACGACGGTGGTCCTGCCGCAGAGCCTGCTGCTGAACCCGGCGCTGGCCGCGCGGCTCGACGCCTGCACCGACGCGCAGTTCCAGCTGAGAGACACCTCGGTCGAGGCGAGATGCCCGCCGTCCTCCGCGGTCGGCGACATCGACTTCGTCTCGCCGATCCTCGGCTCGTTCCCCGGCAGAGCGTATTTCGGCAACAGCGCCCCAGGCGACCGCCTGCGGCTGTTCCTCGACGTGCCGCTCTACGGCGCGCACATCAAGGTCTCCGCGCACGTGCGCCCAAGCACCACGACCGGGCAGATCACGACGGTCTTCGACGAGCTCCCGCAGATCGCGTTCACCGACTTCACGCTCACGTTCCACGGCGGCCCGCGCTCCGCGCTCGTCTCGCCCACGCAGTGCGGCACGCACACCGCTAGCGCCGTGACGACCCCGTGGTCGGGCACGCCGGCGCAGCTCTCGGCAGGCAGCTTCACCGTCTCGTGGGACGGCAGAGGCGCACCCTGCCAGCGGATCTTCCAGCCGTCGATGACGACCGCCACCTCGAACGACCGCGCCGGCGCCTCGCCCGACTTCACGCTCACCGCGACGCGACCGGACCGCAACATCCCGGTCGGCCGCATGACCTACGACCTGCCGCCCGGCCTCGTCGGCAACCTCGCGCTCAGAGGGCTCGTGCAGTGCTCCCTGAGCGCGGCCGCGGCGGCGGCGTGCCCGGCTTCGAGCCGCCTCGGACCCGTCGTCTCGGTCGACGGGTCCGGCACCGAGCCGCCGGCGCTGCCCGGCAGCATCTACCTGACGAAGCCGAAGCAGCCCGGCGACCCGGCAGGTTTGTCGGTCGCGGTCCCCGCGAGACTCGGACCCGTCGACGCGGGCATCGTGATCGTCGGCGTGCGGCTGCAGCTGCGTCCCGACGGCGGCCTGCACGTCGTCAGCGACCCGATCCCCTCGCTCGTCGAGGGGATCCCGCTGGCGATCCGCAGACTGACGGTGAACATCACCCGCAACGGCTTCATGCGCAACCCGACGAGCTGCGGCGAGAAGACCGCGTTCGGCCACTTCGACTCGCTCGGCAGCGAGCAGGCCGACATCAGCTCCAAGCTGTCGTTCAAGGACTGCGACAGACTCGCCTTCGGACCGAAGATCAAGGCCTTCATCGGCGCTAAGCACCGCACGAAGGTCGGCAGCCACCCGCCGTTCACGACCGTCATCGCGACGGGCGGCGACGACGCGACGATCCGCAGTGCGCATGTGCGCCTGCCGAAGGGCGTCGCGTCCAATACGCGCTCGCTGAACGCGGCCTGCGCGACCGACGCATTCGCCGCCGGCAGATGCCCGCCGCAGTCGCAGGTCGCGAAGGCGGTCGCCCTCAGCCCGCTGCTGCGCGACCCGGTCACCGGACCCGTCTACCTCGTCAAGCGGCCCGCCGGCCAGACGGGCCTGCCGAGACTCGTTGTGCAGTTCCGCGACCCAATCGCGCTGAACTTGGAAGGAAGCGTGAACATCGGCAAGGGCGGTGGCATCGGGACGACGTTCCCAGTCGTCCCCGACCTCCCGATCACCAGATTCACGCTGCGCTTCCACGGCGGCGCGTTCGGCGCGCTCGCGCTGACCAGGAACATCTGCAGGAGAGCGCTGCGCCTTCCCGCGTCGTTCAACGGCCAGAACGGCAGAACGGTCAAGGCGCGTCCGCGCATCGCCGTGCGCGGCTGCAGAGGTGCGAGAGCGCACAAGCCGCGCAAGCACCGCAGACGTTGAGCAGAGAGCGTCTCCCTACGAGCCGGAACGGCCCGTAGGGAGACGCTGGGGCTGCCGCGGAGGCAAACGCCGACGCGCCACGACTGTCGTGGTCGAGACATCCGTGTTTGCCAGCTTGCCACATGGGCACCGTCTTCCTGGAGACACCTGTGCGCATGGGGCGTATACAGGCGATCGGTCGAGGAGGAGGAAGCATGAGGCTTATCCCTGCGCGGGCGTTGCTGGTCGCTGCGCTCGCCGCAATCGTCGTGCTGGTCGCTGCAGCGCCGTCGTTCGCGGTCATCTCGATCACCAGCGTGAGCGTCACCCCGAGCACCACCGAAGCGGGCGCGCATCCGGACCTCTCGATCGTCACGTCCTTCACTGGCGAGAACACGCAGATCGGCGGGCCCGGCGCGGCGAACCCGGTCGCCGACTCGCCCAGCATCTACGCCCTGCACCTCGGGCCGGGCCTGATCGCCAACCCGCTCGCCGCGCCGACGTGCCCGCTCGCGACGTTCAAGGCGGACGCGTGTCCGCCGCAGACGATCGTCGGCACGAGCCTCCAGAGAGTTCTGGTGCTCGCGGCCGGCAGAGAGTTCGACCTGCCCGGCTTCATCTACAACCTCGAGACGACGAGCCCCGATCAGGCGGCGCTGCTGGGCGTCAGAACGCTCACCAGAGATCCGAGAACCGGCGCTGTGATCACGGCGTCGCTCGTCCCCTTCGCCGTCACGGTCTCGCCGATCGACCTCGGCCTCGACGCCGTGAACCTCGAGCCGCTGACGGCGGTCAGCAGAACCGCAGGGCCGATCCGCATCACCGCGCTCGGTCTGAGACTCAGCGGGAGAGCCGCCAACGGCTTCTTCTTCTCCAACCCGACCGCGTGCGTGCCGGTCACCGTGACGGCGAGCGCGATCTCGAACGCCGGCGACAGAGCCTCCGCCACCGTCACGCCCTACACCCCGACCGGCTGCGGCACGCTCGCGTTCGATGCTGGACTCGGACTGAACCTCTCGACCACGCAGACCGACGTGCCCGTCGAGACGAGCGTGACGCTGACGCGCCCCGACGAGACGGACGCGCCGCGCCGCCAATCCGACGTGCTCGACTCGACGGTCGTACTCCCCGAGGGCATGACGGTCAATCCGGCGCTCGCGAACGGGCTTGAGGCGTGCACCGACGAGCAGTTCGCCGCCGGCGACCGCACGACCGCCGCTACCTGCCCCGCCGCATCGCGGATCGGGACGGTGAGGCTCGTCACCCCGCTGCTCCTGCGCACGTTCGAGGGCGCCGTCTACTTCAGCCCGAGAACGCCGACGGCGTTCAACCGCCTCTTCGTCGACGTGCCGCTCCCCGGCGCGCGCCTGAAGCTCGTCGGACAGGTCACCCTGAACGGGAGCAACGGCCAGGTCACCACGACCTTCCAGAACCTCCCCCAGCTGCCGTTCAGCTCGTTCCAGCTGACGTTCCAGGGCGGCGACCGCTCGGTGCTCGTCACGCCGCAGACCTGCGGGACGCACACCGCGACAGCTGACCTCACGCCGTACGCGCGGCTGACCGACCCGACGCCGCCCAACGCGACGCCGACCGCGTCGCTCACGACCTCGTTCGACGGCAACGGCGCTCCCTGCGCGGCGGCGCTCAAGCCGTGGTTCACGACGACGCCGAGCAGCCTGAAGTCCGGCGGAAGAACGTCGTACACGCTCAAGTTCGGCCGCGGCGACCGCGACAAGCGGATCGGCAAGGTGAGGTTCAACCTGACGAGAGGGCTGATCGGCGACCTCGCGCTCAGAGGCCTCACGCAGTGCTCGCTCGCCGACGCGGCGAAGGCGGCATGCGGCGCCTCCAGCCGGATCGGCGACGCCACCGCCCAGGCCGGCTCCGGCCCCGCACCCGTGACGCTGCCCGGGGATGTATTCCTGACCGCGCCGCAGGTGAAGGGCGACCCGGCAGGCCTCTCCGTGCTGATCCGGGCGAGAGTCGGGCCGGTCGACCTCGGCAACGTGATCGTCCCGGTGCGGCTGCAGCTCCGCTCCAACGGCGGGCTCGACGCGACGGCGGACATCCCGCAGTTCCAGGAGGGCGTGCCGATCTCGCCGCGCCTGACCACGATCTCGATCACGCGCGACGGCTTCATGCGCAACCCGACGAGCTGCGGTCACCGCCGCTCCAGAGGCGTGTTCGACGGGGTCGCCGGTAACGGCGGCACCGTGACGACGCACGCGGCGTTCGACCTGACCGACTGCAAGTCGCTCGCGTTCTCGCCGAGATTCGCGATCAAGGTTGGAGCGAGAGGCAAGACGGGCGCCGGCTCCCACCCGCCGCTCACGACGACCGTGACACAGGCGAACGGCCAGGCCGGCATCAGCTGGGTGCACGTGCTGCTGCCGAGAGTCCTGCCGTCGAACTCGATCGGTCTCAACCAGGCCTGCTCGCAGTCGGCCTTCGACGCCGGCAGATGCGGAAATCGAGCCAAGATCGCCACGGCGAAGGCGACGAGCCCGTTCGTGACGAGACCGCTGAGCGGCCCGGTCTACCTCGTCAAGCAGACGAGAGGGCTGCCGAAGCTCGTCGTCCAGCTGCGCGGTCCACTGTCGCTCGACATGACCGGCAACATCAAGATCGGCAAGGGCAACAAGATCGCGACGACGTTCGGCACCGTGCCCGACCTCCCGGTGACGAAGTTCAGCCTGAGCTTCCACTCCGGCAAGTACGGGATCGTCGCGGCGAACGCGAACCTGTGCGCGAGAAAGCTGTTCGCGCCGACCGAACTGCGCGGTCAGAACGGCAAGAAGGTGAAGGATCGCCCGCAGATCAAGGTGAACGGCTGCGCCAAGAAGAGCAAGAAGTAGGACGAGGCCATCGAGGCGGTCGGGTAGCGTTCGCCGCATGAGCGCACCCGACCACTTCGACTTCTACACGTTCGTCCTCTTCCTGCACATCGCCTCGGCGGTGGTTGCGTTCGGAGCGACGTTCGCTTTCCCGATCATCGACCTTACGATCCGCCGCGTCGACCTGCGCGCGCTGCCTGTCTGGAACGACGCCCAGAACCAGATCGGCATGAAGCTGATCACGCCGGGAGCGATCCTGGTCCTGCTCTCCGGGATCTACATGGCGAGCGACCGCTGGGACAAGTTCGGCGGCCTCTGGTTCAGCCTCGCCGGCGCGATCGTGATCGTCCTGCTCGGTCTCGGCCACGGCTTCTTCGCCCCGACCGCCCGCAAGATGCGCGACCAGGCGAGAGCCGACCTCGCCGGCGGCGCGGCCGAGCGCGGCGAGATGAGCGCTGAGTACGAGGCGATGGCCGGGCGCGTGCGCGCGGTCGGCATCCTCAGCTCGCTGTTGGTGCTGCTCGCGCTGCTGCTGATGGTCTGGAAGCCGGGCGCCTAGGCAGGAATCGCCCCAGGGGGTGGCGAACCCCTCCGCGATGCCCGAGATTCAGGCGTCCCGCCGGCTGGTGAAGTCCCCGCCCGAGCTGTGGGCCGAGGTGAGCGACGCCGCTTCCCTCGCCCGCCACCTCGGCGAGGTCGGCGAGATCACGATCACCCGGCTGGAGCCCGAGACGACGGTCGCCTGGGAGGGCGAGCGCGCCAGCGGCACCATCGAGCTCGCGCCCGCCGGGTGGGGAACCTCCGTGACGTTGACGGCCGAGCCGGCCGCCGGCGAGCCGGATCCTCCCACCGCCGAGACCGAGCCGCCGACGCCGGAGCCCGTCCCCGAGCCGACCGCGGTCGCCGAGCCCGAGCCGGAGGCCGCCGCCACCGCTGCGCCTAAGCCGGAGTCTGCCGCCACGGAACCCGAGCCGGAAGCCACCACCACCGCCGAGCCCGAGCCCGAGCCCGCCCAACCGGAACCAGCCGCCGACGCCACGCCCGTCCGCCGCTCCTGGCTCGCCCGCCTCTTCAGCCGCACGCCAAAGCCGCCCACAGCGCCCGAACCCCAGCCGTCCACCACCGACGCCGATCGGGCGGGTGGCGATGAGGATGCACGTCCGCCGGCCGAAGGTCCGGTGGGCGCGCACCCGGAGTCGTCAGGACCCGCCCGCCAAGCGGCCGAGCCTGAGCAAGAGGCACCAGCAGACCCGGAGCCAGAGCCCGAGCCGAAAGATCCGCTCGAAGCCGTCCTGGCACAAGCGCTCGACTCGCTCGGCCAAGCGCACCACCGCCCCTTCTCGCGCGGTTAGGCGCCCCTCCACGCATCGGCGGTAAGATCCGCCGCCCCATGGCGCGTCAGAAGGCACCCGAAACGTTCGACGAGAAGCTCGGCCAGCTCACAGAGCTGCGCGAGGAGGCGATCCACTCCGCCTCCGCCGCTGCGGTCGAGAAGCAGCACGCGAAGGGCAAGTACACCGCGCGCGAGCGGATCGAGAAGCTGCTCGATCCGGGCTCGTTCCAGGAGCTCGACACGTTCGTGCGTCACCGCACGTACGACTTCGACATGCAGAAGAACCGCCCGTGGGGCGACGCGGTCGTGACCGGCCACGGCACGATCGACGGCCGGCGCGTGTGCGTCTTCAGCCAGGACTTCACCGTCGTCGGCGGCTCGCTCGGCGAGGTGATGGCCGAGAAGATGTGCAAGGTCATGGACCTGGCGGCGAAGATCGGCTGCCCCGTGATCGGCATCAACGACTCCGGCGGCGCCCGTATCCAGGAGGGCGTCGTCTCGCTCGGCGCCTACGGGGATGTCTTCCTGCGCAACGTCAAGTGCTCCGGCGTGATCCCGCAGATTTCGCTGATCATGGGTCCGTGCGCCGGCGGCGCCGTCTACTCGCCCGCGATCACCGACTTCGTCTTCATGGTGAGAGAGACATCGCACATGTTCATCACGGGTCCCGACGTGATCAAGACGGTGACCGGCGAGGAGCCGACGTTCGAGGAGCTCGGCGGGGCGATGACGCACAACTCGAAGTCGGGCGTGGCGCACTTCGCGTCCGACGACGAGGAGAGCTCCCTCGAGGACGTCCGCTATCTGCTGAGCTTCCTGCCGCAGAACAACGTCGAG
>JBJMLB010000030.1:0-46106 GCA_045805465.1 Conexibacter sp. | reverse complement strand
TGTGGCTGCGGGAGCTGTCGCTCGCGGGAGACGCGGCTGACCCGAACCAAGCCGCGCGCCGAGCCACCGTCGCGATGACGGCCGGCTTCGCGCTCGGCCCCCTCGTCGCCGGGATGCTGGCGCAGTGGGCGCCGGACGCTCGCGTCCTGCCGTACCTGCCGCACCTCGTGCTCATGGCCGTGCTTGCCGTCGCGCTGCGTCGGATCCCGGAGACCGTCGCGGCCGGCAGGCACCCACGGCATGCGCTGCGCTCGCTCGCGGGCCTGCGCAGCGCCCGCTTCCGCCGCGTGGTCGTGCCGCTGGCGCCTTGGGTGTTCGCTGCGCCCGCGGTCGCGTTCGCGCTGTTGCCGGCCGTGGTCGACGCGAGCCGCTCGGCGACCGGCATCGCCGTGACGGGCGGGATCACGTTCCTGTGCGCGCTCGCGGGCGTGCTGGTTCAGCCGCTCGCGCGGCGACTGGGCGCCGACGCGCGAGCGAACTGGGCGGCGAGCGTCGGGCTCGCGCTGCTGGCGGGCGGGCTGGGCCTCGCCGCATTCACCGCGCGGCAGAGCGAGATCTGGCTGCTGGCTCCGTGCGCCCTGGTGCTCGGCGCCGCCTATGGGCTGTGCATGGTCGGCGGTCTCGCCGACGTGCAGCGGCTCGCGGACGCCGAATCGATGGCCGGGATGACCGCCGTCTACTACGCGCTGACGTACCTTGGCTTCACGGTGCCGTACCTGGCTGCGCTCGCCGCGCACGTCGCTAGCTACGAGCTCATCCTCGCCATCGGCGCCGGGGGCGCGGCAATGACCGCAGCTCACGTCGCATCACGCGCGCGTGCGGACACGGCACGATGACGATTCGCACGCTCCGGACTGCGATCGACGGACGCGACCTGAGTGCCGCGGAGGCCATCGCGGCGGCGATCGAGCGCGCCCGCGCGGCGGCGCCGCTCAACGCCTTCCTGGCCGTCGCGGACGAGCTCGCCGCTGCACACGTCGGCGGCGGGCCGCTCGCCGGCGTCCCGGTGGCGATCAAGGACAGCATCGACGTCGCCGGCATGCCGTGCACGGGCGGGACCCCTGCCCTTCGGACGTGGCGCCCGCGCCGCGACGCGACCGTCGTCGAGCGACTTCGCTCGGCGGGCGCGGCCGTGATCGGCAAGACGAACCTGCACGAGCTGTCGGTCGGCATCACCGCGAACAATCCCGCCTTCGGGCCCGTGCGCAACCCGCACGCGCCGAGCCTGATCGCCGGCGGCAGCAGCGGCGGCAGCGCGGCGGCGGTCGCCGCCGGCGTGGTGCCGGTCGCGCTCGGCGCCGACACCGCCGGCTCCAACCGGATCCCCGCCGCGCTGTGCGGGTGCTTCGGCTTCCGCCCCACGGTCGGCCGCTATCCGGCCGATGGGGTCATCCCGCTGTCGGCGACGCGCGACACGGTCGGCGTCTTCGCAAGCGACATGGACGATCTCGTGCTGGTCGACGCAGTTCTCGCGGGCACGGCGCCGCCGGCCGCCGGGTCGCGCGCGGGGCTGCACGGTGCGCGGCTCGGCGTGCCACGGCCGTACTTCTACGAAGGCCTCGACGCTGAGCTGCGGGTTGTGATCGACACTGCGCTGGATCGGCTCGCCGACGCCGGCGCGGTCCTCGTCGAGACGGAGATCGCAGGGCTGGAGGAGCTGCTTGCGACGCACTCGCTTGCGCTGACGCTCGCGGAGTGGCCGCGCGACCTGGCGCGCTATGGAGCGGCGAGCCGGTGTCCCGTCCCGGTCTGGGAGATCGTCGACCAGATGGCTGGGCCGGTTGAACGCGCTTGGCTCGAGAACGAGCTGTGGGGGGACGGCGTCGACCACGCCCGCTATCTCGACATTCTCCAAGTCGGCCGACCGACCGCGCTCGCCGCCTACCGCGACGCGTTCGCGCGTGACCGGCTCGACGCCCTTATCGCACCCACTACGCGCCTCCCCGCCCGGCCCATCGGACAGGACACGATGGTCAAGATCGGCGGCGAGCGGGTCCCGACGCTTGCGGCATACCTGCGGAACACCGATCCTGCGTCGTTCGCCGGGATGCCGAGCATCTCGGTCCCCGCCGGTACGACGACCAGCGGTGTGCCGGCCGGGCTCATGCTCGACGCGCTGCCAGGGGCCGATGGCAGGCTCCTGGCGCTCGCGCGTGCCGTCGCGAACGTCGTACCAGGCGACGCGCGCCGGAGCGACGTGTGTCGATAGACAGTGCAGAGCGCAGCCCGATTCGCGACCCCTCCCTTGGAGGATGTCGATGTACGGGCGCAAGTATTGGGGCGCTCTGCGCGCAACGTTCGTGATCGGCCCCGATGGCGTCGTCGCGCACGTGATTCCGAGAGTCACGCCGAGAACGCACGACGATGAGGTGCTGGCGGTGCTTGAGCAGCTGGCGGCGGCTTAGACGCTGCAAGTAGCGTCCGCCAGTCGTTTTGGGCCGATCGCTTCCCACCTAGCCCCGATCTGCCGGGAGGTCTTGCGGCTACCCTCTGGAAATGGCTGAAGACATCCTCCACACGGCTGCGCGCCGTGCTGCGACAGGACTCGACGGCGGCGCACGCGCTCTGATTCTCGGGATCGTGGGCGAGACGGCTGGTGTCGGCCCAGAGCAAGTGGTAGTCGCTTTGTTCCGTGATCGGTATGGGACGGTGGAGGACTACCTGACCGCTGTGGGAGAAGTGCACGGTTCTGCAACTTCCTTCTTGCTGAATCGAGCCATGGGTGAAGCGTCCGCAGCCGCCGAGTTCCCGTTGGATTTCCGACGGCGCATCGATCCCAACGATGCCGCGGCTCGCGCTCTCCTTCTGCACATGCCCGAGGAGGACTTCCGGCTGGCCGTCGAGGAAACGCTGCGAATCACCGAGAAGTTGAAGAAGGCCGCCCTCCGGATCACGACCGTATGCCGGACACGAGGAGCGCCATGGATCTTCCACGACACAGAGGGTTTCCAGTGGGTGGGTGATGCAGTGGTGCAGCGTGACCTGGTGGAGCCAGCGTTGGCCGCGTTGCACGATGCCCGCTTCAGCGGAGGTGTCCGCAGTGAGTTCGAGTCGGCGCGGGCTGAGCTTCGCGCCGGAACCCCACAGGCCCTCAAGCAGGCCATCCACGAGGCAGGCTGCTCGGTCGAGAGCGCGATGAAGGTGGTTCTCGATCAGCGCCAGATCGCGTACGGACCGCGCGACGCCGCGCAGGCACTTTTCAATCACCTCGAAGCCACGGGTGTCGTTCCCCGGTGGATGGAGAAGCTTGTACTCGCTGCGGCCACTCCTCGAAATCAGACTGCCGGACACGGCGCCGGTGCGATTGCACACAACCCTGATCCCTCTGAAGCCGAGAGTGTCGTGGCCTCTGCGGCTGGCGCCATTGCGTACTTGCACAGCCGCTTGCCGTAGGCGGCCTCGTGCTCCAGGAAGTCCAGCGGTACCCTGATCGCATGGCTCATCAGATCCGTCTCGACCTCGACAACGAGTCGGCTGCGCGGCTGGCGGCGTTGGCCAAGCGTGCGCATGCGCAGCAGGACGACCTGGCGGTGACGCTGCTGTCGGAGGCGCTGGCGGAGCTGGAGCGCGAGCCGACGGAGGTCGCGTCCACGCTCGACCGCATTCCAGGCGCCTGGGAGCGGATGCAGCTCGGGCGCGAGCAGGCCGGTCGCGGCAAGACGGTCGGGCTCGACGAGCTGTAGGTGGCGGAGGTCCGTGTTGCCGCGGCGGCCGTCGAGGACCTCCGCGAGCTGATCCTGACTCACGAGTTGCCGGCGGACACGCCAGTGCGCATCGCGCGGCGGCTGCGAGCGCTCGGGCGGTTCCCGCAACTTGGACCGGCGCTCGGTGGTCGCTGGGCAGGCACGCGGTACGTGCTCGGGCCGTGGTCCTGGCTACTGATCGTCTACGAGCACGACGAACGCGCCGACGTAGTGACCGTCCTGACGATGCAGGACGCGCGGCGCGCGTCCTCGCCGACCAACGGCTGACAGTCCGAGCCGACCCCTCCCTTGGAGGATGTCGATGTACGGGCGCAAGTACTGGGGCGCTCTGCGCGCAACGTTCGTGATCGGCCCCGATGGCGTCGTCGCGCACGTGATTCCGAGAGTCACGCCGAGAACGCATGACGACGAGGTCTTGGCGGCCTTGGAGCAGTTGGCGGCGGCGTAGCGGTTCGCATGGGCGCGGTGAAGATCCCGACTCGCGACGAGTAGCGCGCGTTCGATGGGGCTCATTGCCACGCATTTGGAGGCGTCTTCCGGAGTCGTGGCGCTGCCCAGGATGCGACCGCACGAAGTTCGAGATCCTGCACTGGACCAAGCGCAAGCCGCCCGGCCATGTCGAGTCCTTCATGGGCTGGCTGGCCGCCTTCCACGAGCACCACGATCATGGCTCTGATCGTTTCGGGTTCGGTCCGGATGGAGGCTTCCTTCCGCGAGGGCCTGAGCGCTTCAAAGTCGCGATCCTCTGCGATCACTGCAACAGTGCGGACGGCTCGGCGAAGCGGAAGCTCGGCCGAACACAGTGCATCTGGTCTGCGCTGCTTTTACGGTCACAGGGGGCTGCTCGGCTGGGGTTGTCGAGGGGCCTTGGTCGCGGTGCGGCTTGGACAACAGTTGACACCCGAGCGCGGCGGTTCGTATACTGATGTGCCTGACCGAAGAGCGGCAGAGCACGTCACCGTGGCCGACCGGGCGTCGGAAACCAAGGAGGCGTGGGTGCCGGATGGAGATCGACATCACTGCCGAGATCGTCAGGAACTACATGGAGGACGCCGAGGCCGTCGGCGGTGTTCGGGTGCGCCTCGCAGACGGCCGACTCCGACCCACGAGCAGGCTGGGCGCGCCACCCGACGGCTCGGACACGATGACCGAGGCGATCGGGGCGGCGGCGTGAGCGTCCTCATCATCGGTGGCGGCATCGGTGGGCTGACCACCGCGCTAGCCCTGAACGCGCGTGGGATCGACTGCCGCGTCTACGAGGCCGCGCCGGAGATCCAAGAGCTCGGCGTCGGCATCAACACGCTGCCCCACGCGATCCGCGAGCTGCGCGACCTCGGACTGCTCGAGGCGCTCGACGCCGCATCGATCCGAACCGCGGAGATGTTCTACCTCAACCGCCAGGGGCAGCAGGTCTGGCACGAGCCGCGTGGGCTCGAGGCCGGGCACGACGTCCCGCAGCTGTCGATCCACCGTGGGGTGCTGCAGTCGGTCATCCTCCGGGCGGTAGTCGAGCGGCTCGGGCCCGACGCGGTGCGCACCGGGTGCCGGCTCGTCGACTTCTCCTCCGGCGGAGACGGCGTGAGCGCCCGCTTCGTCGACGCCGCCGGCGCCGAGGTCGACGTCATCCGCGGCGACGCGCTGATCGGCGCCGACGGGATCCACTCGACGGTGCGCGCGGCCTTCTACCCGGATGAGGGACCGCCCCGCTGGAACGGCGCCATGCTCTGGCGCGGGGCCACAGACTGGCCGGCGTTCCTGACCGGCCGATCGATGGTCATCGCGGGCGGGATGGACGCCAAGGTCGTCGTCTACCCGATCGGCAGCGGCTCGTCCCCGGACGTACGGCTGACCAACTGGGCGGTGATCGCACGGACCGGCGAGGCTGGCGCGCTGCCGCCACGGCGCGAGGACTGGTCGCGACCGGGCCGGATGGACGAGCTCCTGCCGCACGTGGAGCGCTTCGCGATCGAATCGGTCGACCACATCGGCCTGATCCGTTCCACGGCGACGTTCTGGGAGTACCCGCTCGTCGATCGCGACCCGCTGCCGCGCTGGTCGCACGGGCGGGTCACCTTGCTCGGCGACGCCGCCCATCCGATGTACCCGGTCGGGTCCAACGGCGCAAGCCAGGCCATCCTCGACGCCCGGGCGTTGGCCGACGCCCTGGTGGCCGAGACTGATGTCACCCAGGCGCTGAAGGCATACGAGGAACAGCGCCGCGTGACCACGGCGCAGATCGTCGCCTCGAATCGGACGGGCGGTCCCGAAGGGGTCATCGACGCCGTCGAGGCGCTGGCGCCCGACGGCTTCGAAGACGTCGACACCGTGCTCTCTCACCGTGAGCGCGCTGAGATCGTGCAGGGCTACGCCCGGCAGGCGGGATTCGCGGTCCCGCCGACGCAACCATCAACCGACGAAACCAGGAAGGCTTGCTCGTGAACCGCAACGAAGAACTGGGGATCACCAGGTCCGATGAGGCGCTCCAGGGCCTGCAGTGGGACATCCTCGGTCAGACCTACGTCCCCAAGCAGATCTCCGACGAGTCGTTCGCCTGGCACGCCACTCTGCCTCCGGGGACGTTCGTGCCGCCGCACATCCATCCGACCCAGGACGAGTACCTCTACATCCTCGAAGGAACGTTGGACTTCTGGCTGAACGGCGAAACCTCGGCGGCGGCGCCGGGAGACGTCGTGCGCTTGGCGCGCGGGATCCCGCACGGGATCTACAACAACTCCTCGGCGGATGCCAAGGCGCTGTTCTGGGTGACTCCGACGCGGTCCCTGTTCGAGCTCTTCGTCGGCATCGACGCGATGGACCCGCAGACGGGGGAGGCCGTGGCGGCGCTGGCGGCCCAGCACGAGGTGGAGTTCCTCCCGCCGGCCAAGTAGGGCCAACCCCATCGTGCCGTCACGGCGGAAGGATGTCTGAGGTCTCGTGCGACATGAGACCGGTCCGCTTCGCCGAGCTCACGTCGCCGGCTGCCGGTGCCTTGCGTGTCGCAGGGCGCCGGACGGCGCTGTTGCTGCCGGTCGACGCGGTGGAGCCGCATGGCCCGCCATGCGCCCTTGGGGACGGATGCGTTGATCTCGGATGGGTGTGTGCGTGCGTGTCGCGCGGGCGCTGGCCGTTGCAGGTACTCCCAGCCCTGCGCGCGACCTTTGTCATCGGTCCGGACGGGATCGTCCGCCACGTGATACCGAGAGTCACGCCGAGAACGCACGACGACGAGGTGCTGACGGTCTTGGAGCAGTTGGCGGCGACCTAATGCCCGAGTGGAGTTCATTGCAACAGGCTGGAACCGCGCTCGCATACCTCGACTATGGCGGGAGCGGACCGCCGGCGATTTTGCTGCATGGCTTGGCGGGACACGCCGGCGAGTGGCGCGAGACCGCCGAGTGGTTGACGGAAACCTTCCGGGTTGTCGCGCTCGACGCTCGCGGGCACGGCCGGAGTGAGCGCCTGCCGGCGGACGTATCCCGCGAGGCACACGTCGCAGATGTGGCCCTCGTCGTGGAGCAGCTCAGACTCGGGCCAGCGGTAGTGCTCGGTCAATCCCTGGGCGGTCTCTCGGCGCTGATCTTTGCCGCTCGCCGGCCCGAGCTGGTGCGGGGTGTGGTGATCGCCGATGCCAGCCCGGCAGGTGCTGACGACGCGGCCGAGGCCGCTGCCGTAGCTGCAGAGGTCGCGGCGTCGCTGAAGCGCTGGCCGGTGCCGTTCGCGACACGCGAAGCAGCCGTCGCGTTCTTCGGCGTCCGCGGCTACGGTTCGCTCGCGGCGGAGGCGTGGGCTGACGGGCTTGAGCAATGCGACGGGGGCTGGCAGCCCGCCTTCGAGGTGAATGTGATGGAGCGAACATTGCACGCGGCGATCGTCGAGGATCACTGGGGAGATTGGGAGCGGATCCAGTGCCCCGCGCTCGTGGTGCGAGCGGGCGCCGGAATCATCCCCGCCGCCGACGCGCACGCGATGGTCGATCGACTTCCCGATACGACGTTCATTGAGCTCCCCGGCGCTGCACACGACCTTCACCTGGACCAGCCGGCTCGGTGGCGCGATGTCGTGTCTGCCTTTCTCAGCGAGCTCGCGTAGCCGAGCAGCTGGCGGCGGCGCAGTCGCCGCAGTACGTCGGGGCGAGGGTCGCGGTTTCCTGATCTAAAGTGTTGTGCCTCTTGTGCCGATGGTCGCAACCATGTCGCATGGACCGTCAGATGAGCAGGATCGCGTACCAACGACCGCGTCAGCCACCGGGGCCGACCTGCAGCGGCTTGGCGAGTGGCTCAAGGCGCGTACCGACCAGGTTGCGCAGGACATGGTGCGGCGCTCGGCGGAGTCGGGTCCGGTGCTCGATGCGATCGTAGAGGACAGCTTCGAGCGGGTCGGCGCCGTGTCGACTGTCGCAGTCGCCCACTGGATGGCAGGCGAGGGACAGGACGTCGCGCGCGACGTCGGCCAAGAGTCCTGGGGCATCTTCGGCCAGCTCGCCGCGCAGCGGGCCGCGCCGCTGAACGAAGTCACCAAGCGCTGCCTGCGCTGGCGCGACGCGGCGGCGAAGGTCGTCCTCGAAGGGGCCGTCGACCTCGACCTCTCCTCCGCCGCGGTGGAAGAGGCGCACTGGATGCTCCAGCGCAGTCTCGACGTGACGCTCGTGCGAATGTGCGAGTCGTTTGAGGAGGAGCGCAAGCGCGCCCACGAGGAGCTGACGCGTCGTCAAGAGGAGCTCGCGTTCCTCGCCACGCACGATGACCTCACCGGCCTCCCGAACCGCACCCTCATCCGCGATCGAATCGAGCAGATGCTTGTGCGCGGTGCACTGAGCCAGACGCCCGTCGCCGCGCTGTTCATCGACATCGACAACTTCAAGAGCATCAACGACACGCTCGGGCACAGCGTCGGTGACGAGTTGCTGTGCGCGGTCGCGGCACGACTCGACAGCGCAGTGCGTGGGACCGACGCGCTGGGGCGTCTCGGCGGCGACGAGTTCGTCGTCATCGCCGAGGGGATCTCGGTCGGAGCGGGGCCCGACCTGATCGCCGAGCGCTTGCTGGACGCACTCAAGGAGCCGTTCCGGCTGGAGGCCGCCGAACAGACGCAGGTGTTCGTGACGGCGAGCATCGGCATCGCCAGCAGCGCTCGCGCGTCCGCCGACGAGCTGCTGCGTCACGCCGACATCGCGATGTACCGCGCCAAGTGGGACGGCAAGAATCGCTATGTGGTGTTCGAGTCCGGCATGGAGGACGCCGTGCAGCGTCGCATGGAGCTCGAGATGGAGCTTAAGCAGGCAATCGCGAACGACGAATTCTTCCTCGTCTACCAGCCGACATTCGACCTGGTCAACATGACCCCGTCAGGAGTGGAGTGTCTCATCCGCTGGCTGAGTCCCACCCGCGGGACGGTCCAGCCGGACGACTTCATCCCAGTGCTCGAGGAGACCGGCATGATTACCTCGGTCGGCGCGTGGGTGCTCGCCAACGCTTGCCGGCAGGGCGCCGCCTGGCGTGCAGCCGGCTATCCGATCAGCGTCGCGGTGAACGTGTCAGGGCGACAGCTCGACGCCGACGAGTTCCTCACCCACGTGGAGGACGCGCTCGCCGCGAGCGGACTCGACCCCGCGGCGCTGACGATCGAGATCACGGAGACCACGCTCATGCGCAATGCCGAGGAGACTGCACGCCGGCTCCTCGAGGTCAAGCGGCTTGGCGTGCGGATCGCGATCGATGACTTCGGCACCGGCTACTCGTCGTTCGCCTACCTCCAGCAGTTCCCGATCGACGCGCTCAAGATCGACCGCTCGTTCATCGCGACGGTGGGGGACGGGCACGAGGGTGAGATCCTCTTGCGAAGCCTCGTGCAACTCGGCAAGGCGCTCTCGATCGAGACCCTGGCTGAAGGCATCGAGCGCCCGCAGGAGCTTTCGCTGATCCGGCAGGAGCACTGCGACAGCGGCCAGGGTTTTCTGTTCGCCCGCCCGCTTGGCGCGGAGGCCGTCGAGGGCTTTCTGCGCGACTGGGGCGAGTCAGATTTCCTCACCGAGTGCACTTCGGACGCTCTTCCGGTGGAAGCCGACCCACGAAGACCACGCGTGGATGGATCCCGGCTGTCGGGACCCCAGCGCAGAGCTGGGGCCCGAGCAGGCGCGTGAGGCTGATCGCGCCCATGCGAAGGATCGGCAGCCGGAAGAACGCACCGCCGGCCTGCTCGTGGCGTTCGCTCCGCGCATCGGCGCGTTTGTCGTCGCGGCCTGGCTCGGCGGGATCGTCCTGAACCTGCTGACAGTCGACCCGCCGCGCTACTACGACATCGCGTTGCGCGACTTCGGGCTGATGCTCGGCGCGCTCACGCTTGGGCGCCTGTCGCTGGCGGTCGTGCCTGCGCGCAAGGCGGGCGTGTTGCCGCGACGTCCCTGAGGAGCGGCCGCTTCCGAGTGGCGGCGCGTCCTGTGTCAGGCTTTCAGCGATGCAGACGTCGCCGTCGCTCGGACTCGTGACGCCGGAGGGCCGGCGATGACCCGGCCGCCGGCGCAGCCGCATTCGCCGGTGCTGGAGCCGGCCGACGTCGCGATCTGGCTCGACACCGACGTGACGTGGGTCATGCGCGCGATCGCCGAGGAGGGATTGCCGGTGCTCGGCCACCGCAGCGACGGCGTGCCGCTGATTGCCGCCGACGAGGTCCGCACCTGGCTGCGGCGCAGCTCGCGGCACGACGACGAGACCTGATCGACCGGCCGCTCACAGCCATGGCACGGACCGACGTCGCATCGCGCGTGATCCCAGCCTCGCCGGAGACGGTCTTCGCCGCGCTCGTCGATCCGGACGCGCTGAGGGCGTGGCTGCCGCCTGACGGGATGAGCGGCAGGTTCGAGCGCTTCGACGCGCGACCGGGCGGGTCCTACCGGCTGATCCTGACCTACGCCGACGGCTCGTCCGCGCGCGGCAAGGCGACCGCGGACACGGACGTCGTCGAGGCCCGCTTCGTCGCCATCGTCCCCGGTGCGCGCGTCGTGCAGGCGGTCGACTTCGTCTCCGACGATTCGGCCTTCTCGGGCACGATGACCATGACGTGGGAGGTCGCGCCGGTCGAGGGCGGGACGCGGGTCGAGATCCGCGCCGACGACGTCCCCGCGGGCATCTCCGCCGAGGATCACGCCGCCGGGCTCGCGTCCTCGCTGCGGAACCTGGCGGCGTACGTGGCTGGGTGAAGGGTAAGCCGACGCGGCTCGCGCCCCGGCGGGCACGGGTACGGTGTCAGCATGTCCTCCGGCGGGACGCTGCGGTACGTCGATCCCCGCGTCGCGCGCGGCCCGGTCTACCGTGCCTACGTGCGGTTCTTGGGCACGCGCCTGGCGGCGTGGCTGTCGATGAAGATCGTCTGGAAGGTCGATCCGCACCTGATGCGGCTGACGCGTGGCCGCCTCGGGATGGGGCTGATGGTCCCGACCACGCTGCTGGAGACGATGGGCGCGCGCAGCGGCAAGTCGCGCAGCAACGGGGTCATCTACTTCAACGACGGCGAGCGCGTGACGATCATCGCCTCCAAGCTCGGGGAGCCGGAGCACCCCGCCTGGTTTCACAACGCATGCGCGAACCCGGACGTCGTGCTTGGCGGCCACCCGTTCCGAGCGGAGGTCGTCGAGGACGAGTCGGAGCGCACGCGACTCTGGGACCTCGCCGACCGCGTGTTCCCGCCGTATGCGGTCTACCGGGCGCGCGCAGCGCGTGCTGATCGCACGATTCCGATCCTTCAGCTCACGCCTCGCTGAAAACACCGTCAAAACGGGTCGGAATTTGCCACAATGGGGGCGTCAACCAAGGAGACGCTACAGATGGGCCTGACCATCGGCGATACCGCCCCCAACTTCACCGCCCAGACGACTGAAGGCGAGATCGACTTCCACGAGTGGATCGGCGACGGCTGGGCCGTCCTCTTCTCCCACCCGCGCGACTTCACGCCGGTCTGCACGACCGAGCTGGGCTACATGGCCTCGATCAAGCCGGAATTCGACAAGCGCGGCGTGAAGATCGCCGGCCTCTCGACCGACCCGATCACCAACCACGAGAGATGGTCGGCCGACATCGCCTCCTCGCAGGGGACCGCGCCCAACTACCCGATGATCGCCGACACCGACCATGCGATCGCGAAGGCGTACAGCATGCTGCCGGCCGAGGTCTACGGCGACCCGACCGAGCGCACGCCTGCGGACAACGCGACGCTGCGCAACGTGTTCGTGATCGGCCCGGACAAGAGAATCAAGCTGATCCTGGTCTACCCGATGACGACCGGCCGCAACTTCGACGAGGTGCTGCGCGTGATCGACTCGCTGCAGCTCACGGCCAAGCACCAGCTCGCGACGCCGGCGCAGTGGAAGCCGGGCGAGAAGGCGATCATCGCGGGCTCCGTCAGCGACGAGCAGGCCAGAGAGCGCTACCCCGACGGCTGGGAGCAGCCGCTGCCCTACATGCGGATCGTCCCGACGCCGTAGCCGGCTGAGGCGGGCGCCTCGCGCGCCCGCCTGCAGGTGGCCGGCTCAGGGTCACGTTCAGGCGCTGACGACGCCGGGCGGGTTCGCCGCGTCGACGAACAAGTCGACGGCGAGCTCCGCGCCGGGGACGTAGGAGTAGGGCGAGAGGTCGGTGATCCCTTCCTCGACGAGCACGTCCTCGCAAAGGAAGGCGTTGCCGGTGCACTCGTGCGACGGCCGGTTGACGACCGCGTAGGCGGCGTCGGCGTAGATCTCCGGTCGGCGGGCGCGCGCCATCGCCTCGTCGCCGCCAAGCAGGTTCTGCACTGCCGCCGTCGCGACGAGCGTGCGCGGCCACAGCGCATTGGAGGCGATCCCGTCCTCGCGCAGCTCGGCCGCGAGGCCGAGCGCGATCAACGACATGCCGTACTTCGCGAGCGTGTAGCCAATGTGCGGGCCGAGCCATCTCGGGTCGAGGTTGATCGGCGGGGAGAGCGTGAGGATGTGCGGGTTCTCGCGGCCGCGCAGATGGGGGATGCAGGCGCGGGAGACGGCGAACGTGCCGCGGACGTTGATGTCCTGCATCAGGTCGTAGCGCTTCATGTCGAGCTGCTCGGTTCTCGCGAGGTTGATCGCGCTCGCGTTGTTGACGCAGACGTCGATCCCGCCGAAGCGCTCAACCGCCTGCGCGACCGCTGCGTCGACCTGCGCCTCGTCGCGGATGTCGCCGACGATCGGCAGCGCCTGCCCGCCAGCCGCCTCGATCTGCTCCGCCGCGGTGTAGACGGTCCCCTCGAGCTTCGGGTGCGGCTCCGCCGTCTTGGCGATCAGCGCGACGTTCGCGCCGTCGCGCGCGGCGCGCAGCGCGATCGCCAGCCCGATCCCGCGGCTCGCTCCGGAGATGAAGATCGTCTTCCCGCTGAGGCTCATGTCGTGCTCCGGCTTCCCGCCCGCTGGCGTCGTCGAGGTCTGCACCGCTCCGGCAGCGACATCTTCATGGTTCGCGGCGCCGCCACGCGGCGGTCAGTCGAGCTCGGGCGGCGGAGATGAAGCGCTGCGCCAGCCGGTCGACCCGCAGCTTGTCGGCTCCCGTACGCCGGATGCTAAGTGGGGGATTCCGCCGGATTGAGCGCGATCGGCTCGGCTTCGAGCAGCGCGGCCGGCGGTCCGGCCGTCGCGATGGCCGTCCCGAGCTCTGCCAGCGCGCGGCGGGAGCGCCGCCAGCCCACGACGGCGAACGCGTGGCGTCGCGCCGGGTCGTCGAGACTGACCGCCTCGATCGTCCACGGCCGGCGCAGGACGACGCGGCCGAACAGGCCGGCCGTCGCGACGCCGATCACCAGCGCGAGCTCGAACGCGATGCCGATCAATGGCAGCAGCACGAACACGAACACGGCGATCGCGACCAATGCGCCGACGACGAATGCGAAGCCGCCGAGCCCGTCCATGCCGGTCAGCACCGCGTCGGGCAGCCAGCCGCCGGGGAGCTCGCCGTCGTCGTCACGCGTGCGCTTGCGGCGCCAGCGCGGCTTCGGCATGGGGCGGTTCAGCCACCGCCGACCGACGCGCCAGCGCACGCCGTCCGGTGCCGTGGCGATCCGCCCCCGCATGCGGCGAACGCTATCTCAGGACACGGTTGGACGAGGCGCTATTGCAGGCCCTCGCGCGCCTCGCGCACGAGCGTGACGGCTTCGGGGAAGACGACCGCCATGACGGAGCGGATCTGCTGCGCCTGCTCCTCGGTCGTGCCCTGGATGTTGACGCGGTTGATCGCCGCCACCGTCAGGTCGACGGCGAGCTTGATCGCGTTGTCGGCCCAGGCGAGTCTCTGCTGGCCTTGCATGCTCTCGGCGAGCTCCGCCATGCGGCGCTGCAGCTCGTCCGGGTCGCCGAACAGTCCTCCGAATCCCTCCATGGCGTCAATGCTACCCACCGGCAACGGATTTTCGCCCTCCGCTCATCGCAGAGCGACGAGAGATCCTTTCGCCCTCCGGTCATCGCGAGCGACGACCTGCTGGCGACGTCAGACTTACGGCGCCGGCTCGGCCGCGACCGCCGCATGGGTCGAGGCGTCGGCGCGGCCGGCTCCGGTCCCCGGCCGCAGCACGCCGGTGTCGCGCGTGAGCCGCTGGGCGAGCGTCACCGGCACGATCGTCACGACGATCACCATCAGCACGACGACGTTCACCTGCGGCAGGTTCTGCCCGAGGCGGATGTTGCCGAAGATCCACAGGGGCAGAGTGTTCTGCGCGCCGGCCGTGAACGTCGTCACGATCACCTCGTCGAAGCTCAGCGCGAACGCGAGCAGCCCGCCGGCCACAAGCGCCGTCGCGATCACCGGCATCGTGACGTGGCGGAACGTCTGCCAGCCGTCGGCGCCGAGGTCCATCGAGGCCTCGACCAAGGACGTCTGCGTGCGCCGCAGCCGCGCGAGCGCGTTGTTGTAGACGGTCACGATGCAGAAGGTCGCGTGGCCGATCACGATGGTCGTCAGCGAGAAGTTCACGGTCCCCCACACGAAGAACGAGTTCAGCGCCATGCCGGTGATGATCCCGGGCAGCGCGAGCGGCAGCACGAGCAGGAACGAGATCGTCTCGCGGCCGAAGAAGCGGAAGCGGTGCACCGCGAACGCCGCCATCGAGCCGAGCACGATCGCGATCGTCGTCGAGATCAGCGCCGCGCGGACGCTCAGCCACAGCGCTTCGCGCATCTGCTCGTTGTGGAACGTCGAGGAGAACCACTTCGTTGAGAGGCCATCGAGCGGCCAGCTCTGCACGTTCGAGGGATTGAACGCGTAGAGGATGATCAGCAGGATCGGGAACAGCAGGAACAGCACAATGAGTGCGGTCCAGACGGCGAGCGCCGCACGCGAGATGCGGTTCGCGTCCGTCACAGCGCCTCGAACGCTCCGAGCTTGCGCGCGACCAGCAGGTAGACGCCCATCACGAGCAGCGGGATCGTGGCGAGCGCCGCCGCGAAGGGCACGTCGCTCGCGATCCCGACCGAGCGGTACACCACGTTGCCGATGAAGTCAGAGCCGGCGCCGCCGACGAGCGTCGGGGTGATGAAGTCGCCGAGCGTCAGCGAGAAGGTGAAGATCGAGCCGGCGACGACGCCCGGCAGCACCATCGGCAGCAGCACGCGGCGGAAGGTCGTCCAGCCGCGCGCGCCGAGGTCCGCGCTCGCCTCCAGGAACGACGCCGGCACGCGCTCGAAGGCGACCCACACCGGCAGGATCATGAACGGCAGCCACAGGTAGCTGAAGACGACCCACATCGCCCAGTTGGAGTACGCGATGTCGACGCCGGCGAAGCCGAGCTTGTGCAGCGTCCAGTTGAGGATCCCGTCGTGAGCGAGGATCAGCCGCCACGCGTAGACGCGCACGAGGTAGCTCGTCCACAGCGGCACGAGCACGATCACGAACAGGGCGGTTTGCAGCTTCTTGGGCGCCAGCCGCGCGGCGAAGTAGGCGAACGGGATCGCGAGCAGCGCGTCGGTGATCGTCACCGCGGCGGCGATCCCGATCGTGCGGAACGCGATCGTGCGGTATGTCGGCGACTCGACGATCGTCTTGAAGTTGTCGAGGTTCCAGTCGTGGACGATGTCGCCGGTGAACGAGTCAACGCTCCAGAACGCCGACACGAACAAGATCGCGAGCGCGCTCAGGTAGATCAGCACGAACCATGCGGCCGGTGCGCCGAGCGTCAGCGTCAGGCGCAGCCAGCCGCGCTTAAACAGCTCCGCGGACACGCGCCGGCGGGCGGACCGGAGACCCGGGCCGCCCGCCGCGACCTCTGCACGTGCCGCAGACACGTCTTCGACCTAGCCCTTCATCTCCGTCCACTTCTGCTGCCAGGTCGTGTAGTCAGTGCAGTCCTGGCTGCCGTCCCCGCAGTCTCTGGTCGGCGTCTTCCAGAACTTGATCGAGGAGAAGTATGAGGCGGGCGCGTTCGCGTGGTACTTCGTGCAGGCGCCTCTCTGGATTCTGTCCATGTACGAGCACGCCTTCAGGTTCGCGGGCGTCTCGCCGAACGAGATCGCCTGCTGCGCCTGCACTCTCGGCGTCGAGATCCACTTCATCCACGCATACGCGCAGTTCGGGTTTCTCGCGTTCGAGGACAGCATCCACGTGTCGGCCCAGCCGGTCGCGCCCTCTCTCGGGATCAGGTCCTTCACCGGCGCGCCGCTGTCCTGCAGCGTGATCGTCTGGTACGGCCACGACGCGCCCACGACGGCGTCGCCGTTCTTGAACAGGTCGATCTCGTCGGAGGCGAGCGCCCAGTACTTCTTGATCAGCGGGCGCTGGTCCTTCAGCAGGGCGACCGCCGCGTCGAGCTGATCTCCCGTCAGCTCGTACGGGTCTCTGATGCCCAGCTCCGGTCTCGTTCTCGACAGGTAGAGCGCCGCGTCGGCGATCTGGATCGGGTTGTCGGGGACGGTGACCTGGCCCTTGTATCTCGGGTCGTAGATCGTCGACCAGCTGTCCGGCGTGGTCGTCACGTCTCTCGTGTTGTAGAGCAGCGTGTTCGGGCCCCACTGCAGCGAGACGCCGTAGTGCTTGCCGTCGACCGTGTTGTGCGGCGGGGACTTCAGCTGCGGGATGAAGTCGTTCCATCCGGGCACGAGCGCGACGTTCACGGGCTGCACGTCGCCGCCGCGGATCAGCCGCAGCGAGGCGTCGCCGGAGGCGGAGACCATGTCGTACTGCGAGCCACCGCCCTGGCGCATCAGCGTGACCATCTCGTCCGAGGAGCCGGCGTACTTCGCGTTCACCTTGCAGCCGGTCTGCGACTCGAACGGCTTGACCCACTCCGGCTCGGTGTAGCCCTCCCATGCGATCAGGTTGAGCTGGCCCTCGCCTCTGCCGATCGACGTCGGCAGGTTCGAGGTTGTCGAGCTGCCGTCGTCGCCTCCGCCGCACGCCACGACGCCCATCAGGCCGAGCGTGACGAGCACGACCATCAGCCGTACGAGGACGGGGTGGGCCGGGGGTGCGGCGGCGCGTCCTCCAACGCGCGGGCGGCTCGGGGGTGGGTGGGCGGGATTCCTCTCGTCGTTCCTCACGCTCCTCACTGCGGTACCTCCTCGTGCTGTCGCTGCGCTTCCGCCGCGGAGCCCACGGCGGTCATGTGCTGCGGTCTCCAGGCGAGTCGAACGCGGCGGCCGCGCTCCTCCGACGCGGCCTCCTCACCCGACTCGTCGTTCTGTCGCATCGCCACGAGCGTCCCGCCGTCGTCGAGCGCGACCACGTAACGCGTGGCCGAGCCGAGGTAGACGACCTCGTGCACCGCGCCCAGCTCGGACTGCTCGCCATCGGGCGGGGGCTCGTGCTCGGCCAGCAGGCGGATCTTCTCCGGCCGGATGGTGCAGCGGCGGCCGTCGCGCTCGACGATGTTCGAGGTCCCGACGAAGCCGGCGACGAACTCGTTCGCAGGCCGCTCGTAGATCTCGCGCGGCGTGCCGACCTGCTCGATGCGGCCGGTCGAGAAGACCGCGATGCGGTCGCTCATCGTGAGCGCCTCGTCCTGGTCGTGCGTGACGTAGACGAACGTGACGCCGTCGCTCAGCTCGCGCTGGATCCGCTTCAGCTCCAGCTGCATGTCCTGGCGCAGCTTCAGGTCCAGCGCGCCGAGCGGCTCGTCGAGCAGCAGCACGCGGGGACGGTTCACGAGCGCGCGCGCGAGCGCGACGCGCTGGCGCTGGCCGCCCGAGAGCTGGATCGGCTTGCGCGCGCCGAGCTCGCCGAGCTGGACGAGCCGCAGCGCCTCCTCCGCGCGCGCGGCGCGGTCCTTGCGGCTGACGCCCTTGACCATCAGCCCGTAGGCGACGTTCTCCGCGATCGTCATGTGCGGGAACAGCGCGTAGTCCTGGAAGACGGTGTTGACGTCGCGCTGGTAAGGGGGTTTGCCCGTCATGTCCGCGCCGTCGAGCGCGATCGTGCCGGCGTCGGGGCGCTCGAAGCCGGCGATCAGCCGCAGCGTCGTCGTCTTGCCCGAGCCGGACGGGCCAAGCATCGTGAAGAACTCGCCCGGCCACACGTCGAGGTTGAGGCGCTCGAGCGCGACCACGTCGCCGTAGACCTTGCGCAGCCCGTTCGCGGACACCGCGGGCGCGGGTGCGCCGCCACCTCGCTGCTCTGCCTGCACCTCGGACAACGCGGTTCCTCCCAGGATCCGGGACGTCGTGGCGTCGGTCTACCCATGCTCGTCGCTCCCTGACCATACGGCCACAGACATTCCGGCGCAGCGGCGGTGAACCGATTGGCCGATTAGGCGTGCGTCGGCGCGTCAGGCGATCCGGTCGCCGTAGGCGACGGTCGGTCCTCGCTGTGCCATGCGGGTCAGCCTCCGCGCTGGTGGAAGTAGAAGTCCGGCAGTGCGGCGCGCGTGACCTGCGAGGCGAGCTGCGCGACGAGCTCCGCGTCGCCGGTGCGGGCGGCGAGATCGTCGAGCGTGACGATGCCCATCAGGTGGCCGTCGTCGACGATCGGCAGCCGGCGGATGCCGTGCTGCACGAGCAGGTCGCAGGCGGCCGACACGTCCATGTCCGGTGCGCCGGTGACGACCGGCGCGCTCGCGTGGTCGAGCGCGTGGTCCTCGCCGCTGCGGCCGTCGGCGAGCACGCTGACTGCGAGGTCGCGGTCGGTCACGATCCCGACCGGCTCGCCGTCGCGCACCAGCACGACGGAGCCGACGTTGCGCTCGCGCATCAGCACGGCGACCTCCCGCACCGGCGTCGCCGGATCCGCTGTCACGACCGAGGCCGTCATCACCTGGCGGATGTCCATCGCACCGAGCATAGGCCGCGGACCCGGGGCGTGGGACGGTCCGGTCGCGCCGGCACTAGCATGTGCGCCTCATGGCGACCGCGGACATCCTGCAGGCGGAGGCGCGCGAGCGCCCGCGGATGACGATCGTCGCCGTCGTTGCCGCGTTCTTCACGCTGGCTGCGCCGATCGTCGGGATCGTCGTCCTCAAGAATGCGCCGGACAACCTGATCGGCGCAGCGCTGCAGCGCCAGCAGCACCTTGCGGGCATCGCGCTGAGCGCCGCCTGCTCGGTGATCGGTTTGATCGCGATCACCGTCACGCTCGACTCCCTGCTGCGCGCGACGCGCGCGCGCCGGCCGGAGCTGCCGTGGCAGCTGCGCCCGCTGCTGTGGGCCGGCGGGGTGGGGCTCGCAGTCCTGCTGATCGTGCTCCAGGTCGTGACGTCGGTGAAGCTGAACCATTTCGTCGACCACGGCAGCCAGACCTACGAGGAGGCGCGCGCCGTCAACGACCAGGGCGCCGCCGCCTACGTCGGGATCCTCGCGCAGTTCGCCTTCGCCGGGGCGTTCGTGGCGATCGCGGTGAGCGCGATGCGCGTCGGCCTGCTCACGCGCTTCCTCGGCTACCTCGGCGTGATCTCCGCCGTGCTGTTCGTGATCCCGCTCGTGCCGATCCCGATCGTGCAGGCCTACTGGCTCGGCGCGCTCGCGATGCTGTTTGCCGGCCGCTCGCCGAACGGGACGCCGCCGGCTTGGCAGAGCGGCGAGGCGATGCCGTGGCCGAGTCCCGCCGAGATGCGCGAGCAGCGCGTACGCGACGCCGAGGCGCGGCGCGGCGACGTGGTCGAGGGCTCGGTCGCCGAGCCGGACGACGAGCCGAACGGGGCCGGCCCCAGTCCGGCGACGTCGAAGCGCAAGCGCAAGCGTCGCTAGAACGCGATCGCCGGCGCGTCGGGAAGGCGCGCGAGCGCGGCTTCCATGTCCTGGGTGCTGAATTCCGGATCCTCCAGCGTGCCGGCGAGGTAGGCGTCGTAGGCGGACAGGTCGAAGTGGCCGTGGCCGGAGAGGCCGAGCAGGATCGTGCGCCGCTCGCCGGCCTCGCGCGCGGACAGCGCCTCGTCGATCGCGGCGCGCACCGCGTGCGCCGCCTCCGGCGCCGGGATGATCCCCTGCGTGCGCGCGAACTGGAGCGCCGCGGCGAACGCGTCGTTCTGGCCGTAAGCGCGCGCCTCGACGAGCCCACTGTGCACCAGCGCGCAGACGAGCGGCGCGTCGCCGTGGTAGCGCAGGCCGCCGGCGTGCACCGGCGGCGGGACGAAGTCATGGCCGAGCGTGTACATCGGCAGCAGCGGCGTGAGGCCGCTCGTGTCGCCGAAGTCGTAGCGGTAGGCGCCGCGCGTGAGCGTCGGGCAGGCGGCCGGCTCGGCGGCGAGGAAGCGCGTGCGCGCGCGGCCGCGCAGCACGAGCCGCACAAACGGGAACGCGAGCCCGGCGAAGTTCGAGCCGCCGCCGACGCAGCCGACGACCACGTCCGGCGCCTCGCCCGCCATCTCCAGCTGCGTCATCGCCTCCTGCCCGATCACCGTCTGGTGCAGGCAGACGTGGTTGAGCACCGAGCCGAGCGCGTAGTTGGCGTCGGGCGCGCTCGCCGCCACCTCGACCGCCTCGGAGATCGCGATCCCGAGCGAGCCGGTCGGGTGCGCGGACTGGCCGCGGCCGGACGCGGTGCGATCGCTCGGCGAGCGGTGCACCGAGGCGCCCCACGTCTCCATCATCGAGCGGCGGTACGGCTTCTGGTCGTAGGACGAGCCGACCATGAAGACCTCGCACTCCAGCCCGAACAGGCCGCACGCGAACGCGAGCGCCGAGCCCCACTGGCCCGCGCCCGTCTCGGTCACGAGCTTTCTCACGCCCGCCCGCGCGTTCTCGTAGGCCTGCGCTACCGCGCTGTTGGGCTTGTGCGAGCCGGCCGGCGAGACGCCCTCGTACTTGACGTAGATATGCGCCGGCGTGTCCAGCGCGCGCTCCAGCCGCCGCGCGCGGAACAGGGGCGTCGGGCGCCACAGCTTGTACGCCTCGCGCACCTCGTCGGGAATCTCGACGAGCGGCTCCAGCGCGACCTCCTGCGCGATCACGCCCGGCGGGAAGATCGCGGCGAGGTCGTCCGGCCCGGCCGGCTGCAGCGTGCCGGGGTGCAGCGGTGGCAGCGGCGGCTCCGGCAGGTCGGGCGCGATGTTGACCCAGTGCGTCGGCAGGTCGCTCTCGTCGAGCGGAAACGTCGTCGCCTCGTGGTCCATCTGAACCTCCGCCTCGCTCGCTGACCGTCGCGCGATCGTAACCGAGTCCGATCGCCGACCTCGCCCGCTTGCGCGGCCCGCGCGCGGGTAGTGGTGGTAGGTGGCGTCCCCTCTACCGAGGAGGATCTCATGGGAGCCACACATCTTCCGGGCAACGGCGTCCGCGAGCGTTCGGACATCGCGCCGCCCCGATCACGAGAGGTCGCGACCTCCGCTCGTCCTGCGTTCACGATCGCGGACCCGGGCCCGCTCGGACTCGCGGCCTTCGCCCTCACGACGTTCGTCCTGTCCATGTTCAACGCCGGCCTCGTCAGCAGAGCCGGCGAGCCGGTCGTGCTCGGCCTCGCGCTCGCTTACGGCGGGATCGCGCAGGTGCTGGCGGGCATGTGGGAGTTCCGCACCGGCAACACGTTCGGCGCGGTGGCGTTCACGTCGTTCGGCGCGTTCTGGCTGTCGTTCTTCGCCTACGTGACGTTCTACGCCGACGAGGTCCCGGCCGCCGACGCCGGCCATGCGGTCGGCCTCTACCTGATCGCGTGGGGCATCTTCACGACGTACATGCTGGTCGCGTCGCTGCGCACGACGGCGGCGATCGCGCTCGTGTTCCTGCTGCTCGCGGCGACGTTCTTCGCGCTCGGCATCGGCAACTCAGGAGGCAACGACTCGATCGTGAAGCTCGGCGGATGGCTCGGCCTCGCGACGGCCGTGGCCGCTTGGTACGCGTCGTTCGCGGCGGTCGTCAACGCGACGTTCGGGCGGACGCTGATGCCCATCGTCCCGCTCAGACCCGCAGAGGAGTAGAACACCGGGCGCGGGCCGCCCCACCCGCGCCCATCGTCACAGGAGAGGAGCGAGATGTCTGACGGCGCAGCCACAGAGAGCGGCACGACGCTCGAGCACGAGCTGGAGCAGATGCTCGAGATCGAGCGCTTCGAGCCGCCGGAGTCATTTCGCGCGAACGCGCTGCTGAGCGATCCCGCCGTCTACGACGAGGCCGCTCGGGATCCGCAGGCGTGGTGGGCCAAGCAGGCCGAGACGCTCGACTGGTCTCAGCCCTGGGACACCGTGCTCGACGACGAGAACCCGCCGTTCTACAAGTGGTTCGTCGGCGGGAAGCTCAACGCCTCGTACAACTGCCTGGACCGGCACGTCGACGCCGGCCGCGGCGATCGCGTCGCCTACCACTGGCGCGGCGAGGAGGGCGAGGAGCGCGACATCACCTATGCGGACCTCTACCGCGACGTGCAGCGCTTCGCGAACGCGCTGAAGGACCTCGGCGTCGGCCCCGGCGACGTCGTCGGGATCTACCTGCCGATGATCCCCGAGGTCGTCGTCGCGATGCTCGCGTGCGCGCGGATCGGGGCGCCGCACAACGTCGTCTTCGGCGGCTTCTCCGCGGAGTCGGTGCGCGAGCGGATGGAGTTCAGCGAGGCGAAAGCGCTGATCACGGTCGACGGCGCGCGGCGCAAGGGCAAGACGGCGCCGATCAAGGAGCAGGTCGACCAGCACATGCACGACCTCGACTCGCTCGAGCACGTCGTCGTCGTGCGCCACACGGGGATCGACTGCGAGATGCGCGAGGGGCGCGACGTCTTCTACGACGAGATTTGCGCGGCGGCCGACCCGGAGTGCCCGGCCGAGCCGCTCGATGCCGAGCACCCGCTGTTCATCCTCTACACGTCGGGCTCAACCGCGAAGCCGAAGGGGATCCTGCACACGACCGGCGGCTACCTGACGGGCGTCGCGGCGACGCACAGATACGTCTTCGACCTGAAGCCGGAGACGGACGTCTACTGGTGCGCGGCAGACGTCGGCTGGGTCACCGGCCACTCCTACATCGTCTACGGGCCGCTGCTCAACGGGGCGACGTCGGTGATGTGGGAGGGCGCGCCGGACTTTCCGCACCAGGGGATCTGGTGGGAGCTGATCGAGCGCTACAGAGCGACGATCCTCTACGCCGCGCCGACCGCGATCCGCACGTTCATCAAGTGGGGCGCGGACATCCCGGGCAGATACGATCTCTCGTCGCTGCGACTGCTCGGCAGCGTCGGCGAGCCGATCAATCCGAAGGCATGGCTCTGGTATCACCAGGTGATCGGCGGCGGGCGCTGCCCGATCGTCGACACGTGGTGGCAGACGGAGACCGGCGCGATCATGATCACGCCGCTGCCGGGGATCACCGAGACGAAGCCCGGCTCCGCGACGACGCCGTTCCCCGGCGTCGTCGCGGAGGTCGTCGGCGAGGCCGACGGCAAGCCGGTCGAGAACGGTCACGGGCTGCTGATCCTCACGCAGCCGTGGCCGTCGATGCTGCGCACGCTGTACAAGGAGGACGACCGCTTCGTCGAGACGTACTTCTCGCGCTTCGGCAAGGAGACGTACCTGGTCGGCGACGCCGCCCGCCGTGACAAGGACGGCTACATCTGGGTGATCGGCCGCATCGACGACGTCGTCAACGTCTCCGGCCATCGGCTCTCGACGGCCGAGGTCGAGTCGGCGATCGTCGCGCACGAGCTGGTCGCCGAGGCGGCCGTGATCGGCCAGTCCGACGAGGACACCGGCCAGGCGATCTGCGCCTTCGTCACGCTCACTGGCGACGTGGAGGGGACGGAGGAGGTCGAGGCCGGCATCCGCGAGGTGGTTGCGCAGCGGATCGGCAAGTTCGCCCGCCCGAAGCGGATCATCTGGGCCGACGACCTGCCGAAGACGCGCTCGGGCAAGATCATGCGCCGCCTGCTGCGCGACATCGCCGAGGGCCGCGCGCTGGGTGACGTCACGACGCTGCGCGACCCCGACGTGATGGAGCAGCTGCAGGGGAAGATCGACGAGGCACAGGCGGCCGAGAGCTAGACAGCGGGTCCGCCGGCGCGGGCGGCTACGCCCCGGCCGCGTCCTGCTTCGCCTGCGTGCGCATCTCGGACAGGATGCGCTCCAGGCGGGGCTCGGTCTCGCGGTCGACGTGCGTCATCGCCGCGCCGACGGCCGGGTGAACCTCGGCGATCGCGGCATGCAACGCGTGCGCGACCGCGCGATACGAGGGGTGTCCCTCGCGGCCGGAGCGCAGCTCGATCAGCTGCATCGCCGCGCGCGCGTTCATGTCGAGCACGTAGCGGATGCGGTAACCGAGGCAGACGGCGTAGGGCGCGGCGTCGCGCAGGCCGGCCTTGGCGAGTCGCTCATACTCGACGCGCGAGACCTCGAGCGCGCGCCGGTAGTCGTCGCCGCATCCGGCCAGCTCGACCTCCTCGGGCACCTCGGCGCCGAGCTGCGGGGTCAGCGCCTGCCACTGGACGGTCAGCATGCGGTGGCGCTGCAGGTCGCGGAAGGCGCCGTAGTCGGAGACGATCTCGAAGCGGTAGCGCAGCGCCTCGAAGCCACGTCCGGGACGGTGGCGGCGGTTCTCGCGCGCGCCGACGAGGTCGCGCAGCAGCGCGGCGCGCTGCTCGCCCTCGAGCGCGGCGGCTGCCGCGTGGGCGCGCTCCTCGGGCACGCCGCTTGCCTCGTACAGCAGCGCGGCGATCAGGTCGTCCTCGCTGCCCTCGGCGCGCAGCAGTCGCACCGAGGGACCGGCGTCGGCGGCGCCCTCGTCGTCGGCGAGCCGGAGCCGCTCAGCCCACGCGCGCCCGGCCTCCGCGCGCGTGCGCAGGTAGTCGACCCAGGCGCCGCCGCGGTCGGGCCGCTCGATCCGCGTGACGAACGACGGGGTCGTCGACTGCACCGCGCGCAGGATCATCGTCCCGCAGCGCTGCGCCTCCGGCAGCGGGTGGGCGAGCAGGTGGAGGATCAGCTGCTCGTACGTCTGGCCGGTCGCGAAGATCCCCATGTGGGAGAGCGAGGCGGCTGGCAGCAGGCCGCGCAGCAGGTCGAGCGCCTTCGCCTTGATCGCCCGCGCGTGCGCGCCCTCGGCCTCCCCGTCGCGGCGGGGGAACTGCTCCGCGGCCCAGGCGCAGACGCGCGGCAGCAGCGCGGCGTAGGTGTCGAACAGCTCGTCCATCGCCGCCTCGTACCGGGTGCCAAGCGAGGGGTCGCGGTAGTAGCGGTAGCGCGGGCGGGCGGACCCGGCGGGTGGAGCCGCCTCCATCGGTGCGTCGTAGGCGATGTAGCGCGTCGACTGCTCCAGGTAGGCCCCGAGCCGCGGTCGCTGCAGCACCTTCGTCAGCACGTTCGAGACCCACTCGCAGGCGACGTGCGCGCCGCCGAGCTGTGCGACCGAGTCGTCGCCGTAACCAAGGAAGATTCTCTCGTACAGCTGTGCGGCGCGGTCGCCCTCGGCGGCGGTGTCCCAGCCGGCCGGCAGCTCGGGCAACGAGTCGGCGAACTCGTCGAGGAACAGCCGCCGCAGCGTCCCCGGGTAGCGCGAGTAGCGCGCGAACAGGGCGCCCTTCACCGTCTCCGGCAGGTTCAGCAGCGCGAAGACGGGCCCGTCGAGATCGCTGAAGTGCGGCGCCAGTCGCGCGCGCTCGGCCTCGGTGAACGTCTCGCTCGGGTACTCCACGGGGGCGGACAGGCTAGCGCCAGGTCCGGCGTCCGACCGCGAGGACCGCTCGTGAATGGGTTCGAGCAGGGCGGGTAGCCCAGACCCATGGCCCGACTCCACCGCTCCCAGCGCAGCTCCGCGAACACCGACGACGACAACGTCGCCTACCGCGACTACGAGGGCAACGGCAGTTCCGAGGCGCCCGCCGGCGGCGAGCGCACGGGGGACTCACCGCAGCGACGGCGGATGGACTACCGCCCGACGGGTACCGACGCCCGCACCGGCTTCTTCCCGACGCTCAAGCGCACCGTGCTCGAGTTCCGCGAGGACGGCATGACCGACTGGGCGGCGGCGCTCACCTACTACGGGTTGCTCGCCCTGTTCCCGGCGATGATCGCGCTCGTGTCGCTTGTGGGCCTCTTCGGCGATCCCGTCACGACGACGAGAAAGCTGACGGACATCGTGACCTCGGTCGGTCCCAGCACCGCAGCCAACACGTTCTCTGAGCCGATCAGATCGATCACCTCGAACCGTGGGGCGGCCGGCGTCCTCTTCTTCGTCGGCCTTGGCGTCGCGCTGTGGTCGGCGTCGGGCTATATCGGCGCGTTCATGCGTGCCTCGAACATCGTCTACGAGACACCCGAGGGTCGGCCGTTCTGGAAGCTGCGTCCGTTGCAGCTGCTCGTCGCGCTCGTGATGGTCGTGCTGCTCGCGCTGCTCGCGCTGTCGCTCGTGATGACCGGCCCGATCGTCGACCAGGTCGCGGGGCCGCTCGGGATCAGCGACGCCGCCACGACCGTGTGGGACATCGCCAAGTGGCCCGTGATGCTGGCGGTCGTGATCCTGATGATTGCGGTCCTCTACCACGCCTCCCCGAACGTGAAGCTGCCCGGTTTTAAGTGGGTCACGCCGGGCGCGCTCGTGGCGGTCGTCGTGTGGCTGATCGCGTCCGCGCTGTTCGCGCTCTACGTCGCGAACTTCGCCTCCTACGACAAGACGTACGGGACGCTCGGCGGCGCCGTGGTGCTGTTGATCTGGCTGTGGATCACGAACCTTGCGCTGCTGCTCGGCCTTGAGATGAACGCCGAGCGCGAGCGCAGCCGCGAGATTGATGCGGGTGTCCCCGGAGCGGAACGCGAGCTGCAGCTCGACGCGCGCGACGAGCCGAACCGCAAGCGCACCACCTGAGCCGGACGCGTCCCGGAGGTCAGCTCGACAGCGGCGGCATGCGCGGCAGCTCGACCGCGCCTGCCGCCGGCACGTCCCCGCCCGTGCCGTCGCCGGGCACCGGCCCCCTCTCCGGACCGGCCGCACGCCACGCCGTGCGCGAGTGCATGAGCGCCTCGATCTCGGCACGGCGCCCTGGTGAGGGCACCGCCCAGCCGGGCTCGTAGCCGAACAGCTCGTGCAGCGGGGTGTGGCGATAGCCGGCGCCGACGATCGCCAGCCGCTCGGGCGCGACGAGCGCGGGGTGCGAGACGCCGCAGGTGCGCGAGAGCGCGAGCAGCTCACCGCGCAGCGCCTTCAGGTAGCTCGCGAAGCGGACCGACTTGAGCTGCGGGTCGAGCCCGCCGGCGAGCCATCTCGACTGCGTCGCGACGCCGGTGGGGCAGCGACCGGTGTGACAGCGCTGTGCCTGGATGCAGCCGATCGCGAGCATCGCCTCGCGTCCGACGCTGACCGTGTCGGCGCCCAGGGCCATCGCGAACAGCGCGGCCTCGGGGAAGCCGAGCTTGCCCGAGCCGACGAACACGACGTCCTCGGTCCGGCCGGCGGTCGCGAAGGCGGAGTAGACGCGCGCGAAGCCGAGCTTGAACGGCAGCGCGACATGGTCGGTGAAGGCGAGCGGGCCGGCGCCCGTGCCGCCCTCCCCGCCGTCGACGGTGACGAAGTCGACGCCGCGGTCCCCGCTCGCCATCAGACCCGCCAGCTCGCTCCAGAAGGCCTGCTCGCCGACGGCCGACTTGATCCCGACCGGCAGCCCAGTCCCCTCCGCCACCAGCTCGACGAAGTCGAGCAGCTCGTCGACGTTGCAGAAGGCGGAGTGTCCCGGCGGGCTGACGCAGTCCTTGCCGGTCTCGACGCCGCGCATCGCGGCAATCTCCGGCGTCACCTTCGCCGCCGGCAGCATCCCGCCGACACCCGGCTTGGCGCCCTGCGACAGCTTGATCTCGATCGCCCGCACGGGCGCGTCGGCAATCGTCTCGCGCAGCTGCTCGAGCGAGAAACGCCCGCGTGCGTCGCGGCAGCCGAAGTAGCCCGTCCCAATCTGGAAGACGAGGTCGCCGCCGTGGCGGTGCTGCGGCGCGAGGCCGCCCTCGCCCGTGTTCTGCATGCAGCCGGCGAGCCGGCAGCCCTCGTTGAGCGCCTCCACGGCAGGGCCCGACAGCGCGCCGAAGCTCATGCCGGAGACGTTCACGACCGAGCGCGGACGGAACGCGTGTCTGCGACCGCGCGCTCCGCCCAGCACCTTCCCGGCCGGGATCGCGTACTCGGGGTAGCCGCCGGGCTCGCGGTCGCCGGGCGGCGGCACCGGGAATGGCGCGTGCTCGATCACCAGCATCGCCTCGACCGACTCCATCTCGTTGTCGGTGCCGAAGCCGAACGTGTTCGGCTGGCGCTTCGCGGAGGCGTAGACCCAGCGACGCTGGTCGCGGCTGAACGGCCGCTCCTCGTCGTTGCCGGTGACGACGTACTGGCGCAGCTCCGGCCCGAACGTCTCAAGCAGGTAGCGAAGGTGACCGACGATCGGGAAGTTCCGCAGCAGTGCGTGTCGGCGCTGCGCAAGGTCGTACGCCGTCACGCCGGCGAGGCCGGCGGCCACCGCTTGCCGTGCGCGCCGTCCGCGCCGGGGCGGCTCCTCGGTCGATCGCATGCGCGCGATCGTAGCGCTGCTGACCGTCTCCTCTCCTGTGCGGTCAGTGGGCGTGCCAGCGCTCCGGTTGGCTGCTTGACATGTCCTGCGGCGGGTAGCGGGGAAGCTCCGCAACCGACAGCGAAGGAGGGGACGATGGTCGACGCGAGTGCGACTTCGGACCGTGCCAAGGAGCAGGTCCAGGAAAAGGCGCAGGTCGCCCAGGAGAAGATGCAGGAGACGGCGGAGACGGCGCGCTCACGTCTTCGCGAGCAGGTTGACCAGCGCTCCACGCAGGCGGGCGGTCAGGTCCGCTCGACGGCGCAGGCGCTGCGCTCCACCAGCGAGAGACTGCGCGAGGACGGCCAGGACGGCCCCGCGAAGGCAGCCGAGCGCGCGGCCGACCAGGCCGAGAAGGTCGGCGGCTGGCTCGAGCAATCCGACGCCGACCGGATCCTGCGCGACGTCGAGGACTTCGGCCGCCGGCAGCCGCTCGCGGTCGCCGCGATCGGGCTCGCGGTCGGCTTTGCTGCGTCGCGCTTCCTGAAGGCGTCGAGCCGCTCCCGCTACACGCAGAGCAGCAGCAACTGGCAGTCGCCGCGTCGTCCCGGCGGCGACCGGATCCCGTCGCAGCTCGGCGGCGGAGCCGGCGGCGTTGCGTCCGACGTCGGCACGACCGGCACGACCGTTCCGCCGAGTGGCGTCACGGCAGGCACCGGCACCGGCCCGGTCACCCCCGTGCGCGACGGCGGCATGAACGGTCTCTCGTGAGGAGGCGCAGACCATGAGCGCCAACGGCGAAGGACACGACCTGCGCGATGAGTCGATCGCCGAGCTCGTCAAGCGGCTGGCCGATCAGACGAACACGCTCGTCAAGCAGGAGATCGAGCTCGCGAAGGCCGAGCTGACGGAGAAGGGCAAGATCGCCGGCGCCGGCGCCGGCATGCTGGGCGGGGCCGCGCTCGTGGGGTTGCTTGCGGCGGGCGCGCTGACGGCGTGCCTGATCGCGCTGCTCGCCACCGCGATCGACCACACGTGGCTCGCCGCGCTGATCGTCGCGCTGCTCTACGCGGCGATCGCGACGCCGCTGGCGTTGCGTGGGCGCGACCGCATCCGCGCAGCCACGCCGCCCGCTCCAGAGAAGACCATCGAAAGCGTGAAGGAGGATGTCGAATGGGCCAAGACCCGGACGCGATCCGCCACGAGGTAGAGCACACCCGTGAGCAGATGGGCGAGACGATCGACGCGCTCGGCCACAAGGCCGACGTGAAGGGCCGCACGAAGGAGCGGATAGGCGACACCGTCGAAGGCGTGAAGGAGAGGATGGGCATGGCCAGCGGAAAGGTGAGCGACGCGACGCCGGACAGCGAGCAGGTCAAGCAGGGCGCGCGCCGCGCGGCCGGCGTGGCCCAGGAGAACCCGATGGGCCTCGCGATCGGGGCGATGGCGGCCGGCTTCCTCGCCGGCATGCTGGTGCCCTCCTCGCGCGTCGAGGATGAGAAGCTCGGCCCGATGGCCGATCAGGTCAAGCAGCAGGCGAAGCAGACCGGCCAGGAGGCGCTGGAGCACGGCAAGCAGGTCGCGCAGAGCGCTGCCCAGAGCGCCGCCGAGACGGTGCGCGAGGAGGGCAGAGAGCACGGCGAGCAGCTCGCCGAGACGGCGCGGGAGAACGCCGGCTCCGTCAGCCGCTAGCCTCGAACAAGTGTCGCCGGCCGAGACCCCGCCGGCGGCGCTGTCCTCTTGGCGCTTGTCTCCCGCTCGTCGCGTCAGCCGGCGGCCGGCAGCATCGCCGGCGCGCCGGCCGCGACGAGCGCCGGCGGGATCGCGATCGAGCCGTCGTCGCGCTGGCCGTTCTCCAGCAGCGCGATCAGCGTGCGCCCGACCGCGACGGCGGTGCCGTTGAGCGTGTGCATCGTCTCCGGCTTCTTCGCGTCCTTCGGCCGGTAGCGGACTTCCAGGCGGCGCGCCTGGTAATCCGTCGTGTTTGAGCACGACGTCAGCTCGCGATAGCGACCCTGTCCAGGCAGCCATCCCTCACAGTCGTACTTCTTCGCGGCGGATGCGCCGAGGTCGTTCACCGCGATGTTGACGACGCGGTAGGGGATCTGCAGCTCCTGCAGGATCGACTCCTCGATCGCGAGGATCCGCTCGTGCTCTGCGGCCGAGTCCTCCGGCGCGACGAAGCTGAACATCTCGACCTTGTCGAACTGGTGCACGCGGAAGATCCCGCGCGTGTCTTTGCCCGCTGCGCCGGCCTCGCGGCGGAAGCAGGGGGAGAAGCCCGCGTAGCGGCGCGGAAGCGTCTCGCCGTCGAGGATCTCGCCGGCGTGCAGCGAGGCGAGCGCGACCTCCGAGGTGCCGACGAGGTAGAGGTCGTCGGCCGGCAGGTGGTAGAGCTGCTGCTCGGTGTCGGGCAGCATGCCGGTCCCGAACAGCGCCTGCTCGCGCACGAGCACGGGCGGGATCACCGGCTCGAAGCCCTCGCCGGCGAGCTTCTCGAGTGCGTAGCGCACGAGCGCGAGCTCCAGCAGGACGAGCTCGCCGCGGAGGTAGGCGAAGCGGCTGCCCGACAGGCGCGCGCCGCGCTCCATGTCGATCCGCTCGCCGGCCAGCTCCAGGTGGTCCTTGCCGGTCTTGCCGGCCTCGCCGACCTCGCGCACGACGGTGTCCTCCGGCGCCGCGTCCTCGGCCGGCACGTTCGGCAGCGTGGCGAGCAGTGCGTCGCGCTCCTGTGCGGCCGCCGCCTGCGCGTCCGACAGCGCGCGCCCGCGCTCGGACAGCGTCCGCATTTGCGCGCGCTGCTCGTCGGTCGGGGCGCCGCGCAACCCGCGGGTGGCCTCGTTCTGCTCGGCCTGGAGCGTCTCCAGCTGCGTCGTCAGCTCGCGCCAGCGCTCGTCGGTTGCGAGCAGCCGGTCGATCGCGGCGTCGTCGACGTCACCGCGGCGTGCGAGCGCCGTGCGCACCGCCTCCGGGTCTCTGCGGATGAGCCTGAGGTCGAGCATGCGCGGCGGCGGGCGGAGCGGGCCGCTTCCGCGTCAGTCTCCGCCGGTGGGTGCCGTCGGAGAGCTGTTGGTCTCGTCGGCGGTGCCGGTGTCGCGCGTGCCCGTGCATCTGAAGCCGTTGGTTCTGCTGCCGCTGCCGTCCGGGCGCGGGGCGTCGCTGTCGGCGCCGGCGTACTGCGCGACGAAGTCGGCGACCTGTCTGGCCTGTTCGCCGACGACGATGTTCTGCGGCATGATCGCGCCGGAGAAGCCGCCGTTCTCGATCGCGTAGAGGACGCGCTCGACGCACTCGCGGCGGCTGTTGAAGTTGGGGCCGTCCGTGCGCTCGCGAGTTCTCACGTTCGCGGCGGAGCCCTGCGTCGCCGCGGCGCTGAAGGTGTGACAGCCCGCGCAGCGCTGCTGGAACAGCTCGGCGCCGGCGTGCTGAGGGCTCGAGGCCGGCACCTCGATGCTCTGCTCGCCGCAGGCGGCGAGCGGGAGCGCGAGGGCGAGCGCGAGCAGGGGGAGGAGGATCGACTTCCTGAGGCGGACCATGCGGCCGCGCATCATACGGAAGAATCCCCCCGCGATGCCTGCTCTCCCTTCGCGAGCGCTCGCTAGCGCCGTCGCGACGGCGCTCGCCGCGTGCGCCGGCTGCGGCGAGCCGGCCCCCGTCGGGATCGACACGACGCCGCTGCGCCTGACGCTGTCCGAGTACCGCGTCGACCCGCAGGCGGTGCGTGTCCCGGCCGGGCGAGTGGCGATCGTCGTTCGCAACGGCGGCACGACGGTGCACCGGCTGGAGATCCGCAGCGGTGACCGGATTCGCACGCTCGCGTCGAGCCCGCCGCTGCGACCGGGGGAGACGGCGCGGCTGCTCGTCGACCTGCCGCCGGGCGAGTACGTCGACACGTGCGCGGTGGAGCGGCACGACACGCTCGGCGAGCACGGCACGATCGCCGCGCGGTGACCGCCGCGCCGAGCGGTGAACGTCTGCGTTCGCGGGCAGGACACCACCGTCAGGCGGCGAATGGACGAGGAGTCCCGGCGCCGGCTGTGACGATCTTCAACGCGATCGTCCTCACGGCGGCAACCAGAGAGTCGGCGTCGGGACCTTTCTCCAGCTCCCGAGATGGGCTCGCCTGCTAGAACGGGCGCGCATGCCGAGCGCGCTCGACCCCGACCGCTACCGCACGGTCTTCGGCCACTTCGCCACGGGCGTGGCGGTCATCACGGTCGCCGGCCCGGCCGGCGAGGGCGGCATGACGGCGAACGCCGTCTGCTCGGTCTCGCTCGACCCGCTGCTCGCGCTGGTCTGCTTCGAGCAGTCCGCGCGCACGCTCCCGCTCGTGCGCGACGCGGGCCGCTTCGCTGTGAACGTGCTGAGAGACGGGAGCGAGGACGTCGCCCGCGTGTTCGCCTCGAAGGTGCCCGAGGCGGAGAAGCTGCGTGAGGTCCCGCACCGGCTCGAGGCCGGCATGCCGATACTCGACGCCGCGCTCGCGTGGGTCGTCTGCGACCTGCGCCGGCTGATCCCCACCGGCGACCACGAGATCGCAATCGGCGAGGTCGTCGCGATGGACCTCGCCGACGGCGACCCGCTGCTGTGGTACCGCGGCGGCTACCGCAGCTTGGCGTAGGTGCTACGCCGTCAGCCGGACGTCCTCGTCGTCGAACTCGGCATGAATGCTCAAGCGTCCACCGAGGCCGGCGACGTATCGAGCGAGCGTCGACAGGTACAGATCGCTCTCATGCTCGATGCGGGAGACGTTGGCTTGTGTCATCGCGAGCGCGTCGCTGAGGTTGGGCTGCGTCACGCCGCGACGTCTGCGCAGCTCCGCCAAGCTGACCTCAAGCTCAAGAAGCCGGCGCTGCTGCTCGATGCGGTCCTTCAGTTCGGGCTGCTCCGCAAGCTTTCTGCTTCGGATCTCGCTCCAGGTGCTCACTTCATTCATCCCTTCGGGCCGTGCGGCCCATTCGGCGGCGCCTTTGCGGCTCCCGCTCATCTTTGGGTGGCCATGCGGCCTATCTCCTGCTGCGTCTCTTCAGATGCTCGTCATATAGATCGTCCGCGAGCGGAATGTTTCGGTCATACCACCCGCTCCAGTCATCGCGCTTGTCGCCGCCGACGAGCACGATGGCCTGTCGGTACGGGTCGAAGGCGAAGATCGCTCGGAGGTGTCCGCCGAACGAACGCAATTCCTTCATGTTGCGGTGGCGGGAGCCTCTCAACGTGTCGACCGCTGGACGGCCCAGCGCGGGCCCGCGCTCCTCTAGTAGATCGAGTGCGCCCGCGACGGCTGCGAACTCTTCAGGAGATAGGCGTAGTAGCCATTCCTCGGCATCTTCGGTGAAGTCAATTTGAAAGCTCATGACGACACTATATCATGAAAACCTTGTACATGTCAAGCATTGTAAGTACGGTCGAGGTGCGCTCAGAACGCGCCCGACGTCGTCGCCGCGCGCAGGGCGAGGGCGACGACGACGAAGCAGGAGATCGTCATGACGCCCATCTCTCGCCGGACGATCGAGAGCACGACGATCCGCTGCTCGTCGGGCGCCAGCTCGCCGACGTCGGCGGCGGAGTCGTAGCCGCGTCCGGCGAGGATCGCGTCGGCCGAGCCGATCCGCAGCTGCTCGGCGATGAAGGAGACGACGAGCGGCAGCACGCCGTAGAGGATGTGCAGGTCGTCGCCCGGCTCGTGGCCGAGCGCGAGCAGCAGCGCGCCGAGCAGCACCTGCACGACGATCGCGGCCTGGCCGGCACGTAGCACGATCCAGAAGCGCGGGCTCGGCTCGACCCGGTACCAGCACCAGGCGCCGAGCAGCCCGGCCGCGAGGTTCAGCACGAGCAGCGCGATGCCGGCGACGACGTGGACGGTGACCATCGGCGGGGAACCTAGTTCACCACCCTGATGGCGCGTCCCCAGCGGGCAGGCGCGGCGTCGTCGAACTGCGCCGCAGTACAGTGGTGGCTGGGGAATCGACGCATCGGGGGACACGGATGGCTTCGTGGATCGGAAGGCGTGGGAGGGGCTCGGCGAGCATCGACGCCCCGCCCGGGAAGAGGCTCGTGCTGCACGTCGGCTGCGGACCGCAGGATCACTACGTGCTGCACGAGAGCTACCGCCGGCCGGAGTGGCATGAGGTGCGGCTCGACATCGACCCCGGGGTGAAGCCGGACATCGTCGCCAGCGTCAGCGACATGTCGCCGGTGCCCTCCGCGTCCTTCGACGCGGTTTACTCGCACCACAACATCGAGCACGTCTTCGCGCATGAGGTGCCACACGTGATGGCGGAGTTCCTGCGGGTGCTGAGACCGGGCGGCGAAGCGCTCATCTCGACGCCCGACCTGCAAGGCGTCGCGGCGGTGATCGCGACGGGGAGACTGCACGAGCGCTTGTACAGATCTGAGGCCGGCGACATCTCGGCGCTCGACGTCGTCTTCGGGCTGCAGAGCGACATCGTGAAAGGCCGCGAGTACATGGCACACCGCACGGGCTTCACGGTGAGAACGCTGGGCCGTGCCTTGGTCCAGGCGGGCTTCGTCAGGGTGCAAGCTTCGCGTGCGGCCGACTACGCCCTGTGGGCCAGAGGCTTCCGCTCGGCATCCTGAGGGGCGCTCGCCGAGCGCCGGAGATCTCGCCGCTCCAAGCGCGTTTACGCACGATCACATCGAGCGTTTTCGCACTAAGTAACACGTTGTTACAAACCGCCCTCGCTCGGTGCTATAACGGTCCACGCTTTGCTGACCAGCTACGGACCCGCGATCGTCTTCCTCGCGATCGGACTCATCGTCGCCACTGCCTTCGGCATGGCTCCTCGTCTGCTTGGTCCGAGACGTTCGGCGGCCTCGCGCCAGTCGCAGCTCACCCCCTACGAGTGCGGCCTGCCGAGCGAGGTGACACGGAACTTCCGCTTCGGGATCAGCTTCTACCTGATCGCGATGCTGTTCATCCTGTTCGACATCGAGGTGATCTTCCTCTACCCGATCGCCGTGCAGCTGCGCGCGTTCGGGACCTTCGCGCTCGTCGAGACGTCCGTCTTCATCGCGCTGCTGATGGTCGGCTTCGCCTACGTGTGGCGGCGAGGAGCGCTCGAATGGAAGTAGTGCGCGCCAAGCTGAACGGCGTCGGTGCGGGCGGCGGGTCGGATGCGACCCCCGACGACTTCCGCATCCGCCAGCTGCGCGCGCGCGACATGCTTCGCGGCGACATTCCCGACGACGAGTTGCAGCAGTACGTCGAGGAGCGCGTCCTCACCACCACGCTCGACAAGGCCGCCGCGTGGGCGCGCGGCAACTCGCTCTTCCCCGCGACCTTCGGGCTCGCCTGCTGCGCGATCGAGATGATGTCGCTGCCGGGTGCCCGTCTGGATATCGCGCGCTTCGGCTTCGAGGCGTTCCGCGCCTCGCCGCGCCAGGCCGACCTGCTGATCCTGTCCGGCCGTGTCTCGATCAAGATGGCGCCGGTCGTCCGCCGCATCTACGACCAGATGCTCGAGCCGCGCTGGGTGATCGCGATGGGTGCCTGCTCCTCCTCGATGGGCGTCTTCAACAACTACGCGATCGTGCCGGCCGACAAGTTCCTGCCCGTCGACGTGCACGTGCCCGGCTGCCCGCCGCGGCCCGAGGCGCTGATGCACGGGATCCTCAAGCTGCGCGACAAGATCCAGGGCAAAGCGCCGGCAGGCTGGCGCGAGCGCTACGGCGCGGAGGGCACCGAGGAGGTGCTCGGCGAGGCGGACCTGCCGGGGACCAACGCCGTCAACGTCTTCCAATCCGGAGAGACGCAACGTGCCTGACGCGACCGGTCTCGAGCTGATCGCTCAGGACCTGCGCGCCGCCGGAAACGACGACGGGGTCCTGGGCACGAGCTTCTTCCGCGAGGAGGCGACGGTCGAGGTCGCGCCTGCGTTCATGCACGCCGCCGCCGAGGCGCTGCACGCGAAGGGCTACACGTTCATGGCGTCGTGTCACGGAGTCGACTACTACCCCGACGAGCCGCGCCTGGGCGTGCACTACCAGCTGCTCGACATGCCGAACGTGGATCGCATCTGCCTCAAGACGCGCGTGACGGTCGAGGTGCCGCACGTGCCCTCGCTGTGCGACATCTGGCCCGGCGCGAACTTCCCGGAGCGCGAGATCTTCGACATGTTCGGCGTGGCCTTCGACGGGCACCCCGACATGCGCCGCATCCTGATGCCCGAGGACTACGAGGGACATCCGCAGCGGCGCGACTTCCCCGTAGGCGGCGAGCCGATCCTCTTCACCTACAACGAGGACAAGGTCCCGGGGTGGACGCAGTGAGCGTCTCCGGGTACCGCAAGCAGGAGGAGTCGGTCACGCTCAGCTCCGAGCCCGCGGAGGGCTACGACCAGGAGTTGATGACGATCAACATGGGCCCGCATCACCCGTCCACGCACGGGGTGCTGCGCCTGATCCTCACGCTCGAGGCCGAGACGGTGCGGGACGTCAAGCCGATCATCGGCTACGTCCACACGGGCATCGAGAAGACCGCCGAGGACAAGGCGTACTGGAAGGCCATCCCCGTCGTCGAGCGGATGGACTACCTCTCCTACTACTTCAACGCGTTCGCCTTCTGCGGCGCGGTGGAGAAGCTCTTGGAGGTCGAGGTGCCAGCCCGCGCGCAGTACCTGCGCGTGATCCACATGGAGCTCAACCGCATCATGTCCCACCTGGTGTGGCTGGGAACGAGCTGCATCGACCTCGGCGCGATCTCCGTGTGGTGGTACTGCTTCCGCGAGCGCGAGGCGGTGCTCGACCTGTTCGAGATGTCCTCCGGCCAGCGCATGCACACGCGCTACTTCCAGGTCGGCGGCGTGATGGAGGACATCCCGCGCGGCTGGGCCGAGCGGGTGCGCAGATTCACGAAGGAGATGCGCACGCGCGCCGACCAGTACGCCGCGCTGCTCGACAAGAACGAGATCGTCCTGCAGCGCCTGCGCCACACCGGCGTCGTCGACGAGGCGACGCTGCTTGGCCTCGGCGTGACCGGCCCGCTGCTGCGCGCGGCCGGCAATCCGTGGGACCTGCGCAAGGCCGCGCCGTACTGCTCCTACGACCACTTCGACTTCAAGATCCCGGTCGGCACGGTCGGCGACAACTACGACCGCTACCGCGTCCGGCACGCCGAGATCTACGAGTCGTGCGACATCGTCGACCAGGCGTTGGACGGTCTCCCTGAGGGGCCGTTCATCACCGAGGACCGCAAGGTCGCGCTGCCGCCGCGCCACGAGCTGGCGACCTCGATGGAGGCGCTGATCCACCACTTCAAGCTCGTGACCGAGGGCTTCCGCGTGCCGCCCGGCGAGGTCTACCACCCGATCGAGTCGCCGCGCGGCGAGCTGGGTTGCTACGTGCGGTCCGATGGCTCCTCGAAGCCGGCACGCGTGCACATGCGCGACCCCTCGTTCGTGAACCTTCAGGCGACGGCGCCCGCTACGCGCAACTCATACATCGCGGACCTCGTCGCGACGCTCGCGATGCTGGACCCGGTCCTGGGCGGAGTCGATCGATGAGCGCGCTGTCCGGCGGTCATGGATCGGAGCTGGCCGGCGACGTCGCGCGCTTCGGCCACGGCTCGCGCATCCCCGGCTGGGACGACGCGGTCGACCTGAGCAAGGACCCGGCGTCGATCCCCGACCCGGCGCTGACGCCCGTGTCCGCGGAGCTGCGCGAGCGGATTGAGGCGTCGATGGCGAAGTACCCCGACTTCCGCTCGGCCGCGATCCCCGCGCTGCACGCCGCGCAGGACGTGCATGGCTGGTGCTCGCCGGAGGCTATCGAGCAGGTCGCCTGTGTGATGCGGCTGACGCCCGCCTACCTGACTGCTGTCGCGACCTTCTACGACATGTTCTCGACGGTGCCGGTGGGCCGGCAGACGGTCTACGTCTGCACGAACATCTCGTGCTCGCTGCGCGGCGCCGACGAGCTGTACGCCGCGATGCAGGAGGCGGCCGGCGACGACGCCGACTTCAACGTGCGCGCGTTCGAGTGCCTCGGCGCCTGCGACATCGCGCCGATGGCCTCGGTGAACGGCGCCTACGTCGGGCCGCTGGAGCTGGCCGACGCGGCGACGATCGTCGCGCAGCTGCGCGCCGGCGAGGAGATCCTCCCCGAGAAGCAGCTTCTGCGCCGCAAGGTCGCCGACCCGCGCGCGGCGAAGGCGCCCGACGCCGACCACTCCGACGCGGCCGACAGGCTGTTCCCCGACGAGGACTCCGACGCATGACCGAGCTGCTGCTGTTCAAGGACATCGACGAGCCCGGTCTCGCGACCCGCGAGGTGTACGAACGCCGTGGCGGCTACGAGTCGCTGAAGCGCGCGCTCAGAATGCCGCGCGAGGAGGTCCTGCAGAACCTGCTCGATTCCGGCCTGCGCGGCCGCGGCGGCGCGGGCTTCGCGATGGGCAAGAAGGTCTCGTTCCTGCCGAAGGGCGCGATCGACAAGTACCTCGTCTGCAACGCCGACGAGTCCGAGCCCGGCACCTTCAAGGACCGCGAGCTGATGCAGAAGTCCCCGCACATGCTGGTCGAGGGGATGATCATTGCCGCCTACGCCGCGGACGCGAACCGCTCCTTCATCTACATCCGCGGCGAGTACGAGCAGCAGGCAGAGATCCTCGACCGCGCGATCGCCGAGGCCGAAGCGGCAGGATATCTGGGCGAGCGGATCCTCGGCTCCGACCACTCGCAGTCCTTGGTCCTGCACCGCGGCGCCGGCGCCTACATCTGCGGCGAGGAGACCGGCCTGCTCGACTCGCTCGAGGGCAAGCGTGGCAACCCGCGCCTGAAGCCGCCGTTTCCCGCCAACCAGGGCCTCTACCAGGGCCCGACGCTGATCAACAACGTCGAGACGCTGGCGACCGTGCCGACGATCATCGCGCTGGGCGGCGCGGAGTACGCGAAGCTCGGCACCGAGACGTCGACCGGCACCAAGCTCGTGTCGGTGAGCGGGAACGTCCAGCGCCCCGGCAACTACGAGATCGAGCTGGGCATCCCGTCGCGGGAGATCGTCTACGGCCTCGCGGGCGGCCCCGATCCGGGCCGCCAGGTGAAGCTGTGGTTCCCGGGCGGCTCGTCCTCGCCGGTGCTGGAGGCGAAGGACCTCGACCTGCCCTACGACTTCGACTCGATGGCGAAGGCCGGCTCGATGCTCGGCTCCGGCGCGATCATCGTCGTGGACGACTCCGTGCGCGTGGTGGACGTCGCGCTGAAGCTCGCGAAGTTCTACAGACACGAGTCGTGCGGCAAGTGCACGCCGTGCCGCGAGGGGACGAACTGGACCGTGAAGATGCTTCAGCGCGTCGAGTCCGGCGCGGCGACGCCGATGGACCTCGACATCATCGCCTCAGTCCAGGAGCAGATCATGGGCAACTGCCTGTGCGTGCTCGGCGACGCGATGGCGATGCCGGTGTCCTCGATGGTCGCGAAGTTCCGCGACGAGTTCGAGGCGCACATCGAGGCGCGTCGCGCGGCGAACGGGCTGGGCGCGCCGCGCTTCGACGCGCCGGCCGACGCCGCCCTGCACGGAGCGCCCGCGGGGATGCATTCGTAATGCCGCGCCCCGAGGTCCGCATGGTCACGTTCTCGATCGATGGCCGCGAGGTCGAGGCGCCCGAGGGCGCGATGCTCGTCGATGGCGCCAAGTACGGCGACGTCGAGATTCCCGTCTTCTGTTACGAGCCGAAGCTCGGCAACCCGGTCGGCGCGTGCCGCATGTGCCTCGTCGAGATCGAGGGCATCCCGAAGTTGCAGACCGCCTGCTCGACGCCGGTCAAGGACGGCATGGTCGTGCACACGCAGACGGAGCGCGTGAGAGAGGCGCAGAACTCGGTCGTCGAGTTCCTGCTCGTCAACCATCCGCTCGACTGCCCCGTCTGCGACAAGGGCGGCGAGTGCCCGCTGCAGGACATCACGTTCGGCTGGGGCCGCGGCATCTCGCGGATGGTCGAGCCAAAGCGCCACTTCAAGAAGCCGCTGGAGCTCTCGCCGCTGATCGCGATCGACCGCGAGCGCTGCATCCTCTGCTACCGCTGCGTGCGCTTCTCGCAGGAGGTCAGCGAGGACTACCAGCTGATCCTGCACGAGCGCGGCGCGCACTCGTACGTCGGCACGTTCGACGCGCATCCCTATGTGGCGCCGTTCAGCGGCAACATCATCGAGCTGTGCCCGGTGGGGGCTTTGACCTCACGCCCGTACCGCTTCCGTGCGCGGCCGTGGGACATCGAGGGCGCCGGCACCGTCTGCACGCTGTGCCCGTCGCAGTGCAACGTCGAGCTGACGGTGCGCGACGAGCGCGTGCTGCGCGTGCTCGCTCGCGACCACGAGGGCGTGGACGATGGTTGGCTGTGCGACAAGGGTCGCTTCGCGTACCAGTCGGTGCACAGCGAGGAGCGGATCGTCGAGCCGTTGGTGCGCGACGGTGACGAGCTGCGCCCGGCCTCGTGGGAGCGTGCTTTGAGTGCTGCGGCGGGCGCGTTGGGCAAGGCCCGCGGGTCGGTCGGTGCCGTCGCCGGCGGCACGACGACGAACGAGGAGGGCTTCCTGCTCCAGCGCCTGCTGCGGGATGGATTGGCATCGAGTGATGTGGATTCGCGCGTGGGTACGAGCGTGCCGCTCGACCTTCAGCGCGCGCTGGCCGCGCCGGCGCTGCAGGCGACCATTCCGGATCTCGAGTTTGCGCACACCGTGTTGGTGCTGGGCACCGAGCCGGTCGACGACGCGCCGATCCTCGACCTGCGCATCCGCAAGGGCGTGCGCCGCCACGGCCTCCAACTCGCCGTGGCGACGCCGCGCCCGAGCGCGCTTGATCCCAGCGCGAAGCTGTGGCTGCGCTACGCGCCCGGCGCGGAGCACGCGTTTGTGGCTGCCTTGGAGGCAGCCCTCGGTGCTCCTGGTGACGTCGATGCCCTGTGCGCCACCGCCGACGCCGATCCCAAGGCGGTCCGCGCCTTGGCCGATCTCCTCATCGAGGACGGTCGGAGCGACGTGGTGATCCTGTGGGGCCGCGTAGATGCCGCCGCGCTGCCGGCGCTGCTGAACGTCGCCGGGCGGCTCGGCCTGGCCGACCGCGACGGCGCGGGCCTGCTGGAGGTGCCGTCGTCGGCCAACGCGCGGGGCCTGCGGGAGATCGGCTTCCAGCCGAACGCCGGCCCGGGCCTGTCCGACGTCCAGGCCGCCGGGCGCTCGGCGCGCGAGATCGCCACTGCCGCCGCCGACGGTGAGCTGGCCGCGCTCTACCTGCTGCACACCGACCCCGTCCGCGACCACGCCGACGCGCCGCTGTGGCGCCGCGCGATGGCGCGCGCGTCCACCGTCGTCGCGCACGCGTCGTTCCTGACCGACGAGCTGCGCGAGCACGCCACGGTGGTGTTCCCGGCCGAGTCCTACGCAGAGAAGGAAGGCACCGTCACGCACCCCGACGGCCGCCTCCAGCGCTTGCGCCCCGGCATCGGCCACCCTGCCGCCGTGCGCTCCGAGTGGTCCATCCTCGCCGAGCTGGAGCGACGTGTGCGGGATCGTGTCGAAAATACCGACACAGATCCGCACACCTCCCCGCTGACCGGACCGATGGCATCTCAGCAGCTGTTCGAGGCGGTGCCGTTCTACGCCGGGCTCACGCTCGAGGAGATCGGCGGGCGCGGCGTGCGCTGGCAGGAGCGCGCGGCGGCAGAGGCGTTCCCGGCTGGGCCCACGGGCCCGTTCGACGTTGGCGAACCCGTGGCGGCGTCCTCCCCCAACGGTGCGCTGCGCCTCGGCACGTACCGCTCGATCTGGGCGTCGCCCGAGGTCGAGGCCTCGCCGGCGTTGAAGTTCCTCAGCGCGAGAGCCCAGCTGGAGGTCTCGCCGGCCGATGCGGACCGGCTGGGCGTCGAGAACGGCGACCGCGTGACCGTCTCGGCCGATGACCGCACGGTCACTGCGACCGTCGCGCTCCGCGGCAACGTCCCCAATGGGACCGTGTTCCTCGGTGAGGGCCTGCCGGATGGCGGGGCCTCTGAGCTGACCGGCGACGCGCCGCGGCTCGTGTCCGTCGAGCGAGTGCGTGTCGAGGTGCCGGCATGACGACCGTTCTCGCCACCGTCGGCTACGCCGAGTCGTGGTGGATCCAGATCCTCAAGTCGCTGGTCATCTTCATCGTCGGCTTCTCGATGGTCCCTCTGGCGCTGATGATGGACCGCAAGCTGCTGGGTCGCTTCCAGAACCGCTACGGCCCCAACCGCGTCGGCCCGTTCGGCGCGCTGCAGCCGATGGCGGACATCTTCAAGCTGCTCAACAAGGAGCAGTTCCGCCCCCGTACGTCCGTGGGGTTCCTGTTCGCGATCGCGCCGGCGATCTCGATCGTCACCGCGTGCGTGTCGTTCGCGATCGTGCCGTTCGGCGACACGGTCGACATCTTCGGCACGCAGGTCGGCCTGTACGGGATCGACCCGTCGATCGGCGTGCTGTTCGCCTTCGCCTTCAGCGCCATCAGCGTCTATGGCCTGATGCTCGGCGGCTGGGCCTCGGGCTCGAAGTACAGCTTCCTCGGCGCGATGCGCTCCGCCGCGCAGCTGATCTCTTACGAGGTCTCGATGGGGCTCTCGCTCGTGGGCGTGATCATCACCGCCGGCACGCTGTCGCTGACCGGCATCGTCGAGCAGCAGAACGGCGCGGGCATCTGGTACTTCATTCCGCAGTTCGTCGGCTTCGTCGTCTTCATGGTCGCGGCCTTCGCGGAGACGAGCCGCCCGCCGTTCGACCTGCCCGAGGCGGACGCCGAGCTCGTCGCCGGCTACAACACCGAGTACGGCGGCGGCCGCTTCGCCTCCTACTACGCGGCCGAGTACTTCCACATGGTGATCGCCTCCGGCATCGCCGTGACGATGTTCTTCGGCGGCTGGCTGCTGCCGTTCGGCCTGAACCCGCCGACGTGGGTCGACCCGATCGTCGTGCTCGTGAAGATCACGCTCGTGATCGCCGTCTTCGTGTGGGTGCGGGCGACGTTGCCGCGCCTGCGCTACGACCAGCTGATGTCCCTGGGCTGGAAGGTCCTCTTGCCGCTCGCGACCGCGAATGCGCTCGTGACGGCCGTACTGGTGGTGGTCCTCGGCTGACATGGCTGACCCGATCGAGATCAAGCGCTGGCATCCCGCCGGCGAGGACGTGATCGCCGTGCAGCGCGGGCCCGAGCCCGGCGGCGCCGGCGGCCTCTACCGCGCGTTCGGCGAGACGCTGCGCGGGTTGAAGACGACGTTCGGCCGCCTCGTCGAGGGCCCGGTCGTCTACCAGTACCCGGAGGAGAAGATCCCCGTGTACCCGCGCTTCCGCGGGCGCCACAAGCTGCACAAGTTCGAGGACACCGGCCTGGAGAAGTGCGTCGGCTGCTCGCTCTGCGCGGCCGCCTGCCCGGCCGACTGCATTCGCGTGGTCGCGGCCGAGAACACGCCCGAGCAGCGCGTCTCCGCGGGCGAGCGCTACGCGGCCGTCTACGAGATCAACATGTCGCGCTGCATCTTCTGCGGCTACTGCGAGGTCGCGTGCCCGTTCGACGCGATCACGATGGGCCATGACTTCGAGCTGTCCGACTACAACCGCGACGACCTCATCTTCACGAAGGAGATGCTGCTCGCCGAGCCGCTCGAGCGCACGCCGCTGCGGACCGAGGACGAGTAGCGCCGACCGTCATGTCAGCAGTCGTCTTCTTTATCGCGGCCATCGGCGCCATCGCGGGAGCGATCGGCGTCGTCGCGCTGCGCAACCCCTTCTACAGCGTGCTCGCGCTGGTCGGCCACCTGCTGTCGCTCGCGGCGCTGTTCCTGCTGCTGCGCGCGGAGTTCATCGCCGCCGCGCAGGTCGTCGTCTACGCCGGCGCGGTGATGGTCCTGTACCTGTTCGTCGTCTCCTACATCGGCGGCGGCGCGCATCAGCTCACGCCCGGGGGCTCCAACCTGCGGCTCGTGGCGGGCGGAGCGGTGCTCGCGCTGTTCGCCGAGCTGGCGATCGCCGTGCTCGGCTCGGGCCTGAAGGCGATCGACACCGACGGAGCGCCGTACGTGAGCGGCTTCGGCTCGCCGGCCGCGATCGGCGAGGCGCTGCTGACGAAGTTCCTCTTCCCGTTCGAGGTCGCCTCGCTGTTGCTGCTCGTGGCGGCCGTGGGCGCGGTCGTGCTCGCGCGCCGGCGCAAGGGCACGACGCTCGACGACGCCGAGCGCGACGCCGCCCACTACATCACGCCGCGCTCGCTGTTCAGCGGGACGATGGCCGAGGCCGTCGGCGCGATCCGCCCGCCGGCGGAGGATGCGCCCGGCGAGGCGGCGAGCGACGACACCGAGCTCGGCCGCCCGGTCGCGACGCCGTCCTCCGGGAACGAACCGCGGAGCGGGTGGTAGCGGTGGCGCTGTCCTGGTACCTCGTCGTCTCCGCGCTGATCTTCTCCATCGGCGCAGGCGGCGTGCTCGTGCGGCGCAATCCGCTCGTGATCCTGCTGTGCCTGGAGCTGATGCTGAACGCGACGAACCTCGCGCTGATCGCGTTCGCGCGCATGCACGGCAACAGCGACGGCCAGATCTTCGCGCTGATCGTCATGGTCGTCGCCGCCTGCGAGGTGACCGTCGGCCTCGGTCTGATCGTCGCGATCTTCCGTCGCCGCCTTCCCATCGACGTAGATGAACTCCGGGAGCTTCAAGGATGAGCACGACCACCTGGGCCTGGCTGGTCCTCGCCTTCCCGCTGCTCGGCGCGATCGTCAACGGCCTCGGCTACAAGCGGCTCGGCAGAGGCGGCGCGGGCGCGATCGGCACGGCCGCGATCGGCCTCGCGTTCGTGTGCGCGGTCGGCGCGCTGATCTCGCTGCAGGGGCACCCGAGCGATCACCGCGCGCTCGTCTCGTCGCTGTGGGACTACGCGGTCACCGGGAACAGCGGCGTGGACGCGAAGCTGTCGATCCTCGTCGACCCGCTGTCCGTCTACATGATGCTCGTGGTCACCGGGGTCTCGACGCTGATCCACCTCTACTCGGTCAGCTACATGAGAGGCGACCACGGGTACTCGCGCTACTTCGCGTACCTCAACTTCTTCGTCTTCTCGATGCTCGTGCTGGTGCTCGGCGGCAACTTCCTGATGCTGATCGTCGGGTGGGCGTTCGTCGGCGCGGCCTCGTACCTGCTGATCTCCTTCTGGTACCGCCGCGGCACCGCGACGAGAGCCGGCATCAAGGCGTTCGTGATCAACGTCGTCGGCGACGTCGGGCTCGTGCTCGGCACGTTCTTCATCCTGCGCCACAGCGGCACGCTCGACTTCCTCGGCACGTTCAGAGCGGTCGAGGGCGGCGCGTTCGCCGGGCACCAGGGCTCGCTCACCGCCGGCTGCCTGCTGCTGCTCGTCGGCGCGTTCGCGAAGTCCGCGCAGATCCCGCTGCACACGTGGCTCCCGGACGCGATGGAGGGCCCGACGCCCGTGAGCTCGCTGATCCACGCGGCCACGATGGTGACGGCCGGCGTGTACCTCATCGCGCACATGCACCCGCTGTTCGAGCTGGCCCCCGCCGCGCAGGACGTGGGCGCGGT